>NC_009523.1:2123863-2427272 GCF_000016665.1 Roseiflexus sp. RS-1
CAGTGACGCCATACGTGCTGCCGTAATGCCCGATATCCTCACCAATGATAAAGACGCGCTCGTCCTGCATTGCGTCGTGCAATGCCTGGCGCAGCGCTTCGCGGACAGTTATGACCGGCATAGTTCATTCTCCATGGATGGGTGGGTCGACTGCAATCGGCGCGGCATACACGCCTGCCTGTGTAATCCATTCGTGCCCTGGCTCCGGACTCTCGTCGGCGAAGCGTACCGCCGCTTCGACCTGATCGTCGATCATCCGGTCAATATCACGGATCTGTTGTTCGGTGGCAATGCCCTCGTTGAGCAGCAGCGTGCGATACCGCACAATCGGATCGTTCCGCCGGTGGCGTTCGATATCCTCTTTGGTGCGGTACTTTTGCGTATCCTGCGCCGAATGACCGCGAAAGCGGTAGGTCATCGCTTCGAGCAGCACCGGTCCTTTGCCGGAACGCGCATGCTCAACCGCGCGCAGGGAGGCTTCGCGCATCACCAGCACATCGTTGCCGTCCACCCGTTCCGCCTTCATATCAAAGGCGCACGCTTTGCGGTAGATTTCGGTGACCGACGAATGGACTTCCAGCGGCGTCCCCATGGCGTAGAGATTATTCTCGCAGACAAAGACAACCGGCAATTTCCAGAGTTGCGCAAAATTGAGCGACTCGTAGAACTCGCCGCCATTGGTGGCGCCATCGCCAAAGAAGACCATCACGACCGAGTCTTTACGCTGCATTTTCATTCCCAGCGCCACACCGGTCGCCAGGGGCAGGTGGCTGCCCACGATCGCATACCCGCCCCAGAAGTTCTTGCTGGCATCGGCAAAGTGCATTGAGCCGCCCAACCCTTTCGAGCAACCGGTCACCTTGCCGAACAGTTCCGCCATCAGTGCATTAATGTCGAGTCCGCGCGCAATCGCGTGACCGTGATCACGATAATGGGTGAAAATATGGTCATCGGGTCGCAGAGCGGCAATCGCGCCGACGGCAGTCGCCTCTTCGCCGATGTACAGGTGGAGGAACCCGCCAATTTTCGCTCTGGTATACATCTCCTGGCATTTCTCTTCGAAGCGACGGATGAGCACCATCTGACGGTAATAGTCGATCAGCGTTGCAGCATCAAGCCCGGAGTCGTTCGAGAGGATGCCAGCAGAGTTGCGTCCATGTTCATCAACGTGCGCCATAAATCGTGCTTCCCTTTCGTTGATGCGCCAGAGGCATGGCGCATATTGCTCCAATCGCCTGGCGCCCGCGCTGCGGGCGCACACGCTTCCATTGCAATGGCGCTTCCACGCGATTCAGTGCGCTATTGCATAGTCCAAACAGCATCCACACTATGATGATAGACTCGGAAGAAGCGACAGCGCGGCGGAGACGCGCTCTCGCTTGCAGCAACCGCCAGGTATGGCGGAACGTTCATGCTGAAACTACTTGCGCCGGTTGACGACCGGCGCCGCGTGTTCCATAAACAGCGCCTCACCCTGGATGACCCGCACCAGTTCTGCCAGCGTCAGGCGCGAGAGGGAGCGAGGCGGCGCCTTGGGCGTGCCACAGAGCAGCATCCGTTTTCCCGGGTGCAGATACCAGTCAGCGTCACGATCAATGATGCGCAGGTCGTGATAGACCGGCGACAGATCGACATTCGATCGTGATCGGGCGGCGATGCCCATCCATCCCTGTTCATTCCGATACGCATACAGCACTGCGCCGTGGCGATACGCCAGTTTACTCGACCCGCCATCATCGCCGTCAAGCGCAATCCCCAGCCCCCACGGCGTCTCGAACTCGACGCGCCGCGCAAACGCCTTTTCGAGGCGGATCTGGCGCTGCTCGTGCTCATACCATGCATCCAGATTGGGGAGCATAGCGTATGCCACATGGTGAGGGCGATTAGGGAACAGCAAGTTGTAGCCGGAGACCAGGGCGTTGACGTTGAAAAACCCCTGCGAACCGCGTGGAGCGGAGGCGTGGTCAATCTGATTGACCTGCTCGACCAGCCGGGCAAGCGCCTCATCGTCGGGAGCGACACTGCGGCGTACCAGTTCAGCGGCGCACAATCCCTGTGCGTCGGGCCGATGGTGGTCGAACCGTCCACCGCCAGTATCGACATGAATGATGTGGGGGTCTTCATCGGGCGGGCGATTGTGGAGGGTCTGTCCCGCAGGCACAAATTGAAGCGCCGCGTTGCCTGCGCCGCCAAACCGCACCAGAATCCAGATTGCCGTCAGACAATCGAGATCCGGAGCGAGATGCCCCACGATGGTGGTCAACTGCTCCACGGCGACGAAACTCGCTTTCCAGACCTGGCGGGTGTACGTTCTGCATATGAATGCAGCAAGCGTATCAATCCAACTGACAAGTATAGCAAAAAAGCTGCATTCAGGCAACGCCGAACTGACCCGCCTCAGGCGAGCGATTGCGCACCGTTACGCTTGCGTTTTGCATGTGAACGCCGTATAATACCACAAAGTCCCGCGCACCTATTCGCCCTCTGGCGCATATCACCTCTTGCCGCCGGGATAAGGAAAGGGCATGGAACAGCAAGAACAGGCTGCAACAAACCATCATACGACGAGTACTGCTCAGTCGCCCGGTGATGCTGACTACGCCAACGGTCAGGGCGCCGATCAACGGAGCGACCGGGAACTGATGGAACAGTTCCTCGCCAACCCTGCTCACGACTATCGCAATCTTCAGTACGGCGACACGGTTGACGGCATTATTATGCGGGTCAGCCGTGATGAGATTCTGGTCGATATCGGCGCCAAAGCTGAGGGTGTGGTGCCGGCGAAGGAGATGCAATCGCTCTCCGAAGAAGATCGCGCGGCGCTGAAGCCCGGCGACTCACTGCTGGTCTTTGTGGTTCAGTCGGAAGACAAGGAAGGGCGAGCAACCCTGTCGATCGACCGGGCGCGCCAGGAAAAGAGCTGGCGGCGGTTGCAGCAGTGCTACGAGACCGGCGAGGTCATCGAAGCCAGGGTTGTCAATTACAATAAAGGCGGCTTGCTGGTCAATCTCGACGGGGTGCGCGGCTTCGTGCCTTCGTCGCAGGTCAGCGGCATCAGTCGCGGTTCTGATACCCAGAAGCAGTCGGAGATGGCGCGGATGGTTGGTCAGACTCTGATGCTGAAGGTGATCGAGATCAATCGGAACCGCAACCGGCTGATCCTTTCCGAACGCCAGGCTGCGATGGATATGCGCGAAGGGCGTAAGGGCGAGTTGCTCTCGGCGCTGAAGGAAGGCGATGTCCGCGAAGGGATCGTGACATCCGTCTGCGACTTCGGCGCGTTTGTTGATATAGGCGGCGCTGATGGCCTGGTGCATCTTTCCGAGATTTCCTGGAGCCGGATCAAGCATCCAGGCGAGGTGCTGAAACCTGGCGATAAAGTGCAGGTCTACGTTCTCAGCATCGATAACGAACGGAAGCGCATTGCGCTCTCGCTGAAGCGCACCCAACACGAGCCGTGGGCGACGGTTGGTGAACGCTACCAGATCGGCCAGATGGTCGAAGGAGTGGTGACGCAGCTGGCGCCGTTCGGGGCGTTTGTGCGGATCGAAGATGGCGTCGAAGGACTGATCCACGTCTCTGAAATGGGTGATGGGCGCGTCCAGCATCCGCGCGATGTGTTGCAGGAAGGGGATGTCGTCCAGGCGCGTATCATTCGGATCGATCCGGCGCGAAAACGCATCGGTTTGAGTATGCGCCCGCCATCTGACGATACGGAGGTCGCCGCCGGGGAGTGAGTGCGCCGCCCATCTGGTGCGCGGCGAAGGGACGGTTCCAGGTTTCTGGTTGTATTTCACAGTGCCAGGGAGAATAGCCATGTCCGATCGGGCGTTCGATAAGTTTACAAAACGCGCGAAACAGGTGCTGCAAATTGCCACCGAAGAGGCGCGTGCGTTCAATCACCCGTACATCGGCACCGAGCATCTGCTGCTCGGTCTGATCCGTGAGGGTGAAGGCGTTGCAGCACGTGTGCTGGACGAGTTGGGGGTCAAACTCGTGCAGGCGCGCCACGCTGTTGAGTTCATCGTTGGTCATGGCGAGGGTGCGCCGCGACAGGACCTGGAACTCACGGCACGCGCCAAGAAGGTAATTGCATATGCGGTCGAGGAAGCCAAGCGGCTGAATCACCACTACATCGGCACCGAACACCTGCTGCTCGGACTGGTGCGTAACGGTGAGGGCGTGGCGACCGGTGTGCTCGACATTCTTGGCGTATCACTTGAACAGGTGCGCACAAACGTGATGCGCGTGCTGCGTCAGGGCGCCGGTGCGGGTCTCGAACGCCCCGGTACGGTCTCGTCGGGTTCATCGCAATCATCGCAACGCCAGAGTAAGACGCCGTACCTCGACGCCCTGGGCACCGATCTGACGGAGATGGCGGAAGCCGGGCGCCTCGACCCGGTCATCGGTCGTCAGCACGAGATCGAGCGAGTCATTCAGATTCTCAGCCGTCGCACGAAGAATAACCCGGCGCTCATCGGCGAGCCAGGCGTTGGGAAGACGGCGATTGTCGAGGGTCTGGCGCAGCGGATTGTGGCAGGCGATGTGCCGGACAGCATCAAAGGGAAGCGGGTCGTGACGCTCGATATGGGCGCACTCGTCGCTGGCACGAAGTATCGTGGTCAGTTCGAGGAGCGGTTGAAGCGGGTGGTCGATGAGATCAAGGAAACCCGCTGCATCCTGTTCATCGATGAGTTCCATACGATCATCGGCGCCGGCGGCGCGGAAGGTACGCTTGATGCTGCGAACATTCTGAAGCCAGCGTTGTCGCGCGGTGAGTTGCAGACGATTGGCGCCACAACGCTCGACGAGTATCGCAAGTATATCGAGCGTGACGCAGCCCTTGAGCGGCGCTTCCAGCCCGTGATGGTCGAACAACCGACCGAAGAAGAAACCATCGAAATCCTGCGCGGCATCAAGAGTCGCTATGAGGATTTCCATCAGTTGCAGATTTCCGATGAGGCGATCAAGGCGGCAGCGCACCTCTCGGCGCGCTACGTGCCCGACCGCTTCCTGCCGGATAAGGCGATTGACCTGATCGATGAGGCTGCGGCGCGCGTGCGCATGACGCGCTCGGCGACTCCCCCTTCGCTGCGCGATGCGCTGCGTGGTCTGGAGGCGATCCGCAAGGAGCGTGAGGCGGCAATCGAGGATCAGCAGTTCGAACTCGCTGCCGATCTCCGCGAGCGGGAAGAGCGCATGCTTGCGCGTATCCAGAAGATCGAAGCCGAACTGGGCATCGGCAGCGATGCGCACCTGATGGAGCGCCCGTATGTCACCGAAGACGATATTGCCGAGGTCGTCGGCATGTGGACCGGCATCCCGGTCAAGCGCCTGAAGGGTGACGAAACCACGCGCCTGCTCCAGATGGAGGAGTATCTGCACAGTCGCGTCATTGGTCAGCACGAGGCGATTGTGACCATCTCCAAGTCGGTGCGCCGCGCCCGCGCCGGTCTGAAAGACCCCAAGCGACCGATCGGCTCGTTTATCTTCCTCGGTCCTACCGGCGTCGGCAAGACCGAACTGGCAAAGGCGCTGGCGGAGTTCATGTTCGGCTCCGAAGAGCACCTGATCAAGATCGATATGTCCGAGTTCCAGGAGCGCCACACCACGTCGCGTCTGGTCGGGTCGCCGCCGGGGTATGTGGGGTATGGCGAAGGTGGTCAGTTGACCGATGCGGTGCGCCGCAAACCGTACTCGGTGGTGCTGTTCGACGAGATCGAGAAAGCGCACCCCGATGCGTTCAACCTGCTGCTCCAGGTGCTGGAGGACGGGCACCTGACCGACGGCAAGGGGCGGCGGGTCGATTTCCGCAATACGATCATCATCATGACCTCGAACGTCGGCACCGAGCACATCCGACGCGCGTCGCGCATTGGGTTCTCCGGTTACAGTAGCGGCAGCGAGCTGGACAACGAGGATATTCGCAAGAAGGTGGATGATGCGCTCAAGCAGTTGTTCCGCCCTGAGTTCCTCAACCGCATCGATGCGACGATCATCTTCCACGCGCTGACGAACGATGAGATCCGGCAGATTACGCGGTTGATGCTCAAGCGGGTGCAGGATCAACTCAAGGAGCACAATCTGACGCTCGAGATCACCGACGAAGCCTGCGATCTGCTGGCAAAGCGCGGCTACGATCCGGCGTATGGCGCCCGCCCGTTGCGCCGCATCATCACCAACCTGATCGAAGACCCGCTCTCGGAAGGAGTGCTGGAAGGTCGCTTCCGCTCCGGGGATCGGGTGCTGGTCGATGTGGCGACCCTCGACAATGGCGAACAGTACCTCCGCCTGCGTCCGGCGCGTGAAGTGGAGGAGACGGTGGAAACGGAGACGGTTGAAGTCTCCGGTTGATCGACACACAGAATAAGCGACGCCCTGGAGCCGGAGCAGTTGATGTGACTGCTTCGGCTCTGGTTTTTTTGCGATGGAGAGCAGCCTGGATAAGGAGCGCGATCCCGGTGTATAATGGAACATATGAGCGTTACTGGCTTTCCAGGTCAGCATCGCTGAGTTCTACGGAATCGCTATTCAGTGCAAGTCAGGCGGTGCAGTGTGGCGAAAGCGCGTACCGTATTCGTCTGCCAGCAGTGCGGTTCACAGCAGTCGCGCTGGATGGGCAGATGCCCCGATTGTGGAACATGGGACAGCCTGGTTGAACAGACCGAGCGACGAGATGTGACGCCGCGCAGTCGCAGCGCTGTTCCAGGTATGCAGAGCCGTCCGGTGGGTCTGCGCGATGTCGCCATCGGCGGCTTTGTGCGACTGCCGGTGCTGGGGAGTGAGTTTGCCGGGGTGTTGGGCGGCGGTCTGGTACCCGGCAGCGTGGTGTTGATCGGCGGTGAACCGGGGATTGGCAAGAGCAGCCTGTTGCTTCAGGCGGCTGCCCATTTTGCGGAGCATGTCGGTCCGGCGCTCTACGTCTCAGCAGAAGAGTCGGTGCAGCAGATCAAACTGCGCGCAGCGCGCATGGGGTTGGAACCGGAACACCTGCTGGTCTACTCCGAAACGAACCTGAACGTCATTCTTGATCAGATTGCAGCGCTCAAACCGCACCTGGTAGTGGTCGATTCGATCCAGACGGTGTACCTGGACGAGATCGGTTCCGCCGCCGGCAGCGTCAGTCAGGTGCGCGAAGGGGCATTGCGCCTGCTGCGGCTCGCCAAAGATCACGCCATTCCCATGTTTCTGGTCGGTCACGTGACCAAAGAAGGAACCATCGCCGGACCGCGCGTGCTGGAACATATTGTCGATGTGGTGCTGTATCTCGAAGGAGATCGCTTCCATCAGTACCGCTTGCTGCGCGGCGTCAAGAATCGCTTCGGCTCGACCGACGAGGTCGGCGTGTTCGAGATGACTGCGCAGGGGTTATGCGAAGTGCCCAATCCCTCGCAGGCATTTCTCTCGGAGCGCACCGCCGATGCGCCTGGATCGGCAGTGGCAGTGACAATGGAAGGAACGCGCCCGATCCTGGTTGAAGTCCAGGCGCTGACCGCCAGCAGCGCCAGCGCTCAGCCGCGCCGTACTGCCAACGGATTCGATATGAACCGGTTGCTCATGCTGGTGGCAGTGCTGACCAAACGTGTCGGGTTGCCTTTGTTCAATCAGGATGTTTATGTTAACATTGTAGGTGGTCTGCGCATCGATGAACCAGCCGTCGATCTGGCAGTTGCGGTCGCTATTGCGTCGTCGTTCCGCAACCAGCGCGTGCACCCGGACCTTGCCATGGTTGGCGAAGTCGGGCTGGCGGGGGAGTTACGCAGCGCGGGGCAGCTGGAACGACGCCTGATGGAAGCGTCGGGACTCGGTTTCACCCGCGCGCTCTGCCCGGAAACGACCCATCCGCCCCGGGTGGATGGTCTTGGCGTCGTGATGGCGCGCGCACTCGCCGATGCCATCGAGATTGCGCTGCACAACCCCGGCGTGCGGCACGGGTCGGCGTGTGGCGCTCCTGACGCCGGTTCACAAACCGCGGCGCCAGATTCTGTATCTGGCGATCAGTGACATGGTAGTCTCTTCTGGTGGCATTCACATTCATGAAAATCAGTCTCAATTTTCTGGTTCGTCTGGCAGGGATGTTCGGATTAGGGTACCTGGGTTTTCGCATTGGTATCGCGTTATCGGGCGAACCGCCAACTGAAATCGAAATACTGGCGACCCAATTGCTGACGCTGGCAGGAGCAGGATTGGGACTGTTGACCACCCATCGCTGGACGGTCGAACCGGTGCGCGATCTGGTCCGCCATATGCGCAGCGTGTCGATAGCCGAGTTGACGGCGCTGGTCTTTGGTGCGCTGGTTGGTCTCATCTTCGCCGTCCTCCTGTCTGTTCCGCTGGCGCAACTGCCGCCGCCGTTCGGTCAGTTTGCGCCGATCATCGTTGCCGGGGCGCTGGCATATCTCGGCGCCCTGATCTTCTCCAGTCGCAAAAAGGACATTGCCGATCTCCTGCTTGCATCGCGGCGCGGAACGTTCTCCTGGTCGCAGCAGGTTGGCGATGCGATCCAGCCACAGCGGCGCTACCTGGTCGATACGTCTGCGATTGTCGATGGGCGCATTGCAGCCGTGGCGCAGACCGGCTTCATCGAGGGGACGCTCCTGGTGCCCAATTTTGTGCTGCACGAACTGCAATCGCTGGCGGACTCAGCCGACGAACTGCGTCGGATGAAGGGGCGTCGTGGTCTTGAAATCTTGAACACGATGCAAAAACAGATGCACAACACGGTCGAGGTGTTGAACGTCGAGGTGCCGGGAACGATGGGGGTAGACGAGAAACTGGTCATTCTGGCGCGCCAGTATCGTTGCCCGGTGATCACGAACGACCATAATCTGGGGCGGGTCGCCGAACTCCAGGGGGTCAAAGTCCTGAGTCTGAACCAGCTCGCCGATGCCGTGCGCCCACCCGTCATCCCCGGTCAGGACCTGCGGGTGACGATTCGGGACATCGGGCGCGAGCGCGAGCAGGGCATCTCCTTCCTGGAAGATGGCACGATGGTGGTGGTGGAAGATGCACGACGCCTGATCGGGCGCGAAGTAGACACGATTGTGACGCGCGTGTATCAGACGCAGACCGGTCGGATCGTGTTCGCGCAGTTGCGCCTGGAACAGGTGGCGAAGGGGTGAGGGGATCTGCGCGAAGGAAATTCAAGTCTGCGCGAAAACTTCAGAAAAAAGATGGATGCCATCTGCCGGATCAATCGGTAGAATAGTCATGACGCGCGCAAATCCGTGTCATTCAAGGGCATAAAGATGAGCCAGAGCCACTATTATGGCGCCCGCTGGGTTCGTGCCGATTTTCACTTGCATTCGCCTGGTGCGTACTCCTTTCGTTTTCCCGACGGTCTTTCTCAAAAGGATCGCAATGAACTGATCCGTCGCTACGTGGATCAGTTACAGGCGCAAGGCATCGAAATCGCCGCAATCACCGATTATCAGCACGTTCGGGTGGAGTGGTTCGTTCCCATTCGGGACGCAGCGGCACACAAAGGGATTTACATCTATCCCGGCGTGGAACTCTCGTTTGGCGGGGGAGTGGCGGGGAAGCATGGCTTGCATGTGCTGGCTATCTTCCCCTACCAGGCCAATCCGGAGTCCATCAACCGCGCTATTGACAAACTGCTAGACGATGATACCACCGAATTACTCCTGGACGATGGCAGACACCGCGACCTGAAGCCGCAAGCGCCGATCCGGGAGTGTTTGCCCAGATTGCGCCAGGAGCAGGATTGTCTGTTCATCTTTGCCCATCCTCACGATAGTCATGGTCTCTTCAAAACCTATAGCCCGGTCGAAGCAGCAGACGTGCTCAGATCCCTGTCACCGGAGGCCATCGAATCGTTCGACGAGGACGACCGTCAGCGCCTGCACAGCACCGGCAAGGTGACGTTGGAATATCTGCGAACGATCGCCGGGATCGAGAATAGTGACAACCATAGCATTGCAGAGATTGGCACAAAAGCGCACGATGGTCGGCTGCGCCGCACATACCTTAAGCTCAGCGCCCCGGACGACCTGCGCGCTATTCGCCTGGCGCTGCGCGATAACGCCCTGCTGGTGCGTGTGGGTGATCCGCCTGCGCCAGACTATACCCGTCTCCTGCGTCTGACCGTCGAAGGGAGCGGCTTCCTGGGCGGCGTGGATCTGACGTTCAGCCCTGAACTCAACGTACTGGTCGGTGGACGTGGTGTGGGCAAGTCGGCTATTCTGGAGACAGTGCGGTTTGTGCTGGACCTGGAAGCCTTTTCCCCTACCGAATATCGGGAAAGGCTGGTGGAGCATGCCCTGGGCAGCGGGGGCAAAGCCATCCTGACCCTGTGCCAGGCGGTTCGTCCTGGCGTAGAACGAGAATTTCGGATCGAGCGCGTGTTGGGCGAAGCGCCGCGCGTTTTTGAAGGCGAACGGGCAGTGCAACTTTTACCGCGCGAAGTCCTGGGAGAACGCGAAATCCCGCTCTTCTTCGGTCAGCGTGAGATGTACGAGGTCACTCAGGTGCCTGCGTTGCGTCGTCGCCTGTTGGATGCGATCATTGGCCGCGAATCCGATCAACAACGACGCCAGGTCAAAAAACTCGAAGAGGAAGCGCGGCGCAATATGCGCGCCATCCTGGAGCGTCAGGAACGGCTGGCGCAACGGGAGGACCTGGAAAAGCGCTGGCAGGAAATCGAACATCAGGTGGCGCTCTATCGGCAGTACGGCATTGCGCAAAAATTGCAGGAGGCCACGGCGCTGACCCGCGATGCGGAGCGGCTCAGGCAAGCCCGCGAGCAGTTTGATCAGGCGCGAAGTGACTGGCACGAGTTCCGGCAACGTCTGTCTGAACGATGGGCGAGCGCTCTATCGAGGTTAGGGCAGGCCGGGAGCGCGCAGGCAGCCCTGCTTCAGGAAGCCGCCAGGTTGGTGCGCCACCTGCGAGAGACGCTTGACGGCTCCCTGCAACAGGGTGAAACAAGCCTTCAGCAGGCGCTGACCGAGTTTGACCGCTTGCTGGAACGCTGGGAGCAGGAACGACGGCCGCTCGATGAAGCAATCCAGCGTCTCAAGCAGGAACTGGGAATGCAATTGCCAGACCCTGATGTTCTCATCCGTCTGACACAGGAGCAGGAGACCCTCCGCCCTCAGCTGGATCTGCTCAGGCGAGAGGAGGCAGCCATCGTCGCGTTGCAGCAAGAGCGGCGGCAGAAACTGGGCGACCTGCGCGAACAGCGTCGGCAGGTGTTCCAGTTGCGGCAGAAGCAAGCCGAAGCTATCTCGCAGGCGCTCAGGGACCGCGTGACCGTCCAGGTGAAGTGCCGAAGTCAGCGCAAAGACTTCGCCGAAGCGCTGATCGCTTTCTTCAGCGGCTCCGGGCTGGATAAGGAAACCTTGCATCGGGTGGCCGAGAGAGCGACGGACGGCTTGGAGCTGGCTGAATGGATTCGGCAGGGCGAAGAGAGCCTGGTCAACGAAGCCAACCTAACCCTCTCCCGCGCCCGGCAGATGATCCGCTTTGTCGAACAGAGTCCGCCGAGAATCTACGACCTGGAACTGCTGACGCCAGAAGATGAAGTCGAAGTCGCACTCAGGGTGAATGAAACGTGGCTCCCGCTCGAGAAACTCTCAGCCGGGCAGCGGGCTGCCGCTATGCTGCTCATCCTGCTCACCCGGCACGATCGTCTCCTGCTGGCAGACCAGCCGGAAGACGATCTGGACAATCGTTTCATCTTCGATGATGTGGTACCGCTCCTGCGCGAGCAAAAGGGGCGGCGCCAGATTATCGTCGCCACGCACAATCCGAACATCCCTGTTCTGGGTCACGCTGAGTTGGTCGTGGCTCTGGAAGCCCGTGATGACCGGGCATCCCCACGGGTGCAGGGCGCGATTGATCGCCACGACGTGCAGGACATTGTTCGCAACATCATGGAGGGCGGCGATGAGGCGTTCCGGCGACGTGCCGAAAAGTACGGGGTAAACCTGGAGGGCGGGAGGACGTAAGTATGGATATGTGGGAACTCCAACGGCGGATTGCGCGCTGGGAAGATATACATACTGAGTTCAAAGAGCAGGATGTCCATACCGATGACATTGCTGCGGCGTTGGTGGCTTTTGCCAACACCGATGGCGGACAGTTGATCTTCGGCATCAATCAAAACCGGGCCATTATCGGCGTTGATGACCCTGATCGCCTGATGCAGCGCGTTGATCAGATTGCCTGGAACAACTGCGAGCCGCCGCTCACCGTCCTGCAAGAAACCATTCGCAGCGAGGAAGGCCGCGTCGTGGTGGTTGTCAACATCCCTAAAGGGGATCAGCGCCCCTATCGTACCATCAGAGGCGACTACTTCATACGCACCACCTCGGGACGCCGACGGGCTTCCCGGCAAGAACTGCTCCGCCTGTTTCAATCGACGGAGAGTCTCTATTACGATGAGACCGTGGTCTGGCGCGCCACGTTACGCGATCTGGACGAACAGCGTTTTGCCGATTTCTTCCGGCGGTCCTATAACCGCGAGATCACGTCAGAGCAAGAAACAGAGCGCCTGATGAAAAACATGCGCTTGCTGGAAGAACGTGAGGGCGCATGGCGTCCCACACTGGCGGGCCTGCTCTGCTTCGGACGAGAGCCGCAGCGATTTCTGCCGTATGCGCAGATCAGCGCTGCCCGCATCCCCGGTGAGACGCTGGCGCTGGCGCCTTCCGATGCCAGGACGATCGGCGGCACGTTGTTCGACATGCTGGAAGATGCCGCCCGCTTTCTGCGGATTCATCTGCGCCGCCCGCACGTCATCCAGGGATTTGAGCCTGAAGAACGCCCGGAGATCCCCGAAGAAGCCTTGCGCGAGTTGCTGGTCAACGCGCTGGTGCATCGCGATTACACCGTCACTTCTCCGATTCGCGTCTTGATCTTCGATGATCGCATCGAAATCCGCACACCGGGCAACCTGCCCAACACAGTTACGATCGAGGCAATTCTTCTGGGCGCTGCGCATGTTTTGCGCAATCCCATCATCTACACCATGTTCAGTCGCGCCGGACTGGTCACTCACCTCGGCAGCGGCGTGTTGCGCGCCAGACAACTCATTGAGCAGGACGCGCGCGCCACACTGCGCCTGGAAGTTGTGGCGAACGAGTTCGTGGTTTCTGTTTCCCGTCCCGAAATGTGGCATGGACCGGGCGGACAGCAATAGGACAGCCCGGAACCCGCCTGGCACCAATCCCGTACCATCCCTGCAATAACGGAGAACCACGCGCCCCCTGGGTGCGCGGGCGTCCCGCCCGCATACGCGCAATCCTGCGCGTGCCAGGAGCGCGGGCGTCTCGCCCGCATACGCGCAATCCTGAGCGTCCCTGGGTGCGCGGGCGTCCCCGCCCGCATACGCGCAATCCTGAGCGTCCCTGGGTGCGCGGGCGTCTCGCCCGCATACGCGCAATCCTGAGCGTCCCTGGGGGCGCGGGCGTCCCGAACCGAGAACCAAGAACCAGGAACCGAGAACCACATGCCCCCTGGGTGCGCGGGCGTCCCCGCCCGCATACGCGCAATCCTGAGCGTCCCTGGGTGCGCGGGCGTCCCGAACCGAGAACCAGGAACCAGGAACCGAGAACCACATGCATCCTGGGTGCGCGGGCGTCCCGCCCGCATACGCGCAATCCTGCGCGTCCCTGGGTGCGCGGGCGTCCCGAACCGAGAACCAGGAACCAGGAACCGAGAACCACATGCATCCTGGGTGCGCGGGCGTCCCGAACCGAGAACCAGGAACCAGGAACCGAGAACCACATGCATCCTGGGTGCGCGGGCCGTCCCGCCCGCATGCGGAGACTGCGGGCTGATGGAGATTGAGCACTCAATCCGGTATGCGCTTTTGCTGTGGGGCTGATGGAGGTTGAGAAATAAATCCGCTATACGCCTCTTGCCGTCGGGCTAAAGCCCTCGGCTAGGCAAGGCGAAGCCCGCCTGCGCGGGCTGTAGCGGATTATTTACTCAAAGACCATAAGCCCTCGCTGAGCACGTGGAAGCCCCTGCGGGGCTACGGCGGAGAGTGTCCCTGGGTGCGCGGGCGTCCCGCCCGCATGTGTGCAGCCCCAGCGTTTAAAGTTCTGCCTTTGCTGTAGTATCATGACCGTCAACGAGAGCCAGGCGCAAGCGTGCTGAGCGACGATGATCCCACCGGAACTGCACCAGGCCCTGCAACGACTGCACGACGGAACCGATACCCCTGCCGATCTTGAGGCAGTGCGGGCTGCATTGCAGACGCGCCTGATTACGCTGGCGCCCGCCACCCGCACGGTGACGGTCGGCGGCAACTCCGAGGGCACGGTCATCGTGACCGGCGATGGCAACACCGTCCAGGTGTTGCACGGCGCTGCCGCTGAAAAATTACGCCAGATCGAGATCGATGATCTCACCGAACGCTACCTGCGCGCCGTCGCCGACGACTGGCAGTACCTGACCATCACCACGCGCGGCGACGATCGCCGGTTGCCGCTGGAGGGGGTCTTTTTCATGCTCCAGGCTCGTCCGCGCCCGCAACCGCGGCCAACCGACCCGCCATTGCCGGACATCGAATCGACGGAGCAGCGGCTGGCGGATGCGGGAGACCTCGATCCACGCGATATGCTTCGCACCGCCGATCAGGAGAATGACCGGCTTTCAGGCGCCCCCAAAACCGCCGAGCCGCCCCCACCCGTGCCGCTTGATACGGTGATGCAGACCGACGAGCACCTGGCGATCCTGGGTGAACCGGGCGCTGGCAAGTCAACCGCGCTGCAATTCATCGGTCTGTGTTACGCCCGCGCTGCTACGAGTCAGGCGGTTGAACAGTTGACGATCAAGCGCCCTGCCATTCCCATCCTGCTGCGCTTGCAGGTCAGCGCGTCTACCATTGTCCGATCCACGCTTCGCACTGCCCTGCGCGCCGAGATTCAAAGCAGGTTGCAGTGTCAGGATGAGGACGCCAACCGACTGTTCGACGCCTGGCGCCAGTCGCCCGGTCTGATCATCCTGCTCGATGGGCTGGACGAGGTGCCGGCGGAGGTGCGCCAGTTGGTGCGTGAGCGGATCGAGCGGGCCGCCCGCAGCGGGATCGGTCGGGTCATCCTGACCTCGCGCCCGGCCGGGTTTCTCACCCTGGGCGGGTTGCAGGAATACACGCTCAAACCCTTCGCAGATACCAGGCAGGAAGCGTTGCCCTACCTGAAGGGATGGCTGCGGGCGCTGAAGCCCGAATGGCAGGCGCAGGTTGAGGAGAAAGCACAATCCCTGATCGAGCAGATGCAGGCAAGCGCCGCCCTGCGCCGCCTGCTCAACAACCCGCTGCTGCTGCGCCTGAGCGCCCAGCACTACGCCGCAACCGGCGCGATCGCCCGCAGTCGCGCCGACCTGTACCGGCAGTGGGTGGAGGAAGCCTGGCAGCGCGCCCGGCAGCGTGGCGCAGCGGAGCAGGACAAACAACAGTATCTGGCGGCACTGCAAGCGCTGGCATGGCACATGCACACCGGCGGCGACAGCAGTGCAACCGCTCTGCAAGCCGCGCTACGCAACGCGGGCCTGGCCCCCAATGACCATGCCGCTGCTGACCTGCTACACCGCCTGCGCGAACAGACCGGGCTGCTAGCGCGGCTGAGCGAGGTGGACAGCGACCGCTACCTCTTCATCTTCAGTCACCTGACCCTGCGCGAATACCTGGTCGCTACCCGCCTGTACAACGCCTGGCAGCAGAACGCACGCCGCACCTGGCGCTTCCTGAACCTGCGGTTGCATCTGACTGAATGGCGCGAACCGCTCGCGCTGCTGGCAGGGTTGCTCGACGAAGCCGACGCCGGACACCTGCTGACCTGGATCGTGCGTGCTCGCTCGCCGGAGGAACAGTATCTGCACCGCGACCTGCTGCTGGCGGCTGAGCTGGCGATTGAGAGTGGGTATGCGCAGGTGATAGGAGTGATGCTGGTACCGCGATTGCTGCAGGTGCTGCGTGGTCGGCAGGTAGGGTATAGCGTGCGCGAGTCGGCAGTGGAAGCATTGGGACGGATCGGCGATGCAGAAGCCGTGCCGGGGCTGCTGGAAGCGCTGCACGATGCGGATGCAGATGTACGCTGGGCGGCTGCGGCAGCGTTGGAGCGGATCGGGGATGCGGCCGCCGTGCCGGGGCTGCTGGAAGCGCTGCACGATGCGGATGCAGATGTACGCTGGGCGGCTGCGGCAGCGTTGGAGCGGATCGGGGATGCGGCCGCCGTGCCGGGGCTACTGGCAGCGCTGCGCGATGCGAATGCGGGTGTGCGCCGAGCAGCGGCGGAAATGTTGGGGCAGATCGGGGATGCGGCGGCAGTGCCAGGGCTGCTGCACGCGCTGCGCGATGCAGAGGCGAGGGTGCGCAAAGCGGCGGCGAAGGCGTTGGGGCAGATCGGGGATGCAACAGCCGTGCCGGGGCTGCTGCACGCGCTGGGCGACACAGCGTGGTTGGTGCGCGCAGCGGCTGCGGAAGCGTTGGGGCGGATCGGTGCTCCAGCTGTGCCGGGGCTGCTGCAAGCGCTGGGCAACGCGAATGCGAATGTACGCCAGGCGGCGGCGGAAGCGTTGGGGCAGATCGGCGATGCAACAGCCGTGCCGGGGCTGCTGCACGCGCTGGGCGACGCGAATGCGGATGTACGCAAGGAGGCAGCACGGGCGTTGGGGCAGATCGGCGATGCAGCAGTGGCGCTGGGGCTGCTGGCAGCGCTGCGCGATGCGGAATGGTCGGTGCGCCGGGCGGCGGCGGCGGCGTTGAAGCAGATCGGCACACCAGCCGTGCCGGGGCTGCTGGCAGCGCTGGGCGATGCGAATGCGGACGTGCGCCGGGCGGCAGCGTGGGCGTTGGGGCAGATCGGTAATGCGGCAGCCGTGCCGGGGCTGCTGGCAGCGCTGGGCGATGCGGATGCGGACGTGCGCCAGGCGGCGGCGGCGGCGTTGGGAGAGATCGGCGATGCGGCTGCCGTGCCGGGGCTGCTGGCAGCGCTGGGCGATGCGGATGCGGACGTGCGCCGGGCGGCGGCGGCGTTGGGAGAGATCGGCGATGCGGCTGCCGTGCCGGGGCTGCTGGCAGCGCTGGGCGATGCGGATGAGGACGTGCGCGAAGCGGCGGCGGCGGCGTTGGGACAGATTGGCGATGCGGCTGCCGTGCCGGGGCTGCTGGCAGCGCTGCGCGATGCGTATGGGTGGGTGCGCTGGGCGGCGGCTAAGGCGTTGGGGGAGATCGGCGCACCAGCCGTGCCGGGGCTGCTGGCAGCGCTGGGCGATGCGGATGCGGACGTGCGCCGGGCGGCGGCGTGGGCGTTGGGGCAGATCGGCGATGCAACAGCCGTGCCGGGGCTGCTGCACGCGCTGGGCGACGCGAATGCGGATGTACGCAAGGAGGCAGCACGGGCGTTGGGGCAGATCGGCGATGCAGCAGTGGCGCTGGGGCTGCTGCAAGCACTGCGCGATGCGGATGCAGATACGTGCCGGATGGTGGCGCGGGCGTTGGGGCAAATCGGTGACAAAGCAGCCGTACCGGGGCTGCTGCGGGCGCTGCGCGATGCGCGTGTGGGAGTGCGCGCAGCAGCGGCAGCGGCGTTGGGGCAGATCGGCGATGTGGCAGCCGTGCCGGGGCTGCTGCAAGCACTGCGCGATGCGGATGCAGATACGTGCCGGATGGTGGCGCGGGCGTTGGGGCAAATCGGTGACAAAGTAGCGGTGCCGGGGCTGCTGCGCGCGCTGTGCGATGCGCGTGTGGGGGTACGCGTAGCAGCGGCGGAGGCGTTGGGGCAGATTGGTGATGCGGCAGCCGTGCCGGGGTTGCTGGCAGCGCTGCGCGATGCGGATAAGTTAGTGCGCGAGACGACGGCGGCGGCGTTGGGGCGGATTGGCGCACCGGCAGTGCCGGGGCTGCTGCGCGCGCTGGTCGACGATGATGCGGATGTGCGCGAGTCGGCGGCGAAGGCATTAGGGCAAATTGGCACTCCAGCCGTGCCAGGTCTGCTGCACGCGCTGGGCGACACAGCGTGGTGGGTGCGCGCAGTGGCGGCGGCGGCGTTGCGAAACCTGCTCCCGAATGCTCCTCCGCACGACCGCAAGGAACGCCGTGTCTGGCAGGAGGCAATGGCTGCGATGCAGCGCACAGCCCTGCAACGAGGCGAATACGATCTCCTCACCGCTATCCTGGAGCGACGGGCGGCCTGGCAGGCGGCGCTCGATCCATGGCAAGACCCGCTGCAACCACTGCCGGTACCCGTCTGGCAGCGATGGGTGCTGCGGATCGGTCGGGGCGGGCTGGTGGTGCTGCTGGCGGGTCTGGTCGGGGTAGTGACGGTGGCGCTGGCCGGTGTCGGTGATGCGGTGATGGCGGCGGTGTTGCCCGTCCTTCAGGTGCAGCCGTGGTGGGTGTCTGTCGGGCTGGTGTTTGGGCTGGGGGCGCTGGCGACGCTGCTGGGCTGGCTGGTGGATGCAGTGCGCAAAGCGTAGCCGTGGCGATGGTCAACGTGGCTAAGCGATGCTGTCATAATCCTTGTGCATCGGATGGTCTCACGCGGAGTAACTGTGTTGCTTGTCAAGGGGCGCTCGTATGCACAGCCGGATCCCAGGGCTTTTGCTGACGCAATATTGCGCCGAGAATAGTCAGCAGCTTGCGCATCGCAGCGACGATGGCGACCTTGCGCGGCTTGCCAGCTTGACACAGGCGCTGATCGAAGGCGCGCCTGACCAGACGGCGCCGCGTGGCCGCCAGGGTCGCCATGTACAACACGCTGCGCACATCCCTCCTGCCGCCGGAGATATGCCGGGGTTTGTGCTGTGCGCCGCTCTGATTGGCATACGGCGCAACGCCCACAACGGCCGCCGCTTCCGTGCGCTTGATGGTCCCCAGTTCGGGCAGGCGGAGCAGCAGGTTCAGTGCGGTGATCGCGCCGATGCCGGGCACGCTGTCGCGCAGCTCCCGTTTCCGGCGCACCTCGTCGGTGCGCTCCGCCTCGTTGTCGCGTTCCTGCTCAAGCGCACGGATCTCCTGATCCAGCCAATCAATATGCTTCTGGATGCCCGGGCGGAGGTTCGGCGCGGCAGCCGTCAACCGATTGATCTCAGCCGTCCGCATCTGAATCACCTGCTCCCGCCGGACCAGCAGGTCGCGCAAGGATGCGCGCTGCTCGTCCGTCGCTTGGTGGTGCGGCGGGCGCACCCGTTCGGCAAAGCGGGCGA
Source organism: Roseiflexus sp. RS-1 (assembly GCF_000016665.1). Lineage (NCBI taxonomy): Bacteria > Bacillati > Chloroflexota > Chloroflexia > Chloroflexales > Roseiflexaceae > Roseiflexus > Roseiflexus sp. RS-1. Next base: position 2,143,040 of record NC_009523.1, read on the forward strand.
GCAACCGGGCATCCAGGCGGTCGGTCTTCGCCTGGCGTCCTTCCGCGTGCGCCAGGGCGCGCACGCGGCGTGGCTGCACCCGCGCCGTCGGCAAGCCAGCCTGGAGCAGTTGGGCGAACACCATGCGCTCCAGCCCGCCGGTCGCCTCCAGCACAATCAGGGTCGGCTGCAGGCGCTGGAGTCGCGTGACCAGGAGCTGGACACCTTCGTCGGTAGACGGTATCGTCTCGCGTGGCGCGTGCGGGTCGGCGCCAAACGCCACATCCAGCGTCTGTTTGGAGACATCAATGCCGATAAAGAGCGACTCACGGGAAGCCATACACAGAACCTCCTGAGGAAAACGGCGCCAGCCTTGCTAGCATATGCGGGTTTGAGGGCCCAGATAACTGTTCGGCTTGGTCGCGTTGAAGGACACGGCTACCCAACACTCCGCGGCGATCTCGTGAACCTGGCGCAGAACGGTATACCGTGTCCCGTTAGATTATACTAGGCGCGGAGACGCGGAGGGGTGGAGCGCAGTTCTCGCAAAGGCTGGACATATTGGACAGGGTTGACACTCCTCGGACGACCGCAATCACCATTGCGCTTCCCACACAGCGACCGAAATGATGGTCTTTGAATAAATAATCCGGTATAGCCCGCGCAGGCGGGCTTCGCCTTGCATAGCCGAGGTTCAGCCCGACGGCGCGCCGTCGCCCTGAAGGGCTCGGCTACCAGGACGAAGGCCGCTGACGCGGCCTGCTGGCAAGCCCGCGCAGGCGGGCTTCGCCTTGGCTAGCCGAGGGCTTCAGCCCCACGGCTAGCGCAGTATAGCGGATTTAATTTTCAATCTCCATCAGCCCGACGGCGTGCCGTCGCCCTGAAGGGCTCGGCTAGCAGGACGAAGGCCGCTGACGCGGCCTGCTGGCAAGCCCGCGCAGGGGGGCTTCGCCTTGCATAGCCGAGGGCTTCAGCTCCACGGCTAGCGCGGGATAGCGGAATAAATTCTCAATCTCCATCAGCCCGCCGTCGCCGCACGCGGGCGGGGACGCCCGCGCACCCAGGGACGCACGTGGTTCTCGGTTCCTGGTTCTCGGTTCTTGGTTCCTGGTTCCTGGTTCTCGGTTCTTGGTTCTCGGTTCGGGACGCCCGCGCACCCAGAGACTTCAGCCCGCAGTCTCCTGGCGCGACGATCCCGCGCTGCGGTATAATCTGCCCGTGTTGGCAGGACGACGTGCATCTCCGTGTGACGTGACCGCCAGCAATCACGACCAAACAATGTTGCCGGGATGGGGCGCTTCCCATCCCCCCGATGGAGATGTTTCCATGACCCTTTCATCTTCAAATACGCATATCTCTGTTGAAGCAGGCATTCCCGGACCGCGCGCGATGGCGCTGATCGCCCGTGATCACAGGGTCTACGCTCCGTGTATGGGGCGGGTCTACCCCTTTGTGATGGAACGCGGCATCGGGTGTGAGGTGTGGGATGTCGATGGCAACCGTTACCTGGATTTCAACGCTGGCATTGCAGTCGTGTCCGCCGGGCATGCGCACCCGCGGATTGTGCGCGCCATTCAGGATCAGGCGGCGCGCTTCATCCATATGGCAGCGACCGATTTCTACAACGAGCCGATGATCACGCTCGGCGAAAAACTGGTCGCCACCATGCCGCGCGCGTATGACTGGCAGGTGTTTCTGGCGAATTCGGGCACGGAGGCGGTTGAGGCGGCGATCAAACTGGCGCGGTATGCCACCGGTCGTCAGGGGATCATCGCCTTTTTCGGCGGATTTCACGGGCGCTCCTACGGCGCACTGTCGCTGACGGCGTCGAAACTGGTGCAGCGACGCGGCTATTTCCCGCTGGTTCCCGGTACGTTCCATGCGTTCTACGCCAATCCCTACCGCCCGCCGTTCGATGTCGATCCATCACGGGTGGCGGAAGCATGCCTGGCGTACATCGAAGATACGCTGTTCCGCACGGTTGCGCCGCCACGCGACATTGCCGCCATCGTGGTCGAGCCGATCCAGGGCGAGGGCGGTTATGTCGTTCCGGCGCCGGGTTTTCTCTGCGGATTGCGTCAGTTGTGCGACCGGTACGGGATCGTGCTGATCCTGGACGAGGTGCAGAGCGGCGTGGGGCGCACCGGAACGATGTGGGCATTCGAGCAGGAGTGCCCCGCGAATGCTGCCGGCGCCTGCGTTGCCTGTGGTCGCGCTCAACCGATCGGATGCGTCCCGGATATTCTGGCGACTGCCAAAGGGTTGGGCGGCGGCGTGCCGATTGGCGCAATTGTGGCGCGGAAAGAGTTGACCGCCGTGTGGGAACCCGGTTCGCACGGGAACACCTTTGGCGGAAACGCACTGGCGTGTGCTGCGGCGAACGAAGTGCTCGATCTGGTGCAGCACGAACTGGCAGCCAATGCTGCGCGCGTCGGCGCATATCTGATGCAGGGGTTGCGCGACCTTCAGCAGCGGTACGACGTGATCGGCGATGTGCGCGGGCGCGGTTTGATGATCGGCATCGAACTCGTCAAGGATCGGGAAACGCGCGAACCGGCGCGCGCCCTGGCGCAGGGTGTGATGGAAGAAGCATTCCGGCGCGGTTTGCTGATCCTGACCTGCGGCGCATCAACGATTCGCCTCTGCCCGCCGCTGGTTCTGACCGAGGCGCAGGTTGATGAAGGATTGACCATCTTCGAGGCAGCGCTGCGCGCCTGCCTGTAGTCGATCATCCGACGGTGTATGCTGGCGGCGCCATCGGCGGCTGCGGTCGCTGACGCACTGCCAGCCACCCCCCAAGCGCTCCAAGGAGAACAGCAAAGAGCAGGTGGATCAACCCGGCGCAGAAACCGATTACCGGACCCACAAACCCGATCAGGTTGCGAATATCGTCTTCGGTCAGTCCCGAAGCGGGTTGTTGCTCCTCAACCTGCCTGATGATCTCATCGAAAAGTGCCGGATCACTCTGCGCGATCAGGATCGCAACGATCCAGAAAATGACCGACCCGATGAGCGCACCGATCCCGGAAATGCCCCCCGCCAGCGTACCGCTGCCGATCCCGGCAGTCGGACCGCTCCAGCGCACCCCGATATAGCCGGCAATTGCGCCCAGCGCCATGGTTGCGATTGGTCCGCAGCAAAAGACCCCGATCGCCGGAATGAAGGAAAAGCCAACCACGGCGATAATGCTGACCAGGGCAAAAATAAGCCCCGATTTGAGACCGCCAGACATGCTGCCTCCTCATGCGCGGTAGTGCGGTGATGTTCTCATTGTATCACGTCTCGCCGGTGTCGTGCGTGGCTGCGACCCCTTGCGCCGGTTGACACGCTCCGACCGATCCCATAGAATGCCAAAGCTCTGGAAGGTGATCTGAATGCTCATCGATGCACGCGCATGACGAATGCTCCCGCTCTTCTTTCGCTCGATGGCGTCTGGAAACTGCTGCCGGTCGACACGTTTCGTCAGGGGTTTTATCCGCCTGATGATGATACCTGGTTGGCGCAGGAGATACCGGCGCACTGGCAACAGCACCCGCTGCTGGAACGCTATGCGGGGTGTATGGTCTACCGGCGGCGGTTCACCCTGCCGGACGCGCCTGCCATCCCGCCGGATCAGTCCGCGCCGATCCGCTATTTCCTGCGCTTCAACGGCGTTTTCTATTGGGCGCAGCCGTACTTCAACGGCGTTGATCTGGGGCGCCACGAAGGGTACTTCGAGCCGTTCGAGCACGAGGTGACCGCCTGGATCGCTCCGGAGAATGACATTGTCGTCGAGGTCGAATGTCCCGATGAGGTCAATAAGTCCGGCAAGCGCCTGATCACCGGCATCTTCTCGCACTGGGACTGCATGGACCCGCTGGCGAACCCCGGCGGCATCTGGTTGCCGGTCGAACTGGTGAAGACCGGTCCAGTGCGTCTCCGTGAGGTGCTGCTTCAGACCGAGGCATCCGGCGAGTCGCTGGCGGAGTTGCGTTTTCGTGCGCTGTTCGATGCGCGCGCAGCGCGTGATGTCGTGTTGCGCTGGACGTTTGCGCCGGTCAACTTCGCTGGCGCCGTGCAGACGATTGAGCAGCGCCGCGCCCTGGCGGATGGAGCGCATGAGATCGCTGGCGTTCTGCTGCTGAACGATCCGCGTCTCTGGTGGACCCACGACATGGGTGCGCCGAACCTGTATGCGGTGACGCTCGAAGTGCTCTGCGATGGGGTAGTCTCAGATGCGCGCACCTTCCGCTTCGGCATTCGCACATTCGAACTGCACGACTGGATACCCTATCTCAACGGAACGCGCTTCTTTGTCAAGGGGAACAACTATCCGCCGACCGATGTGCGGATTGCAACCACCACACGCGAACGGTGTCTCGTAGATCTCCGCCTGGCGCGCGAGTGTCATATGAACATGCTGCGCGTCCATGGGCACATTGCGCACCCGGCGCTCTACGACGCCGCCGATGAGATGGGCGTTCTGCTCTGGCAGGATTTCCCGCTGCACTGGCTCTACCGTCGTGAAATCCTGCCCGAAGCGCGGCGTCAGGCGCGTGCCATGGTGCGCCTGCTGGGCAACCATCCATCGGTCGCACTCTGGTGCATGCACAACGAACCGGTGTACGTCGTCGATACGCGCGACGAACGCCTGATAACGCGCCTGCGCACCTATGCATCGATGTTCATCTTCAGCTGGAACCGCGATGTGATGGATAGCGAGTTGAAGCGCGTCGTCGAACGGGAAGATGGCAAACGCCCGGTCGTGCGCTCATCGAATGAGTTTCCCATACCGGGAATTCGCAAAGGAACCAGCACCCATTTCTACTACGGCTGGTACAAAATCTATGGACGCCTCGAAGAGTGGGAGCCGCTGATCCGTCGCTTCCCGCAGTTGGTGCGCTTCGTCACCGAGTTTGGCGCCCAGAGTTTCCCGAATGTCGAGAGTTGCGTCAGATTCATGGATGCCGACATCAGGCGCATCGACTGGCAGCATCTGGTTGAGCGCCACCAGTTTCAGGCGGATATCATGGCGCACTGGTACGACTGGCGCGCCGCCCGTTCGCTCGACGAACTGGTGCAGATGTCGCAGGAGTATCAAATCAAGATCAATCGCCATTATATCGACCGGTTGCGGTTGCGCAAATATCGTCCAACCGGCGGTATTATGCCGTTTATGTTTCACGATGCGAACCCGTCGGTTTCCTGGTCGATCATCGACTACTGGCGGGCGCCGAAGCGATCATATGATGCCATGCGCATGGCGTTCAGTCCCCAGTATCTCTTCACCGTGCTGGAAAAAGAGTCGATCACGGTTGGCGAAGCCCTTGATCTGCCGGTGTATATCGTCAACGACGACCACCGTGACGATGTCGTTGCCATTACCGCGCGCCTGATCGGTCCCGACGATGCAACGCTGGCGTGTGTCGAGCGTTCGTTCACGCTTCCTTCCGACTGTATGGCGATGGAAGTTGAGCGTCTGCGTCTGATCCCGCCCGATCCCGGAACGTATCGCCTGGAGCTGATCCTGCGGGGCAGCCGGGTGGAAACACTCGTCAACACCTATCTCATTCACGTTGCAAGCGCTCAGAAAGGAACCCTGTATGCTCGACAAAGCTCAAGCCATCGCTCCTGAAATCATTCGTCTGCGTCGTGAAATCCACGCGCATCCAGAGCTTGCGTTCCAGGAAGTGCGAACCGCGCAACTGGTTGTCGAAACATTGCGCGAAATCGGCGGCATCGACATTCGTACCGGCGTCGGCAAAACCGGTGTCGTGGGACAACTCGGTGACGGCAACGGACCGACGATCGGCATCCGTGCCGATATGGATGCCCTGCCGATCGATGAGGCGACCGGTTTGCCGTTTGCTTCCCGGAATCCAGGGGTGATGCACGCATGTGGTCACGATGCCCACACCGCGATCCTGCTCGGCGTGGCGCACCTGCTCCGGCAGGAGTTTGCCGCCGGCAACCTGCACGGCACCGTGCGCTTCCTTTTTCAGCCAGCCGAAGAAGCGCAGGACGACGAGGGTCTCAGCGGTGCGCCGCGCATGATCAACGACGGCGCGCTCGATGGGGTCGATCACGTGATTGCCCTGCACGTCGACTCGGGACTGCCGGTTGGGAAAATCACCATCCGTGACGGAGCGAGTTCGGCAGCGGTCGATACCTTTCGCGGGTGGATCACGGGGAGTGGCGGGCATGGCGCCTACCCGCACCTGGGCACGGATCCGCTCTGGATGCTGTTGCCGGTGATGCAGGCGTTGCACGGGATTGTTGCGCGCCGGATCAACCCGATGCACCCGGCGGTCGTCAGCCTTGGCATTGTGCGGGGCGGCACAGCGTCGAACGTTCTTCCCGCCGGGGTGTATCTGGAAGGAACATTGCGCAGTTTCGATCCGCAGGTGCGCGAGCAGTTGATCGTCGAAGTCGAACGCGCATTCGCGGTTGCACGCGCCGTAGGCGGCGATTATCGGCTGGAGATCGAGCGCGGCTATCCTGCCGGGCACAACGATGCCACCGTCAGCGAATGGATCGCCGCCACGACCGCCGATCTGATCGGCGCCGATGCAATCGACCGGAGTCGCAGCGGGATGGGGGCGGAAGATTTCGCCTATATGACCCAGAAAGCGCCTGGTGCGATGTTCATGCTCGGCGCTGCGATTGACGATGGTGTGAATCGCGGACATCACACCCCGATCTTCGACATCGATGAGCGCGCGCTGCCGATCGGCGCGGCAATTCTCGCCGAAACAGCGCGACGCTATCTGGCAGGCGAAGTGAAACGCTAGGTCTGGGAGTGCGGGCATCTCGACCGCGTGCAGCGTTGCCTGGGAGCGCGCCTGGGAGCGCGGGCATCTTGCCCGCAGGCAGCGCCGCGTGGGAGCGCGGGCATCTTGCCCGCAGGCAGCGCCACCTGGGAGCACGCCTGGGAGTGTGGGCATCTTGCCCGCAGGCAGCGCCGCGTGGGAGCGCGCCTGGGAGCGCGGGCATCTTGCCCGCAGGCAGCGTCGCCTGGGAGCGCGGGCATCTCGCCCGCAAGAAGCGGTGCGCTCGATGTACAGGCGTCTCGCCCTCATCCAGTCCGTATGCTTATGGTCTTTGAAGAAATAATCCACAATAGCCCGCGCAGGCGGGCTCCGCCCTGGATAGCCGAGGGCTCTAGCCCGACGGCAAGGGGCGCATAGCGGATTTCATGCTCAATCTTATCAGCCCGACGGCACGAGGCGCATACGAGGGGGCGCAGCAGCGCTGCACCCGTACAGGGGGCGCGGGGGCGCGGGGTGCAGCGCCCCTCATAAATAATCCGCTCTCGCCCGCACAGGCGGGCTTCACCTTGCAGAGCCAAGGGCTTATGCCGCCATAGTCCACGCAGGCGGGCTTCGCCCTGGCTAGCCGAGGGCTTATGGTCTTTGAATACATAATCCGGTATAGCCCGCGCAGGCGGGCTTTGCCTTAGCTAGCCGAGGGCTTCAGCCCCACGGCTAGTGCGGGATAGTGGATTTATTTCTCAATCTTCATCAGCCCCACGGCTAGCGCGGTAGAGCGGAATAAATGCTCAATCTCCATCAGCCCGACGGCAAGGGGTGCATACCGGATTTAATACTCAATCTTCATTAGCCCCACGGCAAGTTCGGCATAGCGGATTATTCCACCAGACAGTACCCCTCGCCGTTGTCCAGAACCCGGCGTGTAGCGGCTTACGGCTCGATCTTCGTGCCCAGAACGGCGAGGAACTTCGCAATCCAGTCGGGATGCGCAGGCCAGGCGGGCGCCGTCACCAGGTTGCCATCGACATGCGCTTTATCCGCCGGAATATCGACGTACCGACCGCCGGCGCGGTTGACATCGGGACCCACCGCCGGGTATGCTGAGCACGATTTGCCTTCGAGGACGCCAGCTGCTGCCAGCACCTGCGCACCGTGGCAGATCGCGGCAATCGGCTTGTTGGCTGCTGCGAAGTGGCGTACAATCTCCAGCACCTTCTCATTCAAACGAATGTATTCAGGCGCGCGCCCGCCGGGGATCACCAGGGCATCGTAATCCTCCGCCCGAACCTCGGCAAATGTTGCATTTAGCGTGAAGTTGTGCCCGGGTTTCTCGCTGTACGTCTGATCGCCCTCGAAATCGTGCACCGCCGTGCGCACCTTATCGCCCGCCTTCTTGTCGGGGCAGACCGCATGCACATTGTGCCCGACCGCCTGAAGCGCCTGGAACGGCACCATTACCTCGTAGTCCTCGACGTAATCGCCGACGAGCATCAGGATGTTCTTCGCCGCCATCGGGAAACTCCTTTCTGCTTCTTTGCACGATTTGCCACTTGTCTGGTTGCGTCTTGTGATGGGGACATGGGTATTATATCAAAATCTGGCGGAACGATGTGGATGGGAGGCGCTCCAACCACGTGTGCGCCACCCGTAAGGAGATGCCGGGTTCCGTGAACGAACCGTCGAGAGTTGATGTGACAATGAGCCGATCCCACCCCCGGAGCGGTGGTGCTCTGGAAGTGGGATCGTGAGCGGCAACTCAGCCGGGTAGCGAGGGTTGGCGTTGTCGATGACGGTTACGGCGTATTGCCGCCGCCGAAATCATCGAACCTGGCGTTTGCCGTCTGATGATACCAGACACCAATCCGACCGCCGCGGTTGACGAAGAAGCTGCTCGTTGAAGTCGCGCCGATGAGCACCCCGTTCTTGTACACCCGCACCGAACCATCGGCAAGGGCGCGCGCCCCAAGGGTATCGCCGTTGGCGAAGGCAACAGGAATGGTGACACGGGTTGTCCAGCTCTGGCCGGGTTGGATGCTCTCAACCACGACCTGCTGATTGACTGCATCATACGAGACGAGGATCATCCCTTTCGCATAATTGTTCGTGGCCTGCGCCTTCAGGATGAGCGTATGATGCTTACCCTGCGGATCGATAGTTGCCAGTTGCACACAGGCCGTCTGATCGGCGCCAAACGTGCGCGGCGCCCGGTTCCAGAAGATCGTTCCTGCGGTGGTGAAGGGTTGCACCTGGTTGCTCAGGATGCGGTAGGTGCTGGTTGCGCCTGTCCAGTTACTCCCAAGCCCCTTCGTTGTGTTCGCCCGATTGAAGTTGTCGAGCAACGGGCAGACCAGCGCTGGACCGACGTAGGTGTTCTGTACTGTCGCCTGAGCGGTTTGCTGCGGTGCGACGATAGCCGGTGAGCCGGTAATGTTGACGACCCAGTCACTTCCCGGCGCCTCACTCACCGTGTAGCTGCCCGGTACGAGCGGTCCAAACGTCAGCGAACCACCGCTTGTGCTCTGGCAGAAGGGGGTGGGGTAGGATGGACCGCTGATGCAGATGTTGAAGGTTGTTCCAGGGATGGGTGTCACCCCTTGCCAGTTGACCGTCTTTGTGACCTGCAACATGCCTGGACTCAGCGTGTTCGTGACCGTCGCGTTCGCCGGTTGCGTGTCAGAAACACTCACCGTGCCAGGAAGCGTGACGCTCCACGCCGGACCGGGATCGGTCTCGGTGACGATATAGTCACCGGACTGCAAATTGTTCCACGTCACAGCGCCGCCGCTGGTCGTCTGACAGTTTCCTGATGGATACGACGGACCGGTGATGCAGATCTCGAAGGTCTGGCCCGCAGCCGGCGGAGCGCCGTTCCAGTTGACGACTTTGGTAACGGTCAGATCGCCCAGTCCATCGCAGTTGGTTGTAACATCGGGCTGGAAACCAACCGCCGGATCGGTATCCGCGCCATTGCACAGCCAGGGTGTAAAATCGGTATTGCCAGCAGCCGTATCGGCGCCGGTGCTATTCGGACCGGTAGCAGCGCCCCACCAGTTCAACTCGCTGTTGCTGGTGAAGTCGTCGGTGTCACTGACCAGACCGTTGTCGTTGGCGGTAATACTGTTGAGCTGTACGGTAGCATTGACGAAGTCGCTGCTTGTGCAGTAACCTTTCCCGGTGCATTGATACAGCACTACGCCGTATTCCCAGTTTCGCACATAATTGTTCGTCGCCGTAAAATCGAGATTCATGGGTCCAAAGCCGCCATCGGCTTCGATGCCGACGCCGCCTGCTGATCCATCACTATCGAGTTCATTGTTGATAACCAGAATGGTCTTGACGTTGGTGGCAGCAGTGCTGTTCATTGCGGCAGATGCCGCATTTGGAACGGTGATGGACAGCGGGTTGCTGCTCTTCCCGAACGGCGAAGGTAATCGACCGGGGGGCGGATCATCGGCAATGATGCCCCAGAAACCGGGTGAGCCGGTGCCAGTTGCGGTGGCAAAGATCAGGTTGCCGTTGTGCGTGCCACTGCCATTAATGTGGTAGATACCCACCTGATTCTGGTTGATCGTGTTCCCTTCGGTATCGGCATTCGCATCATAGATGAGGACACCGGTAGAAACATAGGTAAAGGGGGTGTACGAATGACCGTTGATCGTGTTACCCTTTACTGTTGCCGTAGCGCCGAAGCTTACCTGCACACCGTTTTGGGCGATGAAGTTCACCGCACCCGCGCCGGTGACGGTGTTGCTCTCTATCAGCGCATTCGATCCCGTGCCGCTGATGGTGATGCCGTTCTTTTGGTAACCAAAGACAGTGTTGTTCTGGATGGTAGCGGTTCCACTGGTCGTTGAGCTTCCGACAAGAATGCCGATCCCATTCTGACAGCCGCTGATCGGGTTATCACGGATATCGCGGATAACGTTGTCGTGGATGAAGGCGTCTGCGCCATCACGCACGAAGATGCCCGCCCTGATGGTGCCGCAGCCGCCTGGTCCAGGACCGGTGATGGTAAAGCCGGTCACCTCAACATCGATGCCTGATCCTGAAATCTTGACAATTGTCGAGTCGGGGTTGGAAGCGGGCGGAATGCTCGTCGGCGCCTGAATGAAGGTGGCGGATGCGCCGCTTTCACCAACCAGTTGCAACGTCTTGGTGATCACCACCTGCTCGACATAGGTTGCTGCCTTGACCAGAACGGTATCGGTCGGTTGCGCGTTATCGACCTCATTCTGGATCACGGCGCCGATCCGTTTGGTATTTGGGAAGGTATATCCAGCCGTATATGTGTAACTTCGCACATCGAATGGAGGATAACTTCCCACCAGTGCGACAACCGCCTTGTCGTAGGTATTGGCAGACCAGTAGCTCGTCCAGTCGAACTCACCGGCGATGACGGTTCCGCGCGAGCGAATGTACTGTGTAGAGCCGCTGAAGGTATTGCCTTGAATGATCGCGCCACCAACCGGATGGACGAACCACGGAACGGTTGTTCCCGAACCGGTCAGGCTGATAGCGGGATTCGTTGAACCGTTCATTGTGAAGGTATTATTGCGGATAATACGGTTGCTTACCGAGCCGCCAACACCCGTCCCATTGTTGATCGAAATCAGCCCACCCAGATCGAACCAGTTTTCTTCGATCAGGTACGACTGAATATGAGCGATATTGTTGACGGTGTCGTACCGCCAGTCGCCGAAATACACGGCGCCGAAGCCCGGAGCGGTTACCTTCAAATGGACATCGCGCAGGGTAAAGTCATCGCCGATCACTTCGATCGTCTTGTTGTTGCCTGGCGTGTTCGGACCGATGCGCAACCCCTGAATCGTGACATTGTCGCCTTCAACAAAAATGCCGCTGTAGCCAAACGTATTCGTAGCGTTGGTGTTGACGGTGGCAAGAACGGCTGTTGCATCGGTGATCGGGGCATCGCTCGCACTAACGCCCATGATCGTCACACCGTTTTTCGCAATGAACAGACCGAACTGGTGTGGACCATTGCTGCCGAGAACAAAGCGATTCGTAGCCACCTCGTTATACGTGCCGGGGAGCACACGTACCTGACCGCCGGGCTGGACGGCATCGATAGCAGCCTGAATGGTTTTCTTTGCAGAGGTCAGCGTCTGACCGCTGTTGGCGTCATTGCCGTTAACCGCATCGACATAACAAACCGTTGTGCACTGATCGACCTCAAAATTGGCGTGCACCTCATCGCTGCCCCACTGCAACGTCACATTATCGACGAAGCCGCGGAATATGGCGCCCCAGCCGGAGCCGACGCCGACATTCACGCCGAAAACGAGCGACAGGTTATCAATATTGATCGGCGGCGGATCACCCGGTTGACCGACCGGCGAACCGGTGATCCAGTCGTTCAACGTGGCATTATAGTTTTGTACAACCCCGCTCGGAATGGATTGCCCTGAAGGGACGAACATCCAGAACTTTCCGTTCAGAATGTTCTGCGTGATCCACTGATCGGTCGGTATCGGGGCTGCCCCATTGTAAACAGGCTCCCAGATGAGGAGCGCATACTTCCCGAAGGTCGACGATGATGGGTTGGCGTCAACCACGTACAGGCGGAGGACTGGCGCGAGATGGTTTGCTGTTGTACTGCTGCTGGCGCGGTAGTACTCATAGCTGAGCGCAGTCAGTCCCGCCAGTGTGCGGCCAGAAAAATTGGCGGGATTCCAGATCTTCTCGTAATCGGCCTTGTCCTGACCAGGAGTAATGGTATTGGTGGTAAACTCCAGCGAGCCGTTGCCCGAACGTGGTTGGGCAGTGGTAATGGCGACGGTGGCGTTGGCGCGCACATTGGCCGGCGCCCAACCGTCGGGTGCACTGGGAGTGACGACAACTGCAAACGCTGCGGTGGTGGTCAGAAAAAGTAGACAGATGATGCCAGCGAACGTCCACAGCAAGCGCTGGTATCGGCGACGAAGATTCATAGCCTCTCTCCTCCTGTCGTTTGTGCGAACTGTCGTCTCATGCGGTACACAGTGAGATTGCGTGGCCGACCGTGCTGGACGTGATAACGTTGTGAGGGCGATATACGAACTTCGACGTCTCTGCGACTCACCTCCTTCAGAACAACACCCAAATCAGGACTCCGCCAGGTTGGTTTTCAGGCAGCGACGATGTGAAGCGACGTCGATAGATTTCCTGGTCGCCTCGCACGACAGAGGAGAGGGGCTGACTGAACAAACACAGAGATATGGATGATCGCCAGTCTGCCAAACCGTATTCGACTGTGCCGTGCGTTCCAGTTGGCAGTGGATGGGTGACGAATGATAATCAGCCTGCAACTGGCTGAATCTGACAAAAGAACTGTACCCTGGTCTGGGTCGTAGAAGTTCGCTGATGTGCATCATTGTACCAGTATGTCCATAGATGAGTAAAGTGACAGTTTTTTCATAAAAAGGGTTATCTTAATAATGATTTGATTGAGAAATGCCAGGATAGGCGCCTGTAATTGTCGTATTGCTTAACATCTCCCGTTTCAGGCATCAGGACGCCCACATTCCCATCTCCCATGCGTAGGAGATGTCTCATGGGGGTAGATTTTTTGAAAGCCCCTGCGTGCCATCTCCTGTTTCAGGCATCAGGACACTCATACTCCCCCTTCTCCACTTGTGGGAGAAGGGGGGTGGGGGGATGAGGGGCAGAAGAAAAAGGACGTCAGGGCGCCACAAACGCTCCTGGCAAAAGTGAGCCGTCTCACGTCCCGCGCGCCGGATGGAGCGCCGCTCTCCTACCCCACGTTCATCCCTTGCATATGCAATGTGCCGCTTTTGTAAACCTTGACGCAACCTTTCAAATCTACTATAGTAAGCGCGAATTTGACAGATTTGAAAGAATTTGGTGCGTCCATGACTGCGATGTATGCCACATCGACGGCGATGCCGTTCTCGCATGATCATCCCCACATCGTGGTGGTTGGCGGCGGGATCAGCGGAATGAGCGCAGCGTATGAACTGGGTCGCGCAGTGCGCGACGGCGCTGCGCCAGTCGCCGTCACGCTGATCGAGCGCGAGGCGCGTTTAGGCGGCAAAGTGGTGACCGAACGGAACGGCCCCTTCATCATCGAGGGAGGTCCCGACTCCTTCATGGCGCAGAAGCCGTGGGCGGCTGAACTGGCGCGTGAAATCGGGTTGGGCGATGAGTTGATGGTCGCCTCGCCGATGCGCCGTACCACCTGGGTGTTGCACAACGGGTGTCCCCACCCCCTGCCCGAAGGCATGCTGCTCATTGTGCCGACGCGCATCGCTCCTTTCGCTTTCTCGCCACTGATTTCTCCGCTCGGTAAACTGCGCATGGCGCTCGACCTGTTCGTGCCAGCGCGTCGTGACGATGGCGATGAAACCCTCGCCGACTTCATCCGCCGACGCCTGGGGAATGAGGCGCTCGACCGTCTGGCGGAACCGATCCTCTCCGGCATCCACAGTGCAGAATGTGAGCGCCAGAGCATTATGGCGACCTTCCCGCGCTTCCGCGAGTTAGAGAAACGGCACGGCAGCCTGATCCGCGGCATGCTTGCCGCGCGTCGCTCAATGCCGCCGTCTTCAGCGCATCAGTCGCCCTTCATGACCCTTCGCGGCGGCATGGGTTCGCTGGTCGAGCGGCTGGAACAGCGCCTGACGGCGCGTGTCCTGACCAACCGCAAGGTCATGGCGCTGGCATATGATCCGACTGCTGCGCGTCCATATCGTCTGCGGCTGGACGATGGCGCCACGCTGGATGCCGACGCCGTCATCCTGGCGACCCCATCCTACACTGCTGCCGATCTGGTGGACGAAGCGTTCCCGGATCTGGCGAGCGCTCTGCGCGCCATCCGGTACGTTTCGACGGCGACGATCTCGATGGTCTACCGACGTAGTGAAGTTGGCACGCCGCTCGATGGGTATGGGTTGGTGATCCCGCGCAGCGAACAGACCTGGATCAACGCCTGCACCCTCTCATCGGTGAAGTTCCGCCACCGCGCCCCCGACGATTATCTGCTGCTGCGCTGCTTCGCTGGCGGATCGCGCCGCCCGGAACTGCTCGCGCGGGACGATGACGACCTGGTGCGCCTGGCGCAGTCCGATCTGCGCGCTATCCTGGGTATCACCGCCGCCCCTGTGCTGACGCGCGTCTATCGCTGGCACAATGGCAACCCGCAGTACGATGTCGGGCATCTCGATCGCATCGCCGCGCTCGAAGCGCGTTGTCCAGATGGATTGTTGCTTGCTGGCGCAGCGTACCGCGGCGTCGGCGTGCCCGACTGTATCAAACAGGGGCGGGACGCTGCGCGTCGGGCGCTGGCGCTGGTGACGTCTGTCCAACCGGCGAAAAGTTAAGGTTTCTCAACTTGCGTAATCATTGTGAAAATTGTAACATTATTGCGATGATGAGCACTGAATCAACCGACAACGAATGGCTTTCGCTCGCAGAAGCGAGCGCGCTCGTCGGTGTAGCGGCAGCGACGCTGCGCCGCTGGGGGGACGCCGGGAAAGTGCCGATGAAGCGCACCCTTGGCGGTCATCGCCGCTTCTCACGGACAGGGCTGCTGAAGACGATGGAAGAGGCGCAGTCGCGTGATCACACCCCGCCGCTGGCGCCGCTCTCGTTGCTGCGCTTCGACGCCCACGCCATGGCGCGCGCCGACTGGCACTCGCGCCTGATGACGCATTCCAATGCTGAACGGATGCGTGGTTTCGGGCAGCGTCTCCTGGGCTTGCTCATCCAGTACATCAACCGTCAGGAAGAGGACGAGCGGTTTCTCAACGAAGCGCGCGCGATTGGCGTCGGGTATGGACGTGAGACCCGCGAGGCAGGCGTCAGTATGCACGACACGGTGCAGGCATTCCTGTTCTTTCGCAACTCGTTTGCGTGTCTGGCGATGCCGGTGCCCGGCATTGCCCAACCGAATGACCTTGATCAGGCGGTCGCTCTCCATGCGCGGATTGACCGTTTTATGGATGCAGTGCTGCTGGGAGCGATCACCGGGTATGAGCAGCAGTAGATGAGGTGGTCAGGTATGCAGATAACCCTGATCGGTGTGCATCAGCGTAATACGCCGGTGACCGTGCGTGAGCGGCTGGCGTTCAACCTCTATGAGTTGCCCGACGCACTCCTGGCATTGCGCCGGTATGTCGATGAAGGGATCATCCTCTCGACATGCAATCGGGTCGAGGTGTGCGCAGTGACGCGCAATGGTGTGGCAGGCGATGAGGCGCTGAAAACGTTTCTCGTCGAACAGCGTGGCGTTGATCAGGCGCTGTTTGCCCCGTCGCTGTACGTCTATCACAACGAAGCGGTCGTGCGCCACCTCTATCGACTGGCAGCCGGTCTTGATTCGATGGTGCTGGGTGAGGATCAGATCGTCGGGCAGGTGAAGGAGGCGTTGGCAATTGCGCACGCTGCGGGCGCGATCGGTCCGGTGCTCCATCGGGTGCTTCACGGTGCGCTGGCGGCTGGCAAGCGTGCGCGCACGCACACCGGCATCGCGACCGGTCACGTGTCGGTGGTGTCGGTTGCGATCGATGCGATGCGCCAGTATCCCGATCTGCTCAAGCGGGGACGTGCGCTGGTGATCGGCGCCGGGCATATTGCCGAACTTTCGTTGAAACATCTGCTTGCCGGGGGATGCTCCGCCATTACCATCGTCAATCGGACTGAGGCGCGCGCCGACGCGCTGGCGCAGCGCTATGGCGTCGCCTGGCGTCCGTGGAGCGATCTGGAGGATGCGCTGGCGGCAAGCGACATCGTTGTCAGCTGCACCTCGGCGCCCGGCATCGTTCTGTCACAGCAGATGGTGGAACGCGCCGCAGCAGGGCGCTCGACGCCGCTGCTCCTCTTCGATCTGGCAGTCCCGCGGGATATCGATCAGGGAGTCGCAGAAATTCCCGGCGTCTATCTCCATGACGTTGATGCGCTTGAGCCGATCTGTCGCACGAATCGCGCGCTGCGCGCTGCGGAAGCTGAACGCGCTGAGACGATCATCGAGGGCGAGGTTGCGAAGTTTATGGAGTGGTGGGCGGTGCAACAGGCGGTTCCCACCATTCGCGCTTTGCGCAAGCGCGCCGAAGATATCCGCGACGCCGAGATCCGGCGGGCGCTGGCGCGCTGCCCGGAACTGTCGCCGCAGCAGCGCGAAACCGTCATTGCGCTGAGCACGGCGATTATCAATAAGTTGCTGCACGAGCCGATTGTGGCGCTGCGCGATCCGGAAGCCAGCGGCGAACTGCTGACCGCTGTGCGCCGGTTGTTCAATATCGATGATACCGCAGTCTATACGTCGGCTAACATGACATAAGCAATAGCCTGGAGAGGAAGCACAAACGTATGACCGATCAGGATCACCCAACCACGTCCGTAACTCCCTGGTTTGTTCAGTTTACCGCTTTCAAGGTCGATCCTGCCTGGCGTCGTCTGCCGCAGGGCGCGCGCGCCGATGGACGTGAAGCCTTTGCCGCCGTCGTCGATGAGTATTCCTCGTCGATAACGACCTGGGCATACAGTGGCATCGGCTTGAAGATCGGCGCCGATCTCCTCCTCTGGCGGCGCGGCATTGACCCAAAACCGATGCAGGAGATGACGGCGCGCCTGCTGACCAGCGGCATCGGCTGTTACAGCGAGATTTCCTACCAGCTCTTCGGCTATACCCGCCCCTCGGTGTACACCCGCCGTCCGACCAGTCAGGAACAGGCGATTGATCTGAATGATCGCCAGACCTATCTGATCGTCTATCCGTTCAGCAAAACGACGGACTGGTATCTGATGAGCCGCGATGCGCGTCAGGGAATGATGAATGAACATATGCGCGTCGGTCATGAGTATGCCGATATCCGGCAGGTGCTGCTCTACGCCACCGGTCTTGATGATCAGGAATTCGTGGTGGCTTACGAAACCGAAGACCTGCCGCGCTTCAGCCAGTTAGTCACCGACCTGCGCGCGACCGAAGCGCGCCGTTACACGCTGCGCGATACGCCGATCATCACCGCTATTCACCGACCCCTGCGCGAAGCGCTGGCGCTGATTGGATGAACCTATGACACATTCACGTTTTCTGGCGGCGTGTCGTCGTCAGCCTGTTGATGCCACGCCGGTCTGGTTTATGCGTCAGGCGGGGCGCTATATGCCGGAGTATCGCGCGATCCGCGAGCGTTACGGCTTTCTGGAGATGGTGAAAACGCCTGAACTGGCGGCGGAAATCACCATGCAACCGATCCGCGCCTTTTCGGTTGACGCTGCGATTATTTTCGCCGATATTCTGCCGCTGCTCGAAGGCATGGGGCTGCACCTGACGTATGAACAGGGAGAAGGTCCGGTCATCCACAACCCGGTGCGTTCGCCCGCCGATGTTGCGGCACTCCGCACTCCCGATCCGCGTGAGACGGTGGCGTACACGATCCAGGCGATCCGCCTGGTGAAACGTGACCTGGAAGGACGTGCACCGCTGATCGGTTTCAGCGGGGCGCCGTTCACGCTGGCAGCATATGCGATTGAAGGCGGTTCATCGCGTGATCACCGGCTTACCAAGGCGCTGATGTACGCCGAACCGCAGGCATGGCGCGAGTTGATGGAACGTCTGACGGCGCAGGTGAGCGCCTATCTGATTGCACAGATCGAGGCGGGCGCGGATGCGGTGCAGATCTTCGATAGTTGGGCGGGGGCGCTGGCGCCCGGCGACTATGCCGACTATGTTTTGCCGTTTGTGCAAAAGTGCATCATTGCAGTGCGCGCCGGTTGCGGCATCGTTCCCCCGCCGCCGATCATCTATTTCGGCGTTGGACTGTCGGGCATGCTGGGGTTGCTGCGTCAGACCGATGCTGACGTGATTGGTCTCGACTGGCGCATTCACCTCGATGATGGATGGGCGCAGGTTGGTCCCGGCGTCGCCGTTCAGGGCAACCTCGATCCGCATACGCTGCTGGCGCCGTGGACCGAAGTGCGCCGCCGCACCGCCGATATTCTCGACCGCGCCGCCGGTCGTCCGGGGCACATTTTCAACCTGGGTCACGGGATTGTGCCGGAGACGCCGGTCGATACGGTGCGTCGTCTGGCTGAGTTCGTTCATGAGTATTCAGCGGAATAACCTATGACACACACATCACCGCCTGTGGGCGTTTTTCTGCTGGCGTATGGCACGCCGGAGAGCCTCGACGATGTCGAGCCGTATTTCACCCACATCCGTGGAGGACGTAAGCCGTCACCCGAAGCGGTAGAGAATCTGCGCGAGCGCTACCGCCTGGTCGGCGGGCGTACGCCGTTGAAAGACCTGACCTTTGCGACTGCCGACAAATTGCAGGCGCGGCTGGATGCTGAAGCGCCGGGACGCTACCGCGTCTATGTCGGTATGAAGCACTGGCATCCGTTCATTGCCGAAACGATGCCGCACATCGCTGCTGATGGGGTGCGCGACGTGGTTGCGCTTGTGCTGGCGCCGCACTATTCCCGCATGAGCGTCGGCGGCTATCGCCGGTATGTCGATGAGGCGAATGCGACGCTCGAACAACCGCTCCAGATCACATTCATCGAACGCTGGCACGACCATCCGGGATTTCGCCGCCTGATTGCGGATCGGATTGTTGCAGCGCGCGCCGAACTGCCGCCCGACTTGCATGACCAGGCGCTGGTGCTCTTTAGCGCGCACAGTCTGCCAGAGCGCATTCTGTCATGGAACGACCCGTACCCCGATGAACTGCGCGAGAGCGCG
The DNA here is from genome assembly GCF_000016665.1 of Roseiflexus sp. RS-1. Taxonomy (NCBI): domain Bacteria; kingdom Bacillati; phylum Chloroflexota; class Chloroflexia; order Chloroflexales; family Roseiflexaceae; genus Roseiflexus; species Roseiflexus sp. RS-1. The sequence goes on from NC_009523.1 coordinate 2,162,465, forward strand.
GCAGGCATCGCCGGTTTGCTTGGTCTGACCGACTGGCGCCTCTGCTATCAGAGCGCCGGGATGACCGGCGAACCGTGGCTCGGTCCCGACATCCTCGATTATCTGGAAGAACTCCACAGCGAAGGGGTGCGTGCCGTCATCAGCGCACCGTTCGGGTTCGTTGCCGACCATCTCGAAGTGTTGTGGGACATCGACCGTGAAGCGCAGGATAAGGCGGCGGAGTTGGGGATGGAACTCCGGCGCATACGTATGCCGAACGCCGATGATGAATTCGTGGACGTGCTGGTGTCGCTGGTTCGTGATGCACTCCGGCAGCGCGTATGAAACAGACTCTGATTATCGGCACGCGCGCCAGTAAACTTGCACTGGTGCAGACGTATATGGTCCGCGACGCCTTGCAGTCGGCGCATCCCGGATTGACGGTCGCTGTCGAGCATATTACAACACGCGGCGACATCATTCTTGATCGTCCACTCAATGCGATTGGCGACAAGGGGTTGTTCGTCGTCGAGATCGAGGAAGCGATGCGTGCCGGCAGAATCGATCTGGCAGTTCACAGCGCCAAAGATCTGCCATCGGTGTTGCCGCCCGATATGACGCTTGCGGCATGCCCGCGACGCGCCGATCCGCGCGATGCGCTGGTGGCGCAACCGGGTATGACGCTGGCTGCCCTCCCTTCCGGCGCGCGTGTCGGAACCAGCAGCCTGCGGCGCGCCTGTCAGTTGCGCGCCCTGCGACCCGATCTCACGCTGGTCGATCTGCGCGGGAATGTTGATACACGGTTGCGAAAGTTGCGTGAAGGGCAGTACGATGCGATTGTGCTTGCCGCAGCCGGCTTGAAGCGCCTTGGTCTCGACGGTGCGATCTCCGAGTTGATCGAACCGGACGTGCTGATTCCGGCGGTGGGGCAGGGGGTGATCGGCGTCGAGGCGCGCGCCGACGATGAGGAGGTGCTCCGCCTCCTTGCACCGCTGGACGATCAGGCGGCGCGCATCGCCATTACCGCCGAACGCGCATTTCTGGCGCGCATTGGCGGCGGCTGTCAGGTGCCGGTCGGAGCGCTGGCGCATCTCGAAGGCGATGAATTGCTGCTGCGCGGGATGATCGGCGCGCGCGACGGGCGGATGGTGCGCGGGATGCAGCGTGGCTCAGCGTCCGATCCGGTTGGTCTGGGTTGTGCGCTGGCGGACGAGTTGCTCGACCAGGGCGGGCGGGCATTGCTTGCAGGATAACGAAGGACTATGAAAGCCGTTGGTCGATTGCAGGGCAAACGGATTGCGGTCACCCGCGCCGCCGAACGCGCCGAAGGTCTGGCGTCGGCGTTGCGCGCGGAAGGCGCGGAGGTGTCGATCTGCCCAACCATTGCCTATGCTCCGCCAGAAGATCCAGCGCCGCTCGAAGCAGCGTTGCGACGGCTTGATCGGTACGACTGGATTGTTTTCACCAGCGCGGCTGCGGTTGATGCGCTCGCAGAACAGGGGGCGCTGCCCCCGCCTGCGCACGTGCGCGTGGCAGCGGTCGGCAAAGCAACCGCTGCATCAATCGAAGCGCGTGGCGGGCGGGTCGATCTGATCCCCGCCGAACAGAATGCGGAGGGGTTGCTGGCGGCGCTGCACGATGTCGCTGGCAAACGTTTTCTCCTGCCTGTTGCCGACATTGCGCGCGACGCACTGGCTGCCGGTCTTCGCGCGCGTGGGGCTGTGGCGGATATGGTCATCGCCTATCGAACGGTTCCTGGTCCAGGGGCGCGTGAGTTGATCACGCTGCTCTGCGGGCGTGCGCTCGATGCAATTCTGTTCAGCAGCCCATCGACGCTGCGCTACCTGCTCGATGGCATGGAACAGTTCGGCATCGACCGTTCGGTTGCGCGGGCGCTGCTGACTGGCGTGGCGCTGATCGCTATCGGACCGACAACGGCGCGGGCGTTGCGGGATGAAGGGTTACCGGTTGCAGCGCAGGCGCCAACGCCAGATACCGGAGGCGTGCTTCAGGCGTTGTATGATGGGCTGGCAGAAAAAGGTTAAAGGTCGAAGGAGGATCGTATGCTGATCCAGCGTCCGCGGCGATTGCGCCGCACACCGGCGCTGCGTCGCATGGTGCGCGAAACGACGCTCAGCGTCGACCATTTGATTGCGCCGCTCTTCATTGCCGCCGGCAGCGGCATTGTGCGCCCGATCCGCTCGATGCCGGGTCATGCCCAGTTGTCTGTCGATCAACTCGATCTCGAAATCAACGAGATTGCCGAACTCCAGATACCGGCGGTGCTGCTCTTCGGCATTCCAGCGCACAAAGATCCGATCGGTAGCAGCGGATGGGATCCAGAAGGACCGGTGCCGCAGGCGATCCGCGCGATCAAACAACGCGCCCCGCAACTGACCGTGATTGCAGATGTATGCGTCTGTGAATACACCAGCCACGGTCACTGCGGCATTCTGGCAGAAACGCCCGGCAGCGGCGATGTGCTCAACGATCCCACGCTCGACATCCTGGCGCGCTGTGCGGTTGCGTATGCCGACGCTGGCGCCGACATCGTTGCTCCCAGCGCGATGATGGATGGGCAGGTCGCTGCCATTCGCTCCGCCCTCGATGCTGCCGGTCATACCCAGGTGGCGATCCTTTCGTATGCCGCCAAATTCGCCTCCGCCTTTTACGGTCCCTTCCGCGAAGCGGCCGAGTCCACTCCGGCATTCGGCGACCGGCGCGCCTACCAGATGGACCCGGCAAACGGGCGTGAGGCGTTGCGCGAAGTGGATCTCGATGTTGCCGAAGGCGCCGACATGATCATGGTCAAACCGGCTGGCGCCTATCTCGACATCATCAGCGCCGTGCGCCAGCGCTACCACCTGCCGCTGGCAGCGTACCAGGTGAGCGGCGAGTATGCCATGATCAAAGCGGCAGCGCAACTCGGCTGGCTCGACGAGCGTCGCGCTGCACTCGAAAGCCTGATCGCCATTCGACGGGCTGGCGCGGATATGATTATCACCTACTTCGCCAAAGACGCCGCGCGCTGGATTGCTACAGAGTGAGGCGAGAGGGTTGCAGGTTGCAGGTTGCAGGTTGCAGGTTGCAGGTTGCAGGTTGCAGGTTGAACCCACCGTTCGATCATTTTTCTGTTGAACGGTCGGAAAGCATTGCGCGTTGCGGGTTACAGGTGGAAAGGTGGAAAGGGCGCCTATGGGAAGGCAAGCGATCTAACCCCTAACGCCTGACTCCAGGTTCGCGGTTCTCAGTTCCTGGTTCTTAGAGCCTATCCGAAAAACTGTAACCTTTTCACCTGTGGCGTGATCGCCGTGCGCGCCGCCGGGTTATTCGGATAGGCTCTAAGACGTGGAAGTCCGACGGGCTGGTCTACGGGCGAGCGGGATGCGCTCCCTCACGCCCGCGCAGGCGGGCTTCCCGCCTGCCAGCCGCGACTTCAGTCGCCAGGCGGCGAGCGGAAACACCCTGTCGCACCAGGTTCGTCGTTCCGACACTCGCAACCGTCATGCGACCCGGTGTGCTCAGAGCCTATCCGCAAAACTGTAACCTTTTCACCTGTGACGTGATTGCCGTGCGTGCCGCCGGGTTATTCGGATAGGCTCTAAGACGTGGAAGTCCGACGGGCTGGTCTACGGGCGAGCGGGATGCGCTCCCTCACGCCCGCGCAGGCGGGCTTCCCGCCTGCCAGCCGCGACTTCAGTCGCCAGGCGGCGAGCGGAACCACCCTGTCGCACCAGGTTCGTCGTTCCGACACTCGCAACCGTCATGCGACCCGGTGTGCTCAGAGCCTATCCGAAAAACTGTAACCTTTTCGCCTGTGGCGTGATTGCCGTGCGTGCCGCCGGGTTATTCGGATAGGCTCTAAGACGTGGAAGTCCGACGGGCTGGTCTACGGGCGAGCGGGATGCGCTCCCTCACGCCCGCGCAGGCGGGCTTCCCGCCTGCCAGCCGCGACTTCAGTCGCCAGGCGGCGAGCGGAAACACCCTGTCGCACCAGGTTCGTCGTTCCGACACTCGCAACCGTCATGCGACCCGGTGTGCTCAGAGCCTATCTGAAAAACTGTAACCTTTTCGCCTGTGGCGTGATCGCCGTGCGTGCCGCTGGGTTATTCGGATAGGCTCTTAGTTCTCAGTTCTCAGTTCTCGGTTCTCAGTTCCTGGTTCTCGGTTCTCGGTTCTCGGTTCTCGGTTCTCGCAACCCCTATGATTGCCTGGTCACAACTATGAAGACAACCCGTTCAGAATCACTATTTGCCGAAGCGCAGTCGCTCTTTCCCGGCGGCGTCAACAGCCCGGTGCGCGCCTTTCGCGCGGTCGGCGGAACACCCAGATTCATCGCGCGTGGCGAAGGCGCCCTGATCTTCGATGTCGATGGCAACCGCTACATTGATTACGTTCTCTCGTGGGGACCGCTGATCGCAGGGCATACCCACCCCGATGTGGTTGCCGCAATTGCGGAACAGGCAGCACGTGGTACGTCATTCGGCGCACCGACCGAACTGGAGAGCGAACTGGCGCGTCTGATCATCCAGGCGATGCCAGCGGTCGAAATGGTGCGTTTCGTATCGTCGGGCACGGAGGCGGCGATGAGCGCGCTGCGCCTGGCGCGCGCCGCAACCCGCCGCGACAAAGTCATCAAGTTCGCCGGGTGCTACCACGGGCACTTCGATGGATTTCTCGTACAGGCGGGATCGGGCGTGGCAACGCTGGGTCTGCCCGACAGTCCTGGGGTCACAGCGGCGACGGCTGCCGGCACATTGACGGCGCCCTACAACGATCTGGATGCGGTTGAAGCATTGTTGAAGGCGAACCCTGGCGAGGTAGCCGCGATTGCGGTCGAGCCGGTTGCAGGAAATATGGGACTGGTGCTGCCGCAACCTGGCTTTCTTGCTGGCCTGCGCCGCCTGGCTGATGAACACGGTGCGTTACTGATCTTCGATGAAGTGATGACCGGCTTCCGTGTGGCGTATGGCGGCGCTCAGGGACGGTATGGCATCACTCCTGATCTGACCTGTCTGGGAAAGGTGATTGGCGGCGGTTTGCCCGCTGCTGCGTATGGCGGAAGGCGTGAGTTGATGGAACTGATCGCGCCTGCCGGTCCTGTCTACCAGGCTGGCACCCTCTCCGGCAATCCACTGGCGATGGCGGCAGGTATTGCCACACTGCGCATCATCGGAGCGCCCGGCGTCTTTGAGCGTCTGGAACAGGCGACAGCCGCCTTGTGCGCCGGTTTCGAGCGCGCGGCTGCAGACGCCGACATTCCGCTGCGCGCAGCGTATGCTGGCAGTATGTGGGGCTTCTTCTTTACCGGCGATCCGGTGGTCGATTACGCTTCGGCGAAGAAAGCCGATACCCGCAGATATGCACGATTCTTCCACGCCATGCTCGAACGCGGCGTCTACCTTGCCCCGGCGCAGTTCGAGGCGGCGTTCGTATCGCTCGCCCACAGCGACGCGCTCATTCAGGAGACAATTGCCGCCGCTGCCGATGCCTTGCGCTCGCTCTGATATCAAATCTTGATCGATGAGGGGCAGGTTGTTTGGGAGGCCCTTGAGCTCCTTCACTCGTTTTGGGCATCAGGACGCCCAAACGCCCCCTTCTCCCCTTGTGGGAGAAGGGGGGTTGGGGGAATCTCACAGGGGTGGATGTTTTGGCAAGCCCCTGCGTGCCATCTCCCGTTTCAGCCATCAGGACGCCCAAACGCCCCCTTCTCCCCGTGTGGGTTGAAAGGGGGGGGATTTAGGGCGATTTCAGGCATTGGGACGGGTCATCGATATGCATGGTTACGCTGTCACCTATTTTGGGCAAGGGCTCCGGGCGCAACCACAAGCGGACCCAACAACGCCCTTGCGCCAGCAACCAGCGCAGGCGCCGACCTGCCCCCCGCCGGAGCAGGCTGATCACCCGCTGCGCCGTGCCGCTCCAGCGACGGCGCAGCGGTGCGCCCGTCGTCGGCGGCGCCCGCCGCAAGCGACCGGGCGGAACCCCCTGCGGTTCTGCATCGTCGATCCGCGTGCCGACGGCCACCGTCCACCGCGTGACCGTCGCCACCACCAGATACTGCCAGGCCACCGCATCCGGGTCCGTCACCTGACCGCGTTGCCAGTCCCAGCCCATCGACGTACTTTGGCGGAAGCCCGCCTCGTCCCAACTGCGCAGGGCATACCACGCGGCATCCACCCGCGCGGCTGAACGCTCGACGAGCGGCGCCCACGGTTCCGCATGGCCGGCGCCCCACGCCACCGCCAGCGTGCCCGCAATCCGCTTGGGTGCGTGCGTGAAGGCGACCCCCGCGCCCACCCATCCATGCCCCGGTCCGGGCGCCAGACGCAGCACCGACTGGCGCACCTGACCGGTCGGCGCGAAGGTCGACGTGGGACGCACCCGCATGATGGGATGGACCTGCTGCGACCGGATGGCGTGCCACAGCCGGGGGCTCCACAACCCCTGATCCGCCAGCGTGAGGACCTCCTGGTCGAGCGGCAGCGCGCTGCGGGCCCAGCGCAGCATCCGCTCCCAGGGCGGTTCCCACGCGCCCGGTTGGTTCGCCGGGACGATCACCCAGGCGACCGGCAGGGCAGCGCCCCGATAGAGGACGCTCATGCGCAGCAGAACGACGTCAGCGCGCCGATGGGAGGCATCCAGCCCGAGCACGAGCGGTCCGCCGGTCCAGTGCGCGCGAATCCAGCGGAGCAGGTCGGCGCCGCACGCCAGCGGACTGACCACCGGTGGCGCACCCGCCGCAGGTGGGTCGGCGGTGTTTATGAGATGGGCCGGGGCGGCGATCCAGGCGTCCCAGGCGTCCGCCAGGGTGGCGGCACGGGCGATCCCGGCAGTGGCGAGCGCTGGCGCCAGCGCGGGACGATTGGCGCTCCCCGCCAAGAGGGCGCCCAAGACCCAGCGGGCCAGGGCGCGGCGCCAGTGACGCGACAAGCGCGGGAAGAGGGTCTGGATCTGCTGCTGCAGCAACCGTTCCGTGGGCGTGCGGGCCATTCCATCCTCCGTGTCTCGCGATCCTTCCATGATCATGATACCGACGGATCGGCCCGTGCGTTCGGTGGAACGGAAACGGTTGACAATCTGCCTGCGAATCCCCCCCCTTTCAACCCCGTGTGGGAGAAGGGGGTTGGGGGGATGAGGGGCAAAGGCGCACGGGAATGCAGAAAACCGCCCATCTCTCCCAAGAACTCTACCCTTGAGAGCTCGCCCTTCCTCCCTTGAAGTTTACTCCCCTTCATAGTATGATAATGCATAAGCGTACCATGCACCTCATATGTTCTTGCGCTATTCCTCAAAGAAGCAGTACGCATCACCTCAATAACAGCCAGGAGAAAGAGAGAACAGGAATGAACCGCTATCGGGTCTCTGGAGTGCTGCTGGTGCTGGCACTCTGGTTCACGTCTGCTTCATTCGTTCCCCTCCACGCGCGTGTCACACGGTCGCCGTCGTCCGCCGATATGGGTCTGACCACGCTCGTGTTGATGCCGGCAACAACGGGTGATGCTGCGGACAGTCCGGTTGGGTTGTCACCGGTTGCCCAGAGCGGTTGGGGAAACTGGGAAGCGGTTCCCGGCGCGGTGCTGGCGACATCAGCGCCAAGTGTGACGACCTGGAGCCGCGATCGGCTGGAAGTCTTTGTTCGCGGCGATGGCGGTGCACTGCTGTGGCAGACATTCGCCGGAGGGAAATGGTCGGGATGGCGCAACATCGGCGGTGGGCTGGCATCGGCGCCTGCCTGCGCTGCCTGGGAGCAGAATCGGATGAGTTGCTTCGCTCTTCGGCAGGGGAGCAGCGCCGTCTGGCACATCTGGTGGAACGGTGAACGCTGGAGCGAATGGCAGAACCTGGGAGGCATCGCCACCTCAGCGCCAGCGGCGGTCTCGTGGGGAGCGCAGCGGGTGGCGGTGTTCGTGCGCGGCAGCGATAACAAGATGTACCAGGCATACTACGACGGTCAGCGCTGGATCAGCTGGATCAACCACGAAGGCATACTCACCTCGGTGCCCGCCTGCACCTCGCCGGGCGACAATCAGGTGCAATGTTTCGTGCGCGGCAGCAACAATCGGCTCTACCGTCGCGTGTGGAACGGTATCCAGTGGACCATTTGGGAAGACATGGGGGTGAATGCAACCTCCGCGCCAACTGTCGCATCGTGGGGACCGAACCGGATCAGTCTGTTTGCACGGGGCGACAACGGCAACCTGCTGCACCGCTACTGGGACGGCAGTCGCTGGATTGGATGGGAAGACCTGGGCGGCAATATCGCATCGTCGCCTGCCTGCGTCTCGTGGGGCGCCAACAGCCTCGACTGTTTTGCCCGCGGCGTCGATCCGGTCTTCAACACCGATCAGGGATTGATCCGGCGTTCGTGGCGCGGATGAGAAGCATCGTTCATGTGCGCGCATTACTGTATCTTGCGTTGTTTTCATTGATTCTGCGCTCCTGGCGTGGATGAGCAACATCGCTCCGGCGCAGGGCGTCCATCAGTCCAATCGCCAGGAGTGCAGGAATGAGTTTTCAGAATTCAATATGGTCTGGCCTGCGCAGGCGGGCTTCGCATTCCATAGCCGAGGACGTATGGTCTTGGAATAAATAATCCGGTCTAGCCCGCGCAGGCGGGCTTTGCCTTGCATAGCCGAGGGCTTCAGCCCCACGGCTATACGGGATACCGGATTTATAGCAGTTCTCAAATACGTTGACCCTCGTCCGGGTCTGCCGCGTTGCACGAGGCGCCCACTTCCAGCGACGGGTGTGGGGGCACGGCATGCCGTGCCCCCCACGGCGCCGCCTCGAGGTGGCACGTGAAGCGCTCGTTTCCAGCGACGGGTGCAGCCCCGTCTGACAGACCTTGCAAGACCTGCGCGCGCTCTCCGCGCCTCCGCGCCTCCGCGTGAGCCGGTCTGATGCACACAGAGACGCGAAGCACGCGAAGGGATGGCGTACACGGCGTCTGCTTTCGATAGTGGGTGCAACCCTGCCCAACAAGACCAATCTTTGTGAGAACTGCTATAATTCTCAACGTAACTGCTCAGGCATGCGGTTGAAACCGCGCCTGAGCGGACGCTTCGCGCCGGGCGACCGCCTCTGCGATCGCCGTGGCAGCGTCCACGCAGGTGGACGCCCGGCGAAAAGCCTTCCAGAGGCGATTTCAATCGCTGAACGCCAAGGCAGCCTGAGTAGTTGCTTCTCAATCTCCATAATCTAGGAATAATGGTCGATGTATCTGAGAAATGCTGTAATTCTCAATCTCCATCAGCCCGCACGTGCGGAGTCACGCCTGACGACGGACGATGTCGAATGTCTTCTCTTACCGACCGACATGCATGTCGGTCGCCGTGCGGGGAGCGCGATGGTGACTGCGGTCGTCCGAGGAGGTTCAACCTCTACGAGAACTGCTATATACTCCTGAGCTTCGTGACTGCGCAGGGCGGGCGCTGTTCATATAGTGTGCCGGGCGAAGTCTGGGACGGATCATTTCGGTAGTTTCGCAGATGACCGGGAAAACCTGCTGTTCGAGAAGCGGTCAGGGGCACGGTTTGCTCTCCGAATTCGTTATGCGCTACAATATGGCGGGAAACATCGCCATGTTCTGAACAAGACAGATCGCAAGGCGGCTAGCGTGACAGAATCGCAGGGTATTCATATCGGAAAAGTTATTCGTCATGCTGTTGTATTCAATACGCAGCGCTGGCCGGAAGTGCGGTTCAGGATGGATGATCTGCTCGATGTGGTGAATGATTTGTTTGATTTACTGCAAAATCGCAGGATCAGTTATGCACTGGTCGAGGGTATTGCTCTCTTGAGATATGTTCAGGGTCGGAATACTGAGAGCGTGATCAAAAACTAACATCTCGGATAGAGCCGATTCAGGAGCATTGCAATAGAACCGAGATAAAGAAAGGCTTCGCTTGATTCTGGGTTGCGGTTGTTGCGGCGAATAATTATTCGCCGCAACAACCGATTGCGTCCCGCCCACGCAATCGAGCGTTCCACCACCCATCGCTTCGGAATGACCGCAAATCCCGTTTGTCCAGGCGGTTTTTCAATAACATTCAGGCGTATCGCCGTGTTCTGTTGCAGCCATTCATCTAACCCTTTTTTGTATCCCTCATCCACGCGAATCTCGCGCATCCGGGGAAATGAGTGATGATGCGCGGCGAGAAGCCACTCGGCGCCTTCAGTATCCGAAATATCGGCGGGATGGACCAACACGCGCAACAAGAACCCATTTGTATCAACCCAGAATTGCCGTTTGCGCCCGTTGACCTTTTTTTCCCCCATCGTCGCCGCGTTCTCCGCCTGCTTCGGTCGTTTTGACGGATTGGGAGTCCAGGACGCTGATGGACGGCTCCGGATCGCGATTCAACGCCTGTCGCGCCAGTTTCCGCAGCGTATCATTGATTTTGATGAATGTTCCATCACGATTCCATTTGTCGAAATAGTACCGAACGGAACTCATTGGCGGAACATCTTTCGGAAGCATGCGCCATTGGCAGCCCGTACGATTTTTGGAGAGCAGCGCGTTGACGATCGCGCGGCGATCAATTTCGGTCGGACGCCCGCCGTTGGGCGACGGCGCGGTGACGAGTGGCGCGATAGCGGCCCACTGTTCATCGGTCAGATCGGTCGCATCCTTGGTTGGATAGGATCGAAGCGCACGTCGTGGCATACGAAATTGCTCCTCATCAGAACGGCATGGTCGCCATCATGATACCACAAATCCGGTTTTCTGATCGCCCTCTAACCATCACGGGAATGCACACTTCCACAGTTCGTAGCGACAGCACAAACTTTCCTCCCGCTGGCGCCAGCGCCAGCGGGAGGAATCGGGTTTTGCTTGCCGCATTCATTCAAAGGTGCACCGTGAAGATGGCGCAGCACATTGAACCTGTGCGCACACCCTGCCTACCAGCGACCGCGCCCGCTGCTGCGGCGCTGATCCTGGAAGCAGTCGGAGCAGTAGACCGGCTTATCGCCACGCGGCACGAACGGCACAAGCGCCTCACGACCACACGACGCGCAGGTTGTGCTGTGCATCTGGCGCTCGCCGCCGTAACCGCCGCGACCCGCGCCATAACTATCGTTCCGTCCATACCCGTTGCGGTCGCTGTAGCCGCGCCCGCCTCCCGACGTCTTCCGCTGCTGTCGACACGACGGGCAGCGCGTCGGCTCGTTGGTGAACCCTTTCTGGGCGTAAAACTCCTGTTCGCCTGAAGTGAAAACGAAATCCACGCCACAATCCCGACAGGTGAGTGTCTTGTCTGCAAAGCTCATCGCTTGCCAGCTCCTTTTGATGAATGATACCGTACCGTGTCCTTGGTTTGGGGAATGATGAGCCTGAAGACAGCACGCCTGCGAGGATCAGAGGGTGCAGAAGCAGCTCGCTACGACCAAACCTTGTAAAGACAGGAGGAAGTATAGCATACCTTGCCCATTTCCGCCAGATTGCATCCAATGCCGCTTGACAATCTCGCCCAATGTCGTATACTATCTCAACAAACAAGTCAATAAGCGCAACTCTTATCCAGAGAGGCGGAGGGACCGGCCCGATGAAGCCTCGGCAACCTCCGGTGCAGGGTAAGACGTTCAGGTGCTGAGACTGGCGTCAGTGACGATGCCTCCTCACTCCAGGCAACCTGAGCATCTTGTTCACACTGGAAGGTGCCAATTCCGGCAGAGTATATCTGGAAGATGAGAGGCGTGCGCTGCGGGAGTAGATGCCCACCCTGCGGTATCCCCCAAAGCTCACACAGACAGCCCTCATCGTACAGATGAGGGCAATTTTGTTGCCCTCACGCTGCACGAGAGATTGCTTACCAGATGGCAGCGCATCCACCAGACAGGTTGCGCTGCCCTGGCTCTGCTGTTCCTTTGAAACCGTGCACTGGGCTGGTACGCACAATTGCAACACAAGGAGACGATCACCACCATGACAGACGAAATCCGTTTCACCGGCTTCGAGACCCTGGCGCTCCACGCGGGGCAGCAACCCGACCCGACCACCGGCGCACGCGCCGTTCCGATCTATCAGACGACATCGTATCAGTTCAAGGATACCGATCACGCTGCGCGGTTGTTTGGGTTGCAGGAGTTCGGCAATATCTATACCCGGATTATGAACCCGACGACCGATGTGCTTGAACAGCGCATCGCCGCACTCGAAGGCGGCGTCGGCGCTCTGGCGCTGGCATCGGGGCAGGCGGCGGAAACGCTGGGCATCCTGAATGTAGCAGGCGCCGGTGATAATATCGTCTCATCGAGCGACCTGTACGGCGGCACCTACAATCTGTTCCGCCATACGTTCCCGAAACTCGGCATTACGACTCGCTTCGTCGATGCCCGCGATCACGAAGGGTTTCGCCGGGCAATCGATGATCGCACGAAACTGGTCTTCCTCGAACTGGTCGGCAACCCGCGTCTGGATATTGTCGATCTGCAAACCATCGCCAATATCGCCCACGAACACGGCGTGGCGGTGATGGTCGACTCGACCACTGCAACCCCATATCTGTGCCGCCCGTTCGAGTGGGGCGCCGATATTGTCGTCCACTCTGCGACCAAATACCTCGGCGGGCACGGGACCAGCATCGCCGGTCTGCTGGTCGATAGCGGGAAGTTCGACTGGACCAATGGGCGCTACCCTGAGTTTACGACCCCCGATCCTTCCTATCACGGTCTGGTGTATACACAGGCGTTCGGCAACCTGGCATACATCTTGAAGGTGCGGGTGCAGTTGCTGCGCGATATTGGCGCATGCCTCAGCCCGTTCAACTCCTTCCTGCTGCTCCAGGGCATCGAGACACTGGGATTGCGGATGGAGCGTCACAGTCAGAATGCGCTGGCAGTGGCCCAGTTCCTCAAAGAGCACAGCAAGGTGGAATGGGTGCTGTACCCCGGACTTCCGGAGCATCCGAGTTATGCGCTGGCGCAGAAGTATATGCCCAGGGGACAGAGCGGTATTGTCGGGTTCGGGATCAAAGGCGGGCGCGCAGCCGGTGCAAAGTTCATCAACAGCCTGCGCCTGTTCTCGCACCTGGCGAATATCGGCGATGCCAGGAGTCTTGCGATTCATCCAGCCAGCACGACCCACAGCCAGTTGACGCCCGATGAGCAGCGGCTCACCGGCGTCACCGACGATTTTGTGCGTCTGTCGGTCGGGATTGAGACCATCGACGATATTATCGCCGACCTGGATCAGGCGCTGGCAAAAGTGTAAGGACGGGATTGAACGTGCGCAGAGGGTTGCAGAGGGTTTGCGCTGCACCCTCCGCAGCGCCTGGTGCATTCGCAGATGCACAGACGAGACGGTTCCAGGGAACAGGCAGCACCGGGTCGCCTCTGACAGGCGCCCATCAGGATTGAACAAACCAGGACACGTGTGTACCGAACCAGGAAGGCATCCTATGATTGCATATGCGACAGAGCGCGCACCACTCGGTGTCGGTCTCGTCCAGACACGTTACGCCACCTGGCTCGAGCCGCTGCCGCTCGATAGCGGCGCTTTGCTGGCGCCGGTAACGCTGGCGTATGAGACGTATGGCGAACTCAGCCCGGCGCGTGACAACGCCATTCTGATCCTGCACGCCCTCTCCGGCGATGCACACGTTGCCGGTCGTCACAGTCTGACCGATCCCAAGCCAGGATGGTGGGATGCGATGGTGGGACCCGGTCGTCCTTTCGATACTGACCGCTACTTTATTATCTGTTCCAACGTCATCGGCGGGTGTAAGGGGAGCACCGGTCCTTCCAGCATCGATCCGACGACCGGCAAGCCGTATGGTTTGCGGTTCCCGGTCATTACGATCAGCGATATGGTGCGCGCGCAAACACGGTTGATCGACCACCTGGGGATTGATCAGTTGCTCGCCGTCGCTGGCGGCTCGATGGGCGGCTTTCAGGCGCTCGAATGGGCCACGGCGTACCCGGAACGGGTGCGCGGCGCTCTTTTGCTGGCGACAACGGCGCGCTCATCGGCGCAGACGGTGGCATGGAATGCGATCGGACGGCGCGCAATCATGGCAGACCCGCGCTGGCGCGGCGGCGACTACTACGGTCACGAGCCGCCGGTTGACGGGCTGGCGACTGCGCGTATGATCGGGCATATCACCTATCTGAGCGAACCAGCCCTGGAGCGCAAGTTCGGGCGCGCGTTCCAGCGCGGCGGTCCTTCGTACACAATGGCGCAGGAATTTGCAATCGAGAGTTACCTCGAGCACCAGGGTGCAAGTTTCAACGCGCGTTTTGACGCGAATTCGTACCTCTACATTACGAAAGCCATGGATTACTGGGATTTGCCGGCGCGCTACGGTTCGCTGGACGCAGCGTTCGCCCAAACCCAGGCGCACTTCCTCGTCATTTCCTACAGCAGCGACTGGCTCTACCCGACGGCAGAGTCGCTGGCCATCGCCGATGCGCTGTGCCGGAATCAGAAACCGGTCGAGCACATCGAGATCGACTCAATCGCCGGTCACGACGCATTCCTGGTCGATATCGACCAGCAGGCGCCGATCATTGCAGGGTTTTTGGAACGGCTGGAACGGATCCGCTGAACATCGGCGGAATGTTCAGCGTTTTGCACGCACTATCAGGCGCACCTCTGATCTGCTACAATCGGCGTGGCAGACAGGGTTGCGCCTTTTGCTATAATTGTGCAGCATCCGATTGTGAAGATTATCCGTATGACTACTCAGAAAACAGTGCAACACTGCGGGGCAGTGCGATGAGTCAGGTCAGGATGCCAGCCGCTGATTCGTCTGCACTGGACGACGAGGTGTTGATCACCCGCGTTGCGAGTCGCGATAGCAGTGCACTTGAGCAATTGTACGACCGGTATGCGCGCATCGTGTACGCGACAGCGCTCCGCATGCTTGGTAACGCTGAACTTGCGGAAGATATCGTTCAGGAAACGTTCTGGCGAGTCTGGCGGCGCAGTACGTCGTTTGCCATCGGACGCGGACAGGTGGCAGGGTGGATCTTCGGCATCGCTCATAATCTGTGCATCGATGAACTGCGCCGGCAACGCTCCCGTCCGACAACAGCTCAGAATGAGCATGAAGAACAGGCGATGCTCGATCAACCGGATGCACAGAGTGATGTCGTCAGCGCTGCCATTGAACGCGAACGCCGACGGATCATTCTGCAAGCGCTGGCGCAGATCCCGCCTGAACAGCGTGAAGTGCTGGAACTGGCATACTTTCGTGGACTTTCTCAAAGCGAGATCGCCCAGCGGCTGAACAGTCCAATCGGTACGGTCAAAACACGCACAAGGCTTGCGCTGCAGAAGATGCGCGATCTGTTACACAACCAGAAGATAGGGGCAGACGACCTGCACGATTGATGAGCGCGCCAATGACATTGTCGAACTGCGATGAGATCCTGGAACTCGTTCCTGCGTTTGTGCTGGGCGCGCTCGATGCGGACGAAGCCGCACGAGTGGCAGCACATATCACCAACTGCCCCCGCTGTCGCGCCGAAGCGGAGTCGTTCCGCGATGTCGTCGGGTTGTTGCCCTATGCGTCCGGGGCGCTCACCCCCCCGCCGCGAGTCAAACGTCAACTTTTTGCGCGTATTGCCGCCGCACATGATGATGCTTCCACCGAAACCGCACCAGCGTCGCGCCCAATGGCGATGCCCCGTTCTACCCGTCCAGGTCGCTGGGTTTTGCCAGCATTCGCAGCGATGCTGGCGCTGATTATCGGTCTGGGAACAGCGGCATTCGAGGCGCGCGGACGCGCTGACCGGCTTGCAGTGCAACTCGCATCCAATCAGCAGATGCTGCGTTCGATGGAGCTGCAGATAGCCGAGGTGCGCCAGACTGCGACGATAGTAGAGGCGCAACTGCGTGCCAGTGTGCGAGAACTTGATGAGACCCGCCTTCAACTCGCAAAGAGCCAGCAGGAAATCCAGGCGTTGAGAACATCAGAGCGACAGGATGAACAACTCGTTTCGTTCATTGCTGCGCCGCAGACCGTCTCGCGGCCGCTGGGAACGACTGAGCGCGCTCCTGATGATGCAAGCGCGCGCATGTTCATGCAACCGGGGCATAATCGCCTGGTGCTGATGATTTATGGGCTGAAATCCGCCGAACCGGGGAAACTTTATCGGTTGTGGCTGGCGAAAGGAAATCAGCCAATCGCTATCGGCGTCGTTACGGTTGGACCTGATGGGGTCGCCGAATTTGTGGTCGATGCGCCGGAACCGATGGACGCCTATGACCAGGTGATGATTACGCTGGACGAAGTCGATACTGCTGCTCAACCCAGCGAAGAAGTCATCTTCGAGGCGAATCTGTAGCCCCTCGTTGCGGAAATGTTGTCCTGACACGAAACCCTGCTCTCTCTGCGTTACCTCTACCCAATGCATCGGTGATAACGAAGAGCAGAACGATTGAACCACGTGCATTGTTTGCTGCATCCTGTCGCCCTTTTTTCCCTTGCCCTCCGCCTTCTCTCCCGCTCTCAAGGGTAGAATTCTTGGGAGCGATCGCCAGTTCTTTGCGTTCCGGCGCGCTTTTGCCCCTCATCCCCCTGCCCCCTTCTCTCATAAGGGGAGAAGGGGGAGTCTGAGCATCCTGAAGCCTGAAACGAGAGAAGGAACGCAGGGGCTTCCCCAAAAAATCCACCCCGTGTTCTACCAATATCACTCCGGCTTTGCGAGAATCGCAGCGTAGAACTGCAATCCGACGCCTTCCTGATCGGCTTCAGTGATGTAGTCGGAGGGAAGCCCCAGGAACTCGTGGAGCGGCATTAATCCTGTTGGGGGGATCTGCCACGGTCGGCTGAACGCGATGCACTCCTCAAGCGAATAGAGCCAGAAGGGCGATCCCGCCTGACGGAACATGTCGATGAACTGTTCCATGCGCGGGGTCATCAGCCCTGGCATTTTGGTTTCGTAGGTGATGTAGAGCCGGGAACCGGGCGCTGCCCACTCGTAGAGATCGTGGAAGAGCCGTGAAATCTCCTCGGGGGAGAGAAAGACGGTAATGCCATTCAGCCCGAATGCCACCCGCCGCTCACCACCCAGGAAGTTCTGCACCTCCGGCGACTCAAGCAGCGAACGCGCCTCGCGCACATCATGCCTCACGTAGAGTACATTCGGAAGGTGTCCAACCAGTTGCTGCGCCATGTCGTATGTTTCGGGATCCAGGTCCGAGTAGACCACACGGGCGTCTGGAAGCACGTGATGGATATGATCGTCGGTCGGGAGTCCGGAGGCGAAGTCGATGAAGTGGGTGAATCCTTCCACCCAAAGACGACGGGCGGCGTGCTGGAGGAAATTGCGCAGCATACGCACCCACTTTGGTGTGGAAGGTACAAGCGAGAACATGTATTCCGCCGCCGCCCTGTCAACCGGCAGATAGTACGAACCGCCCAGGGTATAACTGTAGATGCGGGCGGCGTTTGGCGTTTCCGAGGGAAGAAGTTCGACTGCGCCGGACGGTGCCATACTGAGAGTCCTCCTTCGTCAGACTGGTGTGCGAAACACGCACTATCGACAACGAGACGCCGTGTCACCGTTCCGTTCGTACCAGATGCACTGCACGCAGGCGGAAACCTGCAACGCTGCTCCAACCAGGAAACAGGCGCCACCAGGACTTCGATACTCTGAATACGGTGATTGAGGCGGTCCAGTGGATTATACACGATCACGCCGCAGGCGAGCAATTCGTTGCTTAAGATCGGAGATGATGTCCTGGATTGCGGACATGTCCTGTGGACTTACGAATGGGGTTAATTCGGCGAGTATTTCCGACATGTTGGGGGCGTGGTAGAACATAAGCGTGGCAACGTCGTTCTCGTACAATCCAACCCGAACGAAATCACCCTGGCGATAGAGCGACGGCAGTGCATACAGCTTCAGCAGTATGAGTCCACGAACTGTCGCAGAAGGAATGGATCGCTCGAAAAAATCCTGTCTGACGACATGGCGTTTCTTTACGTGCGAAAATAATGGATTACTCGTCAAGAGAACATCGATCTGGAGACCTTGATAGTTTCCACGTACAAAATAGATATCTCTGTGAGCAATATCGATTTCAGGGAGCCTCTTCAGCGATCTCAGAGCGTGATCAAAAACTAAAACCTCGGATAAAGCCTATTCAGGAGCATTGCAATAGAACCGAGATAAAGAAAGGCTTCGCTTGATTCTGGGTTGCGGTTGTTGCGGCGAATAATTATTCGCCGCAACAACCGATTGCGTCCCGCCCACGCAATCGAGCGTTCTACCACCCATCGCTTCGGGATGACCGCACATCCCTTTTGTTCAGGCGGTTTTTCGATGACATTCAGGCGTATCGTCGTGTTCTGTTGCATCCATTCATTTAACCCTTGTTTGTAGCCTTCATCCACCCGAATTTCTTGCATCCGAGGAAACGATTGATGATGCGCGGCCAAAAGCCACTCCGCGCCTTCGGTATCAGAAATGTCTGCCGGATGGACGAGCACGCGCAGCAAGAACCCATTTGTATCAACCCAGCATTGCCGTTTGCGCCCATTGACCTTTTTTTCCCCCATCGTCGCCGCGTTCTCCGCCTGCTTCGGTCGTTTTGACGGATTGGGAGTCCAGGACGCTGATGGACGGCTCCGGGTCGCGATTCAACGCTTGTCGCGCCAGTTTGCGCAAGGTATCATTGATTTTGATGAATGTTCCATCACGATTCCATTTGTCGAAAGAGTACCGAACCGAACTCATTGGCGGAACATCTTTTGGACGCATGCGCCATTGACAGCCCGTGCGATTTTTGGAGCGCAGCGCGTTGACGATCGCGCGGCGATCAATTTCGGTCGGACGCCCGCCGTTGGGCGACGGGGTGATGACGAGTGGCGCGATGGCGGCCCATTGCGCATCGGTCAGATCGGTCGCATCCTTGGTTGGATAGGATCGACGTGCACGTCGTGGCATACGAGATTGCTCCTCATCAGAACGGCATGGTCGCCATCATGATACCACAAATCCGGTTTTCTGATCGCCCTCTGATCGGGACCATGCTGCTCGTTCTACTTGGCGACGGTGTTGTCGCTAATGTGGTATTGAGCAAGACGAAGGGCAACAGCAGCGGGTGGATTGTGATCACCACGGCGTGGGCTTTGGCCGTCTTTGTCGGCGCCTATTCCGTTGCGGCGATCAGCGGCGCGCACCTGAATCCGGCAGTGACCATCGGTCTGGTTGTCGCCGGCAAGTTTGAAGCAGCCATGGCGCCGATGTATATCGGCGCGCAGTTCATCGGTGCGTTTATTGGCGCTGTGCTTGTCTTCCTGCACTACTATCCGCACTGGGCGGAAACCAGCGATCCAGGGTTGAAACTCGCCGTGTTCAGCACCGGTCCGGCGGTGCGCAGTGTGGCGTGGAACCTGGTCAGTGAGATTATTGGGACGTTCGTTCTGGTCTTCGGTATTCTTGCCATTGATGGACCGGTCATGAACAATGGCAGCTTCGGCGCGCTTGGAATTATTCCGGTGGCCTTTCTGGTGTGGGTGATCGGTCTGTCGTTAGGCGGTACGACCGGTTATGCCATCAATCCTGCACGTGACCTCGGTCCTCGTATTGCTCACGCAGTGCTGCCCATCCCCGGCAAGGGGAGCAGCGACTGGGGATATGCCTGGATACCGGTTGTTGGTCCGATCATCGGCGGCGCCGTCGCGGCAGCGTTGTATGTTGCTCTGGGGGCTTTCTGAGAGAGCCGCCTGGACGTAATGTGGAAGGTTCTGGTGTTGTCAGCAGGGTTGCGTCGCCTTCCACAACACCAGAACTGCTCACGTAAGGAGAGCAGGAGTCATGAAAAAGCTGATCAACAAACCCGAGGATGTGGTTGTCGAGGAGTTGAAGGGCATTGAATACGCGCATCCCGATCTGGTGAAGGTTCACTACGATCCGAACTTTATCTATCGCGCCGATGCGCCGGTGCAGGGCAAAGTCGCGATCGTCTCCGGCGGCGGATCCGGTCACGAACCGATGCACGGCGGCTTCGTCGGTATGGGCATGCTGGACGCAGCCTGTCCTGGCGCTGTCTTTACCAGCCCCACCCCCGACCAGATGCTCGAAGCGGCGAAAATGGTCCACGGCGGCGCTGGCGTGCTGTACATCGTCAAGAACTACACCGGCGACATCCTCAATTTTGATATGGCGGCCGACCTGGCGCGTGCGGAAGGAATTGAGGTAGAATCGGTTGTGACCAATGATGATGTGGCGGTGCAGGATTCGCTCTACACTGCGGGCCGACGCGGTGTGGGCGTCACGGTGCTGGCGGAGAAGATCTGCGGCGCAGCGGCTGAGGAGGGGCGTTCGCTCGGCGAGGTCGCTGAGATATGCCGCAAGGTCAACGGTTGGGGGCGCAGCATGGGTATGGCGCTGACCAGCTGCACCGTACCGCATGCGGGCAAGCCAACCTTCGATCTGCCCGACGACGAAATGGAGATCGGCATCGGCATCCATGGCGAACCGGGCCGCACCCGTATGAAACTCAAGTCTGCCGACGAGATCACCGAGATGCTGATGGAGCCGATCCTGAACGATTTGCCGTTCCGCGCGGGTGACGATGTGCTGCTGTTTGTCAACAGCATGGGCGGCACCCCGCTGATCGAACTCTATGTGGTGTATCGGAAGGCGTATGAGATCGCAGTCAACGCGGGTCTTAAGGTGGTACGCAACCTGATCGGACCGTACATTACCTCGCTGGAGATGGCGGGTTGCTCGATCACGCTGCTGAAAATGGATGACGAACTGATCAGGTTGTGGGACGCTCCGGTCAAGACTCCTGCGCTGCGGTGGGGAGTGTGATCTATGCCGATCAGTCGCGACGACGTTCTGTCCTGGCTCAGGGTCTACAGCCAGGCGCTGGCGGAGAACAAGGATTATCTCACGCAACTCGACTCGAGCATCGGCGATGCCGACCACGGCGTGAACATGGACCGCGGGTTCAAGGCGGTGCTGGGAAAGTTGCCGACAGTTGCCGATAAGGATATCGGTACGATTCTGAAGTCGGTCGGTATGACGCTGGTTCAGACCGTTGGCGGCGCAAGCGGACCGTTGTACGGGACGTTCTTCTTGCAGGCGGGCGTCGCCACGGCAAACAAGATGGAACTATCGCTTGCCGACTGGGTCACAGCCATCGACGGCGCTATCGTCAGCCTGATGGCGCGTGGAAAGGCGAATGTCGGCGACAAGACGATGGTCGATGCGCTTGTACCGGCGCTGCATGCGCTCAAACAGGCGGTTGCCGATGGCGTCGATGAACGGGAAGCGTTGCGCCAGAGCGTCGTCGCAGCCGAACAGGGGATGAAGAACACCATTCCGATGGTGGCGCGACGAGGACGGGCTTCGTACCTGGCGGAACGAAGCGCCGGGCATCAGGATCCGGGGGCGACCTCTTCATACTTGATGTTCAAGGCGATGGAGGAAGCCTGGACGACAGAGTAGTCGCCGGCAGTGTTGCTGGTGTGCAAAGGAGTCATGGCTATGGCGAAATACGTGGCAGCGGTCGATCAGGGAACGACAAGCACGCGCTGCATGATATTCGATCATGCGGGGCGTGTGGTGGCAGTGGATCAAAAGGAACATACCCAGATCTATCCTCAACCGGGTTGGGTTGAGCACGATCCGCTGGAGATCTGGACGCGCACGCAGGAGGTGATCGACGGGGCGTTGCGCAAGTCGGGAGTGGAACGCAGCGAGATTGCAGCCGTCGGCGTGACCAACCAGCGCGAAACGACGGTGGTGTGGGAGAAGGCGACCGGTAAGCCGGTGTACAACGCGATTGTCTGGCAGGACACGCGCACTGACCAGATCTGTAATCAACTGGCGCAGGACGGCGGGCAGGATCGTTTCCGCCCCAAAGTTGGTCTGCCGCTTGCGACCTACTTCTCCGGTCCAAAGATCACCTGGATCCTCGACAATGTGCCGGGAGTGCGCGAAAAAGCCGAGCAGGGCGAGGTGCTCTTCGGCAACATCGATACCTGGCTGATCTGGAATATGACCGGCGGTGTCAATGGCGGCGTCCACATTACCGACGTGTCGAACGCTTCGCGCACGATGCTGATGAATCTGGAGACACTCGACTGGGATGACGACATTCTGGACGTCATGCGCGTGCCGCGCGCAATGCTGCCGAAGATCATGCCGTCGGCTGCAGTCTATGGCGCCGCAGTCGGCGCGCTCGAAGGCATTCCGGTCGCTGGCGACCTTGGCGACCAGCAGGCGGCGCTCTTCGGTCAAACGTGTTTCAGCGTCGGTGAGGCGAAGAATACGTATGGAACCGGTTGCTTCATGCTGCTGAACACCGGTCTCAAACCGGTGCCGTCACAGAATGGCTTGCTGACGACCGTCGGGTACAAGATCGGCGATCAGCCGACGGTGTACTGCCTGGAAGGTTCGATTGCTATTACCGGCGCGCTGGTGCAGTGGCTGCGCGATAATCTGCGCTTTTTCGATTTCTCCTCGCATATCGAGGAGTATGCCAATGCGGTCGAAGATAGCGGCGGCATCTACATCGTGCCAGCGTTCTCAGGTCTGTTCGCGCCGTACTGGAAGAGCAACGCGCGCGGTGCTATCGTCGGGTTGACTCGCTATATTACGAAGAACCACATCTGCCGCGCTGCGCTTGAGGCAACCGCCTATCAGACGCGCGAAGTGCTCGATGCGATGAATAAGGACTCGGGCGTCGATCTGACGGCGCTCAAGGTTGATGGCGGCATGGTCTTCAACAACACCCTGATGCAGTTCCAGGCTGATATTCTGGGTGTGCCGGTCATCCGCCCAACCGTGTCAGAAACAACGGCGCTGGGCGCCGCCTACGCTGCCGGTCTCGCAGTCGGCTTCTGGAAAGAAGTCGAGGATCTGCGCGCCAACTGGGGCAAGGATCACGAGTGGTCGCCGCAGATGGATAGCGCAACCCGCGAACGTCTCTATAGCGGTTGGAAAAAAGCGGTGACCCGTACCTTCGATTGGGTTGACTGACCGCTGACACAGGGCGATCCCGCCTGCGCATGCCTGATTCGTCGCCGTTGACTTCCGATCACAGCATGATCGAGCGAGAGTCACGCGACCGATCATGGCATGCGCTTTTTACTCATCGAATGCTGGCTTTCGTTTCGATGACAATTGCGACCGATGGACGCCATCGATTGGGAAAGCATGTGGGCGCCATACGATGATGAGACGTATCAGTACGTCCTGGCGCAGGTGGGTGCAGACGATGTTGTGGTCGATATTGGCGCTGGCGATCTGAGACTGGCACGGCAGCTGGCGCAGATGGTTCGCCGGGTTTATGCAGTCGAACGAAACTGTGACCTTGTTCAGCGCGTGTTGCCATTGCTGGAACCATATCCCAACCTGGTTGTGATCAATGTCGATGCCCTGGTCTGGCAACTGCCGGACGATCTGACCCTGGCGGTGTTGCTTATGCGTCACTGCACTCGTGACCATTTTGCGACCTATGTGAAGCGTTTGAAGCAGGCTGGTTGTCGAAGATTGGTGACAAATGCGCGCTGGAAAATGGGCGTGGAGGTGATCGATCTCGGTCATAACCGGCGGTACGATCCGGATCGGGCTGGCTGGTACGCCTGCCACTGCGGCGCGATAGGGTTCACTGCGCCTGAGTTTGCATCGATCACCGCACACTCGGTGAACGATATCGTCGATGTCGTTCTCTGTCCTGATTGTATCTTGCAGGCTGGTATCGATTATGGTGAATATCGTCCTTGTGTCGCATAGTTCCCTGCTGGCTGCCGGGATCGTGGACATGATGCGCATGGTGATGCAGCAGTCGCAGGTCTCAATTGCTGTGGCGGCAGGCGCCGACGACTCATCACAGACGCTTGGAACAGATGCGGCAAAGATCCGTGATGCCATCGAAGACGTGTACAGCGATGATGGTGTGCTGGTGCTGATGGATCTGGGCAGCGCAGTGCTGAGTGCGGAGATGGCGCTCGATTTTCTTGCCGAAGAAAAGCGGAATCGTGTACGATTGTGCGCTGCTCCGCTCGTCGAAGGCGCCATCGCTGCCGCTATTCAAGCCAGTCTGGGTGCGTCGCTTGATCGCGTGGCGGCAGAGGCGGAAGGGGCGCTGTCCGGCAAGATCGAGAGTCTGAGTCAGCGTGCGGGCACAGATGCTGCCGTACCCCCACCATCGTCTGCGTCTCCGGTTGCGACCGATGTGCAGCAGGTGCGACTGGTTGTTGAAAATCGCCTGGGACTGCACGCCCGACCGGCTGCGCTGTTTGTCCAGACTGCCGGTCGTTTTCAATCCGATATTCGTGTTGCCCGTGCTCATGACTCCCGGCAGGTCAATGCAAAAAGTTTCAACGCAGTGGCAGCGCTTGGCATCCGGCAGTACGACGAGATCGTCGTCTCCGCCACCGGTGCGGATGCTGCTGAAGCGCTGGCGGCATTGCAGCGACTCGCGGCAGAGAAGTTTGGAGAAGCCGATGATGTGGCGGACGAGCCGCAACCGCTGCCATCGCCTCGATCGACAGATACGCCTCCTGGCGCGCTGCGTGGCATTGCCGCATCACCCGGGTATGCTCTTGGTCAGGCGGTGGTGCTGCGCAACGTCGAACCACAGATTGAGCGCCTTGCTATCGACGATCCTGCAGCCGAGATGTCCCGGTTTTCTGTCGCTCTGGAAGCCGTTCGCAGCAAGACACGCCAGGTGCGTGATCAGATTGCCCAACACCATCCCTACGAGGCGGCGATCTTCGACGCATACCTGATGTTTCTCAGCGATCCTGATGTGTTGTCGCGCGTCCAGCAGATCGTCGAGCGTGAGCGCGTCAATGTCGAGTGGGCATGGCAACAGGCAGTGCGCGAGTCGGTACAGGCGTTCGAATCGCTCGACAATGATTACATGCGCGCACGCGCCGTCGATATTCGGGATGTCGGATTGCAGGTGCTGACACAGTTGCTGGGACATACTGCCGTGACGCATGTCGATCAGTCCGGGATCGTCGTTGTTGACGATCTCTCGCCGTCCGACACCGCGCGGCTCGATCCGGCAAACGTGTTGGGTATCTGTACCGAACGCGGAAGTTCGACCTCGCACAGCGCCATTCTGGCGCGCACGCTCGGCATCCCTGCCGTCGTCGGCGTCGGTCCGGCAGTCGCACAGGTGCGACCAGAGACGCCGCTTATTATTGATGGCTTCGCCGGTCTGGTCTGGATCGATCCTGATGAGTCGATTACTGCCGATTATGCAGCGAAACTTGCGCAATGGCGTACCACGTATGAGCGTGCACAGAGATCGAGTGCCGCGCCATCCGTGACGAAAGACGGGATCGGTATCGAGGTTGCAGCGAATATCGGCAATCTCGAAGATGCACGCGCAGCACTGGCGAACGGCGCCGACGGGGTTGGATTGCTGCGCACTGAATTTCTCTTTCTTGATCGAGCGACGGCGCCCGATGAGGATGAGCAGTTCGAGGTGTATCATGCCATAGCTCGTCTGATGGATCAGCGGCCGGTTGTCATCCGCACGCTTGATGTGGGGGGCGATAAGCCGCTGCTGTATCTTCATATGGCGCGCGAAGAGAATCCATTTCTGGGGCAACGCGCCATCCGGTTGTGTCTGGAACGTCCCGATTTGTTCAAACCGCAACTGCGCGCTATCCTGCGTGCTGCCGCTGGTCATCGGATACGAATCATGGTTCCCATGATCGCCGATATTGGCGAGTGGCGGCGCGCGCGCAGCATCCTGGACGAAACCATCGCCGAATTGCGGAACCGGGGTGTGCCGATTCCCGATCACGTGGATGTCGGTATGATGGTTGAAGTGCCGTCTGCGGCTTTGCTGGCGCATATCTTTGCGCCTGAGGTTGATTTTTTCAGTATCGGATCCAACGATCTGACGCAGTATACCCTTGCCGCCGAGCGGGGCAATGCATCTGTCGCCTATCTCCAGGATGGATTGCACCCGGCAGTCCTGATCCAGATTCGCCAGGTGGTGCAGAGCGCCGAAGCCGCCGGAAAATGGGTGAGCGTGTGCGGTGAACTGGCTGCGGATCGCCAGGCTTTGCCAATACTGGTCGGGTTGGGAGTGAAGAAACTCAGTATGTCGCCGGGTTCGATCCCGCAGGCGAAAGAACTCGTGCGACAACTGACGCTCAGGGATGTGCAGCAATGGGCAAACCAGGCGCTTACCCTGGAGTCGGCAAAAGCGGTTCGCCACTTTATCCGGCGACAACTGGCGACGATTGGCGAATATGAGGGGTGAGGGGGTGTTTACCCCACATTGCAGGGGAGCAGGGCAGGCGACGCGGTCGCCGCCACCCGCCCGTTCCCGATCCGTCTCTCCCGGGTAACGCTTTAGAACGGCACGTCCTCCGTCTCGTCCGCAGTTTCAGCGACGTCCTGGTCAGTATCGTCGGTCCCCGGTCGGCTATCGAGGAACAGCACCTCATCGGCGCGCACGAACGTCCGGTGGCGGTGCAGACCGGTTTCCCGGTCTGACCAGCTATGGGTGCGCAGGCTGCCGACAATGCGCACACGACTTCCCTTATGCAGGTAGCGCATGCACTGTTCTCCCAGTTTGTTCCACGCTTCGATCAGCGTCCAATCGGTTTCGATTGATCGTTCGCCGTTCTCGCTGCGTGCGCCGAGATGCTTGGTTGCGACGTTGAAGAGGCATACGCTCGATCCCGAAGGGAAAGAGCGCATTTCGGGCGTATCGCCGAGCCAACCGATGAGTTCGACTGTGTTGACGGTTCCTCTGACCTGACGCATGTTCGTCTCCTTGTTGCGCCTACCTGAGGCGGCGAAACGCCTGTTCAGGCGATGCGCAGGTCATGAGGGAAGCCTGCCGGGGAAGCCGAATGTGTTAACTCAGATAGGCAATGCTGCGAATGCTCTGTGCGACCGGCCACGACTCCGGTCGCACACCAGATAGACCGCACAGGTTGAGAAAAGGTTACGCACTCCTGGCTTCATTCGCCAGCCGTGCGCTGGCTGGGGCGCTGCCACTCGCGCAGCAGCGCCGACGCCTGTCCGCTGGTGAGTTCCTCGACGGTGGTCTCGAAGCGCTGCCGGATCTCGGCATCGAGATCGAACCCCTTTTGCTGCGCCAGCCGCCTGAGCGCAGCAATCTGCTTCTCGTGGGCAGGCGCCGTATCGGAAGGACGCGCGGGAATGGCGCCATCGTCAGCGTGTGCGCTGCGTGCAGCCGCTGCGTATGCCTGACGTTCCTCGGCAATCTTTTTCAGACTGTCGATGAAGGCGCTTGCCTGTCCTTTGGTCATCGTGACCAGATCGACGTGGTGTTCCTGGGCGTAGGATGCCAGTTGCTCGTTCGTCCAGGCGAGGTCTTCCTGGAGGGCGGCGATGTAGTGCCGTTGACGGTCGCTCGCGGGAGCGTCGGGGTCGCGGATCGTGGGCGCTGGCGGCGCGGGTTGCGCTTCGCGGATGCCAGCGATCTGCGCTTCAATCGCCTCACGTTGGGTGCGATAGATGCGCCAGCCGAGATCAACGGCTTTTGCCACCTCTTCGTCGCTGGCGTCGAGCGGCAGGACGATTGTTTCTTCGAGGGTGACATAGTCTTCGCCAATGCGGATCGCCGCACGATAGGTGCGTGAAACAGTCGCTTCGGGACGGGCGGGTTCGCCTGATTTGCGGGGGGAAGCCATACCTCTTACCTCCTGCCCTGCCGGAGTGGGCGTCGCCGGCGTGGAGCGTTGCTCGTACCTTATTGCATATACTCGTTCCCGTGAATAGTATAGCACATCTGTTCAACTCTTGCAAGCACGATTTTGGGTTGACAGGCGCGGTAGATTGCGCTATACTTCTGTGCGCAGCGCCGAAGTGGCGGAATGGCAGACGCGACGGTCTCAAAAACCGTTGGAGGTGACTCCGTGTGGGTTCGACTCCCACCTTCGGCACCATTCCGCTGCGGCAGACGGCGACGGGGCGTGGCTCAGCCTGGTAGAGCGCAGCGTTCGGGTCGCTGAGGTCGGTGGTTCAAATCCACTCGCCCCGACCAAAATTCCATAGGAACATCGCCAGCCAACGACTGGCGATGTTTTTTTAGATGACCATACCCCAACCGATGAAGGCTACCGCGACAAGTGCAATGATGGCGTAGGCTGCGAGCGCCTGCCCGTCGCGCAACGAGGGCGATTCGTCAGAGTCGGCCGGTTCGCTGACCACCGTGGCGCCCATGAGAAAACTGATGATCAGAAACGCCGTCAACGCCATGAACGGTACATTAATGAACCCCAGAATGTCGAGATAATCGACCGTGCACGGGATTCCGTCAACGCATGGCGGCGGCGGCAACCAGTCGGTTTTGACAAGGAGATAGTGGTAGAGCGAAACGCAGGCGCCGAACAGCGAGAGTGGCAGCACATACAGGTGCAGCCCGTGATCGCGGCGCAGAATGCCAACCAGGATCAGGACGACGAGCGGATACATCAGAATGCGCTGATACCAGCACAGGACGCATGGCGGCCATCCAAGCGCTTCGCTCATAAACAGACTGCCGCACGTTGCGACGGTCGCCTGCAAAAGCGCCAGGTGCCGTCCGTAACGCCCAAAAAAGGCGGCTACGCGGTCTTCGGCGCCGCTTTCTGGTACAGTCTGCGCTTCGCTGATGGTTCCGGCTGATTGGGTTTTGGGTGTGTTCATACGCAACTCGGTGGCTGTGACTGCCGGGCAAAGGCGGAAGATAAACAAACCTTAATACAGATTGTGGTATACTACGGTACCTGTTATCCGGAATTGCTGTCTGTTCAGGACCTTGTATGGCAACGTTGCTTATCACCGGTTTTGAACCATTCGGTGGCTTTGCGGTCAATCCTTCGCAAGAGGTTGTGAAACGTCTATCCAGCAACGGAAAGCCTGCCGGCGCTGTCACCGCCATTTTGCCGGTCGATGCGGCGCGGGTCCCTGGCATGATAACCGATCTTTTGCTCGATCTTCAACCCGATCTGTGCCTGATGCTTGGTCAGGCGAATGGATACGCTGCGCTTTCGGTCGAGCGGGTGGCGATCAACCTCTGCGATTTTCGTATTCCAGATAATGCTGGCATGCAGCCCATCGATGAACCGATCGTCCAGGACGGTCCGGTTGCGTACTTTTCCACTGCGCCGGTGCGCGCCGTCGTTGACGCAATCCGCACGGCTGGCATTCCCGCCAATCTGTCGCTGTCGGCGGGCGCCTATCTGTGCAATATGGTGTACTATGTGGCGCTCCACGTTTGTGCGACTCGTCGTCTGCCAACCCGTTGTCTGTTCATCCACCTGCCGTCGCTTCCGGCGCAGTCAAGCGCCGATCCGCGCCCCGGTCCGACGATGGCGCTGGAGACGATGTGTGCTGGCGTGCACGCCGCACTCGATGCCTGTCGGTCGGTGTGAACCAGCGGGTGAAATGAAGATTGAGAATGTAACCCGGTATTTTGCTGCGGGGCTCATGGAGATTGAGCATTTCCGGTATGCGCCTCGTGTCGTCGGGCTCATGGAGATTGAGCATTTACAGCAGTTCTCAGATACGTAGACCATTGTCCGGGTCTGCCGTGTCACACGAGACGCCCCGTTTTCGGCAAAGCGTAGACCGAAATTCATTTCGGTCACCGTGTCGGGAGCGCGATTCTGGGAGCGTTCAACCCTGTCCAATTGGTTCAACCTCTGTGAGAACTGCTATAAATCCGCTATGCGGCACGAGCCGTCGGGCTCATGGAGATTGAGCATTTACAGCAGTTCTCTGATATGTTGACCTTTGTCGAGGTCTGCCGTGTCGTGCGAAGCGCCCGTCTCCGGCAGAGCGTAGACCGAAATTCATTTCGGTCACCGTGTCGGGAGCGCGATTCTGGGAGCGTTCAACCCTGTCCAATTGGTTCAACCTCTGTGAGAACTGCTATAAATCCGCTATGCGGCACGAGCCGTCGGGCTAAAGCCCTCGGCTATGCAGGGCGAAGCCCGCCTGCGCGGGCTGTAGTGGAGTAATTATTCAACAACCCTGATTCCACCTGGCGCTTTCCAGCAAACCGCAACTCATTCACATATGGCGCGGCGATGGCGGCGCACTCCTCACCGGAGCGCGTCGCCATTGTCGCTGTGGTCTGGCAGCATCCGTTGCGGCGATCAATAGGCGCGGGCAAAGATAACCTGTTGCGTTGTTTCTTTCCCTGTATACACGCAACGCCCGGCTTGCTGCGGTTGATCGAGCGGAATGCAGCGAATAGTGGCGCGCGTTTCTTCCTGGATGCGCTTCTCGTCTTCGGTCGTCCCCGCCCAGTAGCAACGTGCGAAACCGCGTTCGACCTGTTGTTTGAGTTCGTCGTAGGTTGCAACGTCGGCGGTGTGATCTTCGCGGAAGGTCAACGCGCGCCGGTAGAGCGCCTGCTGGATCTCCTCCAGGAGCGCGGTCAACCGGTCGGTCAACCCGTCCTGCGGCACGAATGATTTCCCTTCGCGTCCAGGCTGGTCGCGGCGGGCAATCGCTACGCTCCCTTTTTCGATGTCTTTTGGTCCGATCTCGACGCGGATCGGAACCCCCTTCAGTTCCCATTCGTTGAACTTGAACCCCGGTGTCAGATTGTCGCGGTCGTCGATCTTGAAGCGCAGGCGTCCCTTCCACTCTGCGGTCATACGCTGCACCGCTTCCATCACCACGCTGCGCTCGGCATCGTTTCGGTAGATCGGCACCACGACGACCTGCGTTGGCGCCAGGCGCGGCGGAATGACCAGCCCTTCGTCGTCGGAATGGGTCATAATCAACGCGCCAATCAGTCGCGTGCTGACGCCCCAGCTGGTTGTCCAGGCGTACTGGATGGTGTTCTGCTGGTCGGTATAGGTAATGTCGAACGCACGCGCGAAGTTCTGCCCCAGATTGTGCGATGTGCCCGCCTGGAGCGCGCGACCGTCCTGCATCATCGCTTCGATGCAGTAGGAGCGCAGCGCACCGGGGAACTTTTCCTTTTCCGACTTCAGCCCCTTAATGACCGGGATGGCCATCTCCTTCTCCACGAAATCAGCATACACCTCGTGGAGGATGAGGAGCGTTTCGCGTTCGGCATCTTCCTCAGTGGCGTGGACGGTGTGCCCTTCCTGCCAGAGGAACTCGGTGGTGCGCAGGAAGGGGCGGGTGCGCATTTCCCAGCGCATCACGTTCGCCCACTGATTGATGAGCAGCGGCAGGTCGCGGTAACTGCGCACCCATTTGGAATAGAAGTAGCCGATGATAGTTTCCGACGTCGGGCGGATGACGTAGGGCTCGGCGAGGTCTTCGCCGCCAGCGCGGGTCACTTCCGCCACTTCAGGCGCAAACCCTTCGACGTGCTCGGCTTCTTTCATCAGGAAGCTTTTGGGGATCAGCAGCGGAAAGTAGGCGTTGACATGACCGGTGGCTTTGATCCGGTCGTCCAGACCGCGCTGGATCGCCTCCCAGATGGCGTAGCCGGTCGGTTTGAACACAATGCACCCTTTGACTACCTCGGCGTAATCCGCCAGGTCAGCCTGTTGCACAATGTCGAGATACCACTGCGAATAATCCTGCGCGCGCGGCGTAATTCCTTCTTTCGGCACGTTGGTTACACCTTTCTGCGTTCCAGAAGAGATGTCTGATTTCTGTCATGGTTGGGCGCGTCGTCGGGCTGCGATACATCCGGGAACTACTGTCCGCCAGTGAGCGGGAACGCACCGCAGCGATCATCGTGCTGGCATTCCCGACGTCGCAAACGCTCGCAGGTGGACAGCCCTGCGAGTGTGCCGCGCCTTGTAGAGCTGTTATTGTACCATATGCGCATACGCTCCTGCTGCTTCGACTTCGAGGCGCGCGATCTCCAGGCGCAGCGCCCACTCGCGCGGGTCGGCGTCGATCCGCGCCTTCCAGGCGTCGATGCCGCCAGCTGCGGCGACCGCTTCAGGGAAACGATCAGCAGTTTCGTATTCGAGACCTTCAGTTTCGATAGCGCCGATAGCAAACCGACCGGTGCGTTGCAGGAAGAGAGTCCAGGAAACATCGGTGCCAATCGTTTCGTCCGGGCAGCCATCGAGGATCGCAGCGGCGGCGCGACGCGAGACGCCGCGTGCGGCTGCGGTGACGTCCCATTCCTGCCCGCTCACCTGTGCGAAGACGTGGTTGACGATCGCTTCGGTAGCGCACTGGGCGCGGGGATGGCTGTCGAACGCGCGCCGTGTGCGTCCGAGGACGGTAAAATCATAGGCGAGGATCAAACCGGCAATCGATGCGAGTTCGGCAGGATGGTATTCGACCCAGTGCAGTGCGCGATCAAAATCGCAGAAGAGCACGTGATGCGCGCCTGTCTCGATACCCAGACGTAAGGCTTCGCGTCGCGCGCGTCCCAGCTTCAGATGACCGCACGACGGTGCGCGATAGATCGAGACGCCAGCAGCCAGGAGCGGCTCGATGGCACTGCCAGGCGTCTCGTCGGTTGTGCGCACGACGATCATTGGAAAAATGCGTTGCAATGCTGTCACAACCCGCTCAGCCTGAGAGCGGAGCAAGCCGTCTGGATCGTGGTGGACGCAGGCAAGCGTCACGCTTTCGCTCATACAACGCCCTTCACATCGCTCAGGCGCCGACGTCGGCTCTCCAGCGCATCGGATCAGTTTCTGCTCTGGAGTGCATCACGAATCGCCTGGATCGTTTCGGATATGGGACGGGTGTTGAACACGCCGGTTCCGGCGACGATGCTGGTGGCGCCAGCGCCGGCGACATCGGCGACATTGGCGGCGCTGATGCCGCCATCGACCTGAAGTTCGATATGGTGCAGCCCGTGTTCGTCGAGCATACGGCGCAGGCGAACAATCTTCGCCGTGCTGCCCGGAATGTACGTCTGCCCGCCAAAACCAGGATTGACGCTCATAATCAGGACAAGATCGAGGTCGGGCAGAATCTCTTCGATAGCGGTCAGCGGAGTAGCCGGATTGAGGGCCACGCCAGCGGTGACGCCCAGCGCGTGGATCTGTTGAATGGTGCGATGGAGATGACGGCAGGCTTCGACATGCACCGTAATATGGGTGGCGCCCGCAGCAACGAATGCGTCAATGTAGCGCTCTGGTTCGACGATCATGAGATGACAGTCGAGCGGCAGATCAACGGTGCGGCGCAGCGCGTCGACCACCG
The DNA here is from genome assembly GCF_000016665.1 of Roseiflexus sp. RS-1. Taxonomy (NCBI): domain Bacteria; kingdom Bacillati; phylum Chloroflexota; class Chloroflexia; order Chloroflexales; family Roseiflexaceae; genus Roseiflexus; species Roseiflexus sp. RS-1. The sequence continues at coordinate 2,195,507 of NC_009523.1, forward strand.
GTATCCCGATGCTGATATTCGGCACGAACATGCCGTCCATCACATCGATGTGCAACCCATCGGCGCCAGCTGCGGCAACTTCGCGCGCCTGCTCGCCGAGGCGCGCAAAATCGGCGGCGAGGATGGACGGCATGAGACGTATTGAACGCTGGTTGGCGGCGATAACCGGCACGAATATCCCTCGCACGAACGGATGATCACCGCATAATTATAGCATCGAACCGGCATAGAGATGATGAACGATGGCTCAATTCCGGCGTCTTGACACGTTGCGTTGTTTCGGGTACACTATTCTACCGACCGGTAAGGAAAGAGGTGTGCCATGACTCGCAACGAAGAACGTACCCGGAACCGCATCCTGCTTGTGCTGTTTGTTGGTGTTCTGATGGCAGCGCTTGATATTGCCATCGTTGGACCAGCGCTGCCGGCGTTGCGCGAGCATTTTGGAATCGACGCGCGTGCGGCATCGTGGATGTTCGTCGTCTACGTGCTCTGCAACCTGGTTGGAACGCCGTTCATCGCCAAACTGTCGGACCGGCTGGGGCGGCGCACGCTCTACACTGCCTGTGTTGCCCTGTTTGGTCTGGGGTCATTGATCGTCGTGGCGGCGCCGACGTATGCGCTGGTGCTGGCGGGTCGCGCTATCCAGGGGTTGGGCGCGCGTGGCATTTTCCCGGTTGCCAGTGCGGTGATCGGTGATACATTTCCGCCGGAGAAGCGCGGCAGCGCGCTGGGACTGATCGGCGCGGTGTTTGGTATTGCATTCCTGATCGGACCGATCATCGGCGGTGTGCTGCTCCTGCTTGGATGGCAGTGGCTCTTTCTGATCAATCTGCCGATTGCACTTGCGCTGATCGGGTTTGGCGTGAAATTATTGCCCGCCATCCGCGCGGCAACGCCGCGTCCCTTCGACTGGGGCGGGACGGTCGTGCTTGGGGTGATCCTGGCATCGCTGGCTGTGGCGCTGAGCGATCTTGCCTACCTGCTCGACGAAGCGAGTGTGAGCGGTCTGGTGAATGCAATCAGTGCATCATCGACCTGGTTCCTGCTGGTGCTGGCACTGGCGCTCATCCCGCTATTCTTGCAGATCGAGCGTCGTGCGGATGACCCGGTGCTTGACCTGAATCTGTTCCGCAACTGGCAGATTGCGCTGGCTGGCGCACTCTCCTTTGGCGCAGGCTTGAGCGAGGCGGTAACGTTGTTCGTGCCATCGTTGCTTGTCGCAGCGTTTGGCGTCACGCCATCAACTGCGAGTTTTATGCTTGTGCCGATGGTGCTGGCGATGGCGGTCGGTTCACCGCTGTCGGGGCGCATGCTTGACCGGATTGGCTCGAAAATTGTGGTGCTGACCGGTACGGCGTTGATAGCAACAGGTTTGCTGCTGGAAGGGATGCTGGCAACCTCTCTCGTCGCGTTCTACGGCTTTGCTGCGCTGTTTGGCATTGGTATCGGCGTATTGCTCGGCGCATCGCTCCGGTACATCCTGTTGAACGAAGCGCCAGCTGCGGAACGTGGCGCGACGCAAGGGGTGCTGACGGTATTTATCAGCATTGGTCAGTTGATCGGCGCGGTGGTGCTCGGCGCGGTTGCAGCAGCGCGCGGTAGCGATGTCGGCGGATACGCAGCGGCGTTTCTGGTTGTCGGCGTCGTGATGCTGGCGCTCTTCATCGCTTCGTTCGGTTTGAAGAGTCGCGCCGAGGAACTGGCGACCCGCCAGCAATGGCAGAGCGGAGCTTCGGCGGCATGAACGATGGTTGACAGGTGAAGGCAATCGTCGCCGGTTGATCCGGTGCAGGTTCTCGGGTAAGATGTCCGTGTGTGACCAGAATCAGACTATTTCTCAATAAGGGAATGTGCAATGAATCCATACAGCATAACACTCTATGCACACTCATATGTACGCTGGGCAGTGGTCATTCTCGGCGCGCTGCTCCTGGTGCAGGCGCTGATCGGCTGGTTGGGGAAACGTCCGTGGGATGCGTCGGTGGGACGACTCGGCTCGTTCTTCAGTATTTCAATGGATATTCAGTTGTTGTTGGGTCTGTTGCTGTACGGGGTGTTCAGTCCTGCGGTGCAGCGCGCCCTCGACGATTTTGGCGGCGCCATGGCTGATGCGCGATTGCGCTTCTGGGCGGTTGAACATATTCTGGTGATGGTGGTGGCGGTGGTGCTGGCGCATGTCGGTCATGTCACGGCGAAGCGCCTGCCTGAGGAGAAACGCTACCGGCGGTATGCCATCTTCACCATCCTGACGATGCTGGCGGTGCTGCTGGCGATCCCCTGGCCCTTCAGCGGCGCCGATCCCCGTCCGCTCTTCCGAATCTGAGCACTTGAATTGTAGCCGGAAGCACGCGCCGCCCTAACGGGAAACGCCAACGCGGTTGTCTTTCGGGGGCGGCGTTTCCTTTTCGTCTACCCTTTCACCAGGCGCAACTCGATGCGCCCCACGCGAATGATGTCACCTTCTTCGACCACAGTCGCGTCGCGCACCTCTATGTCATTCACGAATGTGCCATTGGTGCTGTTGAGATCTTCCAGCACCCACTGATTGCCGCGCAATTCGAGGCGGGCGTGCTGCTGCGACAGGAAGGAGTCGTTCAACGCGATTTCGCAGTGTTCCATGCTGCGCCCGATAATCGTGCTTGGACTGAGCGGGAACATCTTGCCGACCGCGACGCCGCTCTGCCCGCTGCGCAGCACGACGAGATGCCCATACGGGTTGTATGACGGGGCAGTCAGCCCTGCCTGACCGATTGCTGCAAGTTCGCGGATCATGACGCGCACCGCCTGCCAGAGAAAGAAATAGAGCAGCAGCACCACGGCAACGCGCAGTACCAGCATCACAGCGTCAAGAGAAGCGTTGGCGAAGTCGAACATACCATCCCATTTGGGAAGCAGGATGAGCGGTGTCGTCAACGGTCGGTCTGCCGGAACGTCAACTCCAGTCCGCCGAGTGACACAACATCGCCATCACGCAATGCGCGTTCAGTCACCGGCTCGCCGTTGACGAAGGTGCCATTGGTCGAGCCGAGGTCGGTCAGCCAGAAGCGGCGAGATCGATAGCGGAGTTGGGCATGGTTACGGGAGACGCGCGAATCTTCCAGGATAATATCGTTGTTCAGCCCGCGTCCAATCGTCATCAGCGTGCTGTCGAGGGGGATAACGTGCGTACCGCTGGATGTCGTCAACAGGAGGCGCGCCCGTGCTGCTGGCGCTGCCGCCGCCTGCGCCGGGATGACCTGGGTATCACCGGACTGGCTTACCGCCGGCGCAGCCTGCGTTTCCGCCACGACCTGGATTGTCCGGCGCGGCACACCGGCATCGGCGACCAGTTCGACGCGCGGATGCTCGACCATGCTGAACCCGCGCTCCTGCGCCAGTTCCGCCAGATAGGTCGCCATCTCGCGCTCCACGTCGGCGCGGATCGGCTTGAAGGTCTCGAAATCCTGTGGATTCAGGAATGCGCGGTAGTAGTTGGGCACCAGAATACGCCGCACGCTGACCGTCTGGTTGGATTCCATGGCGCGTTCGAGACGTTTGGCGATCTCGGCAGGCTGAACCGGGCTGCGGAATAACCGCGCAACCGACCCTTCGACGATATTTTCCATAAAGGCTTCAAAACGGCTGAGTGCTGACATAGGCTGATCTACCGCGCAGGTATCCCGATGTACACACTTTTGATATTGTACAGGAGTTGTGCGTCAGCGGCAACCGTTGTCAATCATCGTATGCAGCACCGTACGCTATCTGCCCAGGTGGTGTGCGAAGAAGTTGGCTACACGCTCGACATAACGTTGTGGATCGACCTCATAGGAACGGGCATGCCCGGCGCCGGGCACTTCCCAATACTCCGCTTCTGGCGCAGCAGCAGCGAGCGCACGACCGTGATCCACCGGCGTAAAGGCGTCGGCGTCACCGTGGATGATCAGCACCGGTCGTGGCGCAATATCATCGATCTCCCTGACCGGTTGTGCCGTTGTCAGATCCATCCCCAGCACGAACCGTCCCATGAACAGCGTCGATGGCAGGAAGATGTCCGGCAATCCGCTGGCTTTTGTCCAGTGGCGTTCCATCAGAGGTCTGATGTCGGCGTAACTGCAATCCGCCACCAGCGCGCCAATCGCTGGCTCTTCAGCAGTCGCGCCGATTGCGGACGCCGCGCCCATCGATACGCCGAGCACACCGATGCTTCCGGGACGAAATCCCTGCGTTATCAACCAGTCGACTGCGCCAAGAATGTCGCGCCGTTCCGCCAGACCGAAACTGAAGCGCGCATCGCCGCTTGCGCCGTGTCCGCGCAGGTCGATCATCACCACTGCGAAGCCTCGCTTGTGCAGTTGGGCGGCGAATTCGCTGAAACGTCCCTGAAACTCGGTGGAGCGGCTACTGTCTTTGCCGTGCACAAGGATGACGGCGCGCGAGGTCTCCGGTTGCGGCAGATACCATCCCGCAATCTCAACATCCCCGCCACGCGCCGGGAAGCGTACCTCGTCGAAGCGAGCGCCGAAATCCGCCGGCGTACTGACAATCGCATCACGCTGGGGCAACGTCACCACGCTGGCGGCGTAGGTCGAAATTCCCAGGTAGATCGTTACCAGTAGCATGATGAGCGTTGCTGTGGCAGAGATCGCCATCCGGCGCAAACGACCAACACGCCGGTGTGTGGCAGCAGACGCCGTTGTCTCCATACGTGCCCTCCTTCTGGTTGTGTACCGGTGTTCCAGTAAAACTGCATCTGACAAATTGTACCCTGAAAATGCTTGGGGAGAACTGTTGATCCCTTCTTTCGTGCAATTGGAAGGGACCTATGATGAATTTTCTGCCAGGCGCTGGTAGAGCACTGCCGAGAGCCCCAGGTACGCCAGGATTCGTTCCAGCAAACCAGAGAGCGGCGTGATATGCCACATCACCTGAGGCTCCATCTCAATCCGGGTCAGGGTAATCTCTGCCCGGGCAAACGCCTTCAGCAGGCGTACGCCCGTCGGCCGGTCGGTGGTCCGCCGAGGCTGACCTTCGTACAGCCCGCTCAAGACCTCACCCGCCTGGGCCAGCCCACGCCGTACCTGGCTTTCTATCAACGTCAACAGCCGCAACGCCAGCGTCAGCAGGCGGGTCAGACCGATAATCTGATCATCCCGCCGCACATACAACGGGCGGATGCCGATGGGACGATCCTTCACCAGGTGAAAATCTCTTTCCAGACACCACCCACCCCGGTAATGGACAACCGTCTGGGCCAGCGACATCTGGGCCAACGGCAGGCTGGTCACCTGAATCCGCCATCCCAGACGATATTTCCGGCGCTGAATCGCCTCTTCGTCCCGCCGGACTTCGGCGATGACGCAACGCACGCGCACCTCCGTCCGGACGGGGCGCTTCGGGCTTCCCCGTCCGCGTCCCACGGAGCGCGTGACGGTCTCTTCCTCCCGTCGCCAGGTGACCTGCAGCAAGCCCGTCACATCATATCGCTCCAGCACCTGGGATACCGCTGTCTGCAAGGCCGCTTCGTCCCGATACGGTCGTCGGCCCCGACCGGGGGGCGGTGTCAGCGCCCGCAGAGCACCCTCCGCGTTCGCCAGGCGCTGCTCCAACGGTTGGCTCTCCCGCTCCGCCAGCGCCAACGAGCGGACCACCTGCACCCGCTCGGTCCACGTCACGGGCTTGCCGTCCACCCGAGCGCTCATCGGCCGCTCAAACTCATACCCGCCGCCCAACAGACTCTGCTCATCCCAGATCAGGGTCACCGTCTGCTCCCCTTCCACCACGGCGTCAATCCACGCTTCCACCTGTTGGGCGGTCTCGCCGGTCAGGGGCAGGGGCATCAGGTAGGAGTCCCCGTGGGCCACGATGTCCGCCCGAGTTGCCAGAGCAGCCATCTTGCTGTCGCCCACATACAGCAGCCCCGACCGGCCCAGCATCTGGCGCACCCGAGCGATGAGGGGGCGGTACAACGGGTCGTCGGCGGTCTGGCCGGGGTGGACATTGCAGGCCAGCAGGTGACCCCACGGCTCGGCTGCGGCGGCCATCAATTTCAACTGGGGCAAGTCGGGACGGCGGTCTTTACTATGCCCGTATTGCATCACCCCGTCTTCCGTCAGGGTATGGTAGCCATACGTGGTGGCGCTGTCCAGGCGAACGCTGGTCACGTCCAGGTCATCGACGTCTCCCGTTGCCTGCCACAGGTCGGCCTCCAGGGCTTCCCAGGCGGCCTGCTGGCTCAGGCGGCGCAGCACGATCTCCAGCCGGTCATCACTGAATTCGGTACGGCGAATGGGTTGCCCCAGCAACCGTTCCAGCGTCTGGCGATGCTGCCCGGCCCACTCTTCTCCGCTGGACGTGCGATGGTCGCTTTCCGAGAGGATAGAGGCCAGCCAGACCGTTGCCAGCCAGCCGTTCCTCAGCCCCTGGTGGTTGCCGTGGTGGCCCAGGTGGCGGTCCAGAACTTCGGGAAGGTGCAATTTCTGCGCAAGCCCGATCAGCAGAGGGATGTCATCAACTCGCTCGTGGGTTAAGGTGAGTTTCTCGGCCATACGGCCGAGTATACTATAAATTCGGTTTTTGGCCTTTCGTTTTGCACGAAAGAAGGGTTGATGGTCTTTGAATAGATAGTCCGCTACAGCCCGCGCAGGCGGGCTTCGCATTCCATAGCCGAGGGCTTCAGCCCGACGGCTAGCGCGGGATAGCGGATTTATAGCAGTTCTCACAAAGATTGGTCTGGTTGGGCAGGGTTGCACCCGCCATCGAAAGCAGACGCCGTGTGCGCCGTCCCTCCGCGTGCTCCGCGTCTCTGTGTGCATCAGACCGGCTCACGCGGAGGCGCGGAGATGGGGAGCGCAGCGGAAGCGGGCGCCTCGCGCGACACGGCAGACCCAGACAACTGAAAAGGCGATTCCATTTTATGCTATTATTTATAGCAGGCTCTCTCTGGCATCAGTTTCTACTCAATGCTTATCGCGTCCATCGCCCTCGTCGTCGTTGTTGCCCCTGCGTTAGCGTGGTGGTGCGGGTGGGGTTTTGCGTGTCTCATGCTCCCGACGACATTACTGCCGTTTCGTCGGTTGCTTGCCCCGCTCGTCGGCTACGCAATGATGGTTGTTGCCGGTTATTGGAGTGTTCGCACAGTTGTCGGACTGAATAGTGCGCTGCCGGTGCTTCTTATCTTCTGCACTATGGTCAATATCCTGGCGTGGCGTCGCACCGGTTCTCCGTGGTCTTGTCGGTTGCCGGTTCAGATGACGCGCAGCGAAGGAGTGGCGCTGTTCCTTCTGATTCTGGCGACGATTGGCGTGGGGGTGTTCCCGCTGATCCACTACAACCAGCCTGCTGCGATCGGCGATGGGTGGGATATCGAGGTGGCACTGCCGATAGCGCGCTATCTGGAGCGCGTCCCGGTCGCAGCGATTGCGACAATGCCCGATAACCCGCTGCGTGATCTGGTCGCCCATCCGCCTCGAATTTCGCATAATATCGGGTTCGCCATCTGGCAGGGGTATGTCGATCTCCTGGGAGGGTTTGAGGCGTTCGTCTCGTTTACTCCGTTGATCGCCTGGTTGCGGGGATTGGGCATTCTGGCGATCTATGCGCTGTTGCGCATCTGGCTTGGATTGCCAGCCTGGACAGCGCTGGCTGGCGCCGGTCTGGCAAGCCTGAATGCGCTCCTTCTCTGGGTGTCCTATTTCAACTTCGAGAAGCAACTTGCCGGGTTTCCGTTGATCCCGCTGGGTCTGGTCATTGGGGCGGCTGCGGTTGAAGAGATCGCACGTTACCGTCTGGCAGCGTGGCGAAGCGCATTCCTGGCGGCCGTAGTCCTGTCCGCTCTGCCGGTCACCTACTATCCGGCGATCACGGTGTGGGCGGCGCTGGCAGCGGGGATGGGCGTGGTGCGTCTGATCGAAGCGCGCAGGAAACCTGCCGAGGCGCCGTCGCCGTGGATGCTGATACGTGCAGCCGCTGCACTGCTGGTACTGACCCTCATGATCGCTGCGCCAACGGTCGAAGACTATCTCAATGGTTTTGGATTTCGCTACAGTCATCAGGTGACATCGCTTGGCATATTCGACTATATTCCGGTCAGCGTTATTGTTGGATTGGAACCGTTTCTTCTGAGTCGCAGCGGATCGGTTGCGCCGGACAGCGTGGTGTATGCTGGCGGTCTGGCGCTGGGCCTGCTTGTGGCGGGTGCGCTCGCGTTCGGACCACTTCGCCTGCGACTGGCGGGGTTGCTCATCGGAGGGATCGTCTATCTGGCCTGGTTGCGGTGGTGGCAGGCATATCCATACGGCTACATGAAAGGCGCCGCGTATGTTGGTTTTGTTTTTTCCGCACTGGCGGCAGCCGGAATCCAGGGGCTCCGCAGGTGGATAGCAGAACGATGGAACAACAACATTATTCAGCGGGTCGGCGCTCACACCGCGTTGATCGTGATTGCGACAGGTTTATGTGCGCTTATGGGGGTCAATCAAGCGCAGGTGGTGGTTGCTCACCTCGATCAACCCGGTCTCTACCCTGACGACGCTCCAACATTGCTCGCATTGCGTCAGATTATCCCGCCCGGAAGCACGGTCACGCTGACGTCTGATCAACGGGTACAGGGCGTTATCAGTGGGTTTGCTGCGTATGCGCTCGACCATACGGTGGTGTGGGGGCATGTACGCACGGGATACACCAGGTCTCAAACAGGCGATATCGATGCTATTGGTGAGTATGGGTTACTCTATGCTTCTGAAGATCCTCTGCTATGGGGGTACACGCAGCCTCCAATCTGGCGCGGCGGTTCGTATGCGCTCTATCGTCGCCCGCCGGAGGTGCAGCGCCATCTTCGCGTGCTGAAACCGCTGGTGCCAGGTGAAACGCTGACGCTGCGTATGAATGTCGAGCAATGGGAGGCGTCGTCCGTCACCGGTTCCGCTTTTCGCTCACTGCGATTGATGGTCGCTTCTCTTGCGCCCGCCGCCATCGAGATCAATGGCATTCCCATAGCAATACCTCCAGGACGCCATACGATGACCCTTGCTGTTCCGCCCTTCCAGGAAGTGAGGATTCGTCACGTTGATGGCGCCCTGCCTCTCATCGAGACGATCACGCTGCTGGCAGATCCTGATCCGAACACGATCCAGGCTATGAGAGTCGTTCACAGTACTCAACCGACAGGCGGCCCTCTGATGCGGGAGGTGACAGGGATCGCTCTGGTCCAGGCATCGGCGGTTGCTTCTGATACGCATATCCTGATGACTCTGGCAGCGCTTCTGCCGGATGCTGGACCGCTGAACGTGGCGCTCGATATCTGGGATGTTGAGCGGGGCGTCCAGTATGGATGGTATGGGCTGCTTGTTATGCCTGAGCCGGAGGTGCAGCGTTTCTCACTGTTCCTGTCGCTTGCTGATGGACAGATGCGCGGAGTATCCGCTCAGGGCGGCGACGTGCCGCTGGGCGCGTATTTTGCCGGGTTGCAACCTGGACGATACACCGCCCGCCTGTATCTTGCTGCCAGTGCTCAGGTGGTGAGTGAGCCAATCGATCTGTTTGGATTTGATATCACGTCTGATCGCGCAATGACGAATGTATGGACACGGGATCATCAGATGCAGGCGATCCGCGCGATCCATCCGACGACGTTCATCAATGTCCGGGTTGCCGATGACGTGGCGATGGTCGGATACACTCTGCTGCCAGCGCGCCCCAAACCGGGAGATACAGTCGACCTGATCATCTGGTGGCGCTCACTGCGCGATGGTCTGGATGAGCGCAGCGTGCTCGTGCATCTTGTTGATGCCGCCGGCACGAAACGTGCGCAAGCGGACGGTCCGCCTGCCGCAGGAACGATGCCAACCGGGAAATGGCGCGCCGGACTGACGATTGTTGATGCGCGGCGCCTCACCCTCCCGGTCGATCTGCCATCCGGCGACTATACGCTTTTGGTGGGGATGTACCGCTGGCCCTCGCTCGAACGCCTGCCGCTGGTGCAGGGAAATGAGTTGCTTCCCGAAGCGGTCTTCCGGGTTCCTGTGGCAATTGGGGAGTGATGTGAACGAGACATATACCAGAAGAACGGGAGGCGTCTCAACCTCCCGTTCTCTGTCAGGATCAGCATACCCTGCCTCGCAGCGTGCTGCTGTCGTGGCGCTCCGGCCGTGGAGTTTACCCGAAGGACCCCAGCGCCCGGATATAGTTCGCCCGTTCGAACGCTGCCGGATTATCGACCGCCTGCTGGCTCATGCTCCCCTGCATCTGCTCGATCGACTCATACTCGTGCTCTTCCATCCAGGTGCGTATGTCCTGCAAGATTGCGGGGATGCGGTCGATGCCGCGCGCGAGCAGTTCGGACGTCATCATTGCCACACGTGCGCCTGCCATCATCGCTTTCAGCACATCTTCCGCCGTGTGCACGCCGCTGGTCAGCGCCAGATCCGCCTTGATGCGTCCGTACAGAATGGCAATCCAGCGCAGCGGCAGGCGTAATTCATCGGAAGTGCTCAGTTTCAGGTTCGGCACCACCTCCAGCGCCTCCAGGTCGAAGTCGGGCTGGTAGAAACGGTTGAACAGCACCAACCCTCTTGCGCCAGCCTCGCTGAACTGTTTCGCAATATTCGCAATGCTGCTGAAGAAGGGACTCATCTTTACCGCTACCGGGATCGTTACCCGGCTGCACACATCGCGGACAAGCCGCAGGTACTGTTCTTCAACCGCTGCGCCGGTAATATCCGGGTCGGTCGCCAGAAAGTAGAGATTCAACTCCAGCGCGTCGGCGCCCGCCTGCTCTACCTTGCGCGCATACTCGACCCAGTCGCCGTCCGAGGGACCGTTGAGGCTGGCGATGATCGGGATGCTGACCCGTTGCTTCAGGGCGTGGACGTGCTCCAGGTATGGCTCGACGCCAAGGTTGTACTGTTCCAAATCGGGGAAGTAGGTGAGCGATTCGGCGAAACTGTAGGCGCCACGGTCGAGGTAGTAGTCGAGTTCGCGCGCCTCGTGGGTGATCTGCTCCTCGAAGAGCGAGAAGAGCACGACGGCGGCGGCGCCAGCGTCCTCCAGGCGTCGCACATTGTCGATCCGCTTTGATAGCGGAGAGGAAGAAGCAACAATCGGGTTCTTCAAGGACAGTCCGAGATAGGTGGTCCGGAGATCAGTCATGGTCAACCCCTCGATCTAAGCCATACGCGGATCGGTGGCTTCAGTATGCGTGATCGCGTGATCGCCTTCAAGTCATAATTGCTTTCCTTGTCGTTAGTGAACGACAACACGATCAAATTTGCATCGTGATTGCAATCGTTCTGTAAGCCGATACCCTGTACCCCGCAGCCGCAATTTCCTACAATCGATGAGAGATGCCGTGCAGACGCGCTCTTGCGGGCGTATCCGTCAACCCGTGGAGCGCAGTGCAACACGCAACGCTGACGCTCTAGCGGCGGCACGATATGTTCCGGCTGTCATCAGCAGAAAACAGGGTGGTACGATGGCGCTCTACACCATTGATCATCAGGCAATCTATCTTGAAGAGAGCGGCCCGGAGAATGCACCATATGCATTTCTCATCCATGGATGGGCGAGTTCGTCATACACATGGAAACCGATCCTGCCCGCCTTGAGTCGCCGCTATCGATGCATTGCAATTGATCTGCCGGGTTTCGGACGTTCGCCCGTACCGTTGCATCCGCCGACAATCCCGTGGTATGCAGACCTTGTTGCGCGCCTGATCGATTATTTCAGTCCCAATCAACCAGTGCTGTTGCTCGGTCACTCGATGGGCGGGCAGATCGGGGCAACCCTGGCGTTGCACTATCCGCTGATCGTCGAACGCATGGTGCTGCTCAACCCGGCGCTCAGCGGGCGACTGTCAACCCGCGTGAATCTCCTGATCGGTCCGCATGTCCTGGCGGAACGATTCCTTCCGCTTGAGTGGTTATTGCACCTGCTCGCCAGAACACCGCTCGATTATACCGATTATCTGCTCAAGCCATCGAACTTTGCCGAGCGCGCACAGGTTTCAGACGAGGATTATCAACGTATTCGCGCCGACGCTCGTCGTCCCGGTCAGGGACGAATGCGCGCCGCCTGCTTTCAAGCCATGCGACAGGGTGATCTGCGGGGAAAGCTGGCAGCAGTCGAACCGCCGGCTCTGGTGATCTGGGGCGCTGAGGATAACATTGTGCCGCTGCGCGATGCGGGAGTTGTCGCTGCCGAGTGGCCCGCCGCCGACCTGCGGATCGTCCCAAACGCCGGTCACTGGCCCCAATTCGAGCAACCTGATGCAACCCTGCGGCATATTGCGCTCTTCCTGGGCTTGCCGCCTGCGGGTGCGGCGCTCCCAGCCGATGCGCGCAATATCGATGAACTGCGGGCGATTGCCCAATTCCTCAACAACTCGGAGATCGGCAGTCACCTCAACGAAGCGCAGCGCATGCGCGTTGCATCACTGCTCCAGCGACGGGTGCTTGCGCCGCGCGAGCGCCTCGCCGCCGCCGGTTCGCGCAGCGAAGAGATGTATATCGTTCAGGACGGATTGCTCGAAGTCTGGATCAATCCGGTTCAGATCGGCGGGGTACACCAGCCTCCGGTACGGATCGCCTTCATGCAAGCCGGTCAGGTTGCCGGAGAGTTGGGGTTGCTCGAAGATGCAGAGCGCAGCGCCGACCTGCGCGCCGGTGATCAGTCAACGGTTGTGCTGGTGCTGACTCGTGAGGCGCTGCATACGCTGGCTGAGGATGATCCGGCGCTGGGGATGCGCCTCATGCAGAATCTGGCAGTCTCGCTTGGACGTCGCCTCCGCCACCAGAACTGGCTGGCGCAGCGCCTCGAACAGCGCTCATTGCTGGGTGGCAGCGTGACGCGGTTGCTGGAGTGATCCAGGTTCACCTGTCACGATCGCAGCGTGGTATAATCCGTGCGGTTGAACCGGACATCTCACTCCGCAGAGTAGAGGAGGGAATACAATGCATGTGACTATCGAAGTCGAGCAAGAGGAAGATGGACGCTGGATCGCAGAAGCGCCTGATCTTCCCGGTGTGCTCGCATATGGGCAAACACGTGAAGAAGCGATTGCTCGAGTGAAGGTTTTGGCTCTGCGCGTGCTGGCTGATCGTCTCGAGCACGGCGAACCCGTTCCTGAAATGAGCGATGTCTTTTCGGTCATGGCATGAGTAAATGGACGGCCACTAAAGCAAAATATGTCCTGGCAGCGCTGTTGCAGATTGGATGGAACATCAAGCGGCAAAGCGGTTCACATCGTATTCTCTCGCGCTCCAATTGGCCCGATTACGTCTTCGCCTTTCACGATAACGAGGAGATCGGACCACGCATGCTGGCACGCATTGCAAAGCATACAGGACTCAGGCCGGAAGATCTATAACAATCTGGAGAAGCGCCTGACAACTCGCTCTGGCTGATTGCTCCCTCGGCTCGCTTCGCTCACCCCGGTCGTAGCGGCTGTACTATATAGGTGATTTTCAAAAGTTTCTTGTTGAGGATTTGTGGAGACTCTTAAGGGGGTGATGGAACTTATTTAGAGTTGGTCGTAGTGTTTTGCGGTTCTCTAACGATGCATCAGGTTACAACTATGCTCTACCACCAGAAGGCTGCTCAGGCGCAGGCATTGCTCGCTGAAACCGGTATCGATGCCTGGTTGATTTTTGTCCGCGAAAGCGCCATTCGACCCGATCCCGGCATCGAACTTGCGATTGGCGTCGATGTCACATGGGATTCGGCGTTTGTGTTTGGTCGCAACGGGCAGCGGGTTGCGATTGTCGGGCGCTATGATGTCGCCGGTGTACGCGCGTCCGGTCTGTTCGATACGATTGTCGGCTACGACGAAAGCATCAGGGAATACCTGATCGAAGCTCTGCGACGCCTCGATCCGCTCACGATCGGTCTGAATTACAGCCTCGATGATCCAACTGCTGATGGACTGACATACGGAATGTTTCTCCATCTCTGCGATCTGCTGGCGGATACGCCCTTTCCTTCGCGTTTCGTGAGCGCGGCGCCGCTGCTGGCAAAACTGCGCTCGCGCAAGGTGCCAGCCGAAATTGAGCGCATTCGCGCAGCAGTTGCCGTCACCGAAGAGATTGTCGATCTGGTTGAGCAACAGATCCGGCCCGGCGTCAGCGAGGCGCAGATCGCGGCTTTCATCCACGATGAGTTTCGGCGTCGCCATCTGGGGAGCGCATGGGCATGGGATGCCTGCCCGATCGTGAACAGCGGTCCCGAATCGGAAGCCGGTCATGGCGGTCCGCGTGATGATATTCTGGTGCAGCCGGGTCATCTGGTGCATATCGATCTTGGCGTGCAGCTCGATGGCTACTGTTCGGATATTCAGCGCATGTGGTATGTCCGTCGCGCTGGCGAAGATGCGCCGCCGCAAGAAGTGCAGCGCGCGTTTGAGACGGTCATTCGAGCGATCGAGGCGGGCGCAGCGGCGCTACGCCCCGGCGTGTACGGCTACGAAGTTGATGCCGCTGCACGTCGGGTTATTGTCGATGCCGGGTATGACGAGTACAAACACGCGCTGGGACATGGTCTGGGACGTGCATGTCACGACGGCGGTCCGTTGCTCGGTCCGCGCTGGCCCCGCTATGGTCGCACCCCGGAGATGCAGGTCGAGGCGGGCAATGTGTACACCCTCGAACTCGGCGTTACCACTTCCGCCGGGTACATTGGCATTGAAGAAGATGTGCTGGTGACCGATCACGGCGTTGAGTTTCTCTCGCGCTTCCAGCGCACGCTGCGGGAGGTGTAGGATGCGCGAGGCGCGAGGGGTTGAAGGTTGAACGTTGCACGTTGCACGTGGGAGGACAACGTGGAGGGGTGCAGCGGCGCTGCGCCCGGACCGGCAGCGGGGGCTGTGGCGGGGGCGACGGAGGGGCGCAGCAGCGCTGCGCCCGTACCGGCAGCGAGGGCAGTGGCGCGCAGGGATGAGGCGCTCTCACTCCTCCCGCTTCAACAACGCCCGACCACCCGGTGTGATGCGAGCTTCGCGCCATGGTTGATCGGCGGCGGCGCGGTAGCGCGCGAGCAGTGGCGTATCACCTTTCAGAAGGCGGATTTCAGCATACTCTGGCGTCACGTGCAGGTCGAGGGTCTGATCGCCCACCCGCAGACCGTGCAGCGTCGCTTCACTCCATCCCGACGGCAGGCGAGGTTCGATGATCAGTTCGTGGCGGTGAGCATGCGGACTGAGTCCGAACAACCCTTCGGTAATACCCTGCACGAACAGTGCGGCGGACCAGAGTTGAATGAAGCACAACCCCTGCGGTATCAGTTCCTTCAGCGTTCCGAGCGTCCCGTAACGCGCCGTGACGCCGATATTGCGCAGCAACTGGATGCCGGTATCCGCGTCGCCGTGGCGGAAGGCTGCCAGTGCCAGCAGTCCGGTCGGCAGTGTCCACACACGCATGTCAGCGCCGCGGGTATGGACCATGCCCCATTCGTTGACCCACTCACGCACGATCCGATCCAGCACCCGCTGAGCCCGTTCCGGTGCAGCAATACCGGTCAACACGGGGAGCAGGACAGTCCAGTGCCCGTCGAACTGTTGCCGACCGTCGAGGTGCAACGAGTCGGCGTACATTCCCTCCTGCTCAATCCACCAGTCGGACTCAAAGCGTGCCGTGAGTTCACCGGCATATCCGGCGAACCGGACAGCATCACCCGGTCGTCCAAGCGTCAGCGCCATATCGCGCAACGTCGTCAATGCCTGGTAGAGGTAGCACACCACATCGAGTTTGCATGCGCCCATACCGGGAACTTCAACAACGCCGTCGCCAATCGGGTAGCCGCGTCCTTCGAGTGTTGCGCTGAAATGCTCCAAACCCTCGACGCATAGCGGATACATCCGCTCTAGAAAGTCCAGGTCGCCGCTCCAGCGCACATAATCCCAACAGGCGACGGCAAACTGCGGCGTTTCCTGAATGTTGCCCGGATGGTAGACACGCCCATTCGTAGTGATTTCATGGGGAACGCGGCTGCATGCGCGCCAGGCATACCGTCCGAGTTCCTCGAGTGCACTGCGCGCGGTACTGGCAAACCCGCTGGCGACGACGCCAGGGACGCTGTACGTTGTATCACAACCGAAGAGTTGCGGATACTCCGGCAGTCCCGCGAGCAGGTATGGCGCAAGCGCCGGGCGATAGTCGGCTCTGAGCATGTGGATATTCTGCCGCGCCACCTGCCAGTAGCGGTTGATGTCCCGGTCGGGGGTTTCCAGGCGTATCGCACTGGTAATCGTGCGATAGAGAGCAATCTTTGACGAAAGAGTATCCACCGCGGCGCGCAGCACATTCCCCGGCAACGGATCATCGTTGCGCTGCACGGCAAGCCGCCATTGCAGCGCCAGCGCCTCGCCGGGCTGCACTATCAGCGGGAAGCGCGCCTGCGCCATCCTTCCGCTGATTTCCCACACAGATGGCGATGCGCTGACCAGTGTCACGGTGACGCCAGCATACGCGCCTGTTGCGCGCCAGGCAACGCCTCCGGGGATGGTATCTATCTCCGGTTCGGCAGGCGCGACGCCGCCGAACCAGCAGAAGCGCAGGTCGGCTTCGGCGCGCAGCAGCACGGTTGCATTTACCGGTGCGGCGCCGTCGTTGCGCGCCAGCAGGGTTGCGTAGTAGTGGGGCTGATCATCAGCCGCGAATTCCGTCCATTCGAGCGTCAGAGTTCCGACCGTAAAGTGGCGGGTAACGTATGCACCGAACAGATCACAGCGGACGGCGTGATCGAGCGGGGTTACGATGCCTTCCATTTCCAGTGCCAGCGCCCATCCGTCCATGATCCGCAGCGGATGCGCCCAGACACCCCCCATGGTGTCGCGCAGATGCCATTCGCCAAACGGATGTCGCTCCCCGCCAATCGTTGTGATGGCGTAGATACGTTGCCCGCTGATAAAGACCGGCGTGGTCGGCGTTGCTTCCGACTCCCAGACATTATCATCGATGAAATAGCGCTGAAGTGTCACAGAACCTCTATCCTTTCCATCAACAACGGCTTATGCCATACGGAGCCATGCATCGAGCGCATGGCTCATCGGACGATCAACATGGCGCACGCAGGTGAGCGAACGGCGGATCGTCAGATCCTCAACCCGCAAAATGACCAGTCGCCGCGTTTCCAGTTCGAGTTGAACTGTAAAACGCGAGACGACGCTGATTCCAAGTTGGGCAGCGACCGCTTGCTTGATCGCTTCCGTACTTCCCAATTCCATAACGACCCGCATGGCGATCCCGCAGCGGGCAAACGCCTGTTCCGTCGTCTCGCGCGTTCCCGATCCGGCTTCGCGGATAATAAAAGGCGCCATGTGGAGATCACGCGCCGTCAGTGAAGGTCGTTGCGCCAGCGGATGGTCGGGAGATGCAATAACGACCAGTTCATCTTCGCGCCACGGTGTAAGTACGAGATCGCTCTGCTCAACCGGTCCTTCAACGTATGCCACATCCAGGCGATGATCCAGCACATGCCTGACGATCTGTTGTGTATTGCCAATGTCGAGAAACAGTTCGATGCCGGGATAGCGACGATGATAGATGCCAAGCAGCACGGGCAGCATATAGATGCCGATGGTTGTGCTGGCGCCAATTGCCAGATGCCCTGTCTGCAGGGTTTGCAACTCCTCCAGCGATAGTTCCGCCAGGCGTTCGAGAGCAAAGATACGCCGGGCGTGCAGAACCAGCCGTTTTCCAGCTTCTGTCAGAATCACACCGCGTGAGTGTCGCTCAACCAGCGCCATGCCGACCTGTCGCTCGAGTTCACGCACCGCGCGCGACACCGCCGACTGACTGATATGGAGCGCTTCGGCTGCGCCGGTAAAACTTCCCTGCGTTGCAACCGCTGTAAAGATACGCACCAGGTGCAGGTTCAGCATGGGTATGATCGAATGTTATAGCTGCTATCGAAAAGACATGCTTGTTGCATAGTATACTCTCTATTACAATATCAACCACAATTTCTCCGCATACCAGAATCTCCCGAACTCAACCCTGGCAGATCCAACAGATCTCTGGCGGCAACGCTGATGTTGAAGCAAGGAAGACCGGACATGCCAAACTATGGTTTCCTCATCGATCACCGCAAATGTATCGGATGCCATGCATGCAGCACTGCGTGCAAATCGGAAAATGAAGTGCCGCTTGGCGTCTACCGGACGTGGGTCAAGTATGTCGAGGCAGGAACCTTTCCTGACACCCGCCGCTACTTTCAGGTTACCCGCTGCAATCACTGTGCGAACCCGCCATGTGTTCGCATCTGCCCGGTGACGGCGATGTATCAGCGATCGGACGGGATCGTCGAGTTCGATCCGCGCGTCTGCATCGGCTGTAAGGCATGCCTCCAGGCATGTCCGTATGATGCCATCTACATCGATCCGGAAACGCGCAGCGCCGCCAAATGTCACTTCTGTTCACACCGGATCGAGCTGGGGTTGAAACCGGCATGCGAGGTGGTCTGTCCAGAGCAGGCGATCATTTCTGGCGACCTCGATGATCCCAACAGCCTGATCCGGCGCCTGATCGCCCGTGAGCCGGTGACGGTGCGCAAACCTGAGCAGGGAACGGCGCCAAAGTTGTTCTATATCGATGCGAACGAGGTGACGCTCACGCCAACGACATCGTCACACCATGCGACGTTTGTCTGGGCTGATGTGACCAGTGATCAGGCGCGGTCGCTGGCAACGCAGCGCGACATCATTCCGCTGGAAGCGGCGCATTCCGGGTCGTCCAACGGGCGCACAGCGCACCATGCAGCCAGCGGTGTCCCGCTGCGCATTCCTGGCGTTCAGGGTCTGGGATATGGCGGCAATGCGTTCGCCCCGGCGCGTGTTGCCGGTCAGATGGTTCAGACCGCATACAATGCGCAGCATAAGATTCCGTGGCACTGGCCCGTGCCAGCGTACCTGGTGACAAAAGGCATTGGGAGCGGCATATTTATGGCGACGGCGCTAACCATTGGTCTGGGCATCGCGTCGCTTTCGCCGTTCTTTACCGCCGTGGCACTCTTCCTTGCGCTATTGTTCACCGGCATCACAACAGCGTTGTTGGTCTATGATCTCGAAAAACCGCGTATGTTCCTGACCATCCTCACGCGCCCGCAATGGCGCAGCTGGTTGACGCGCGGTGCGTTCCTTCTGATCGCCTTCACAGCGGTTGCTGGAGTGTGGTTCCTGGTTGAGGCGGGCATGGCTGCCGGTATGTTGTCCGAGGCGACAGGAATGGCGTTGCGTTCGATCTTTGCCTGGGTTGGCCTTCCGTCAGGAGTTATGGCAGCTATCTACACAGCGTTCCTCTTTGCCCAGGCGGAAGGACGCGATCTCTGGCAAAGCCCGTTGCTCCCCCTTCATCTGCTGATCCAGGCATTGATGGTTGGATCAGGAACGCTTCTGGCAACTGGACTGGCGCTGCCGTTGCCAGCGGGGATGGATACGTTCATTGTCTGGCTTTTCGGGGTGAGCCTGGCGCTCGACCTGTTCGTTACCCTTCTCGGCGAGTCTGGCATCCCTCACGCCAGCGAAGTTGCCGCGCGCGCCGCTCACGCTATCAGCCACGGTCACTACCGTCGCTATTTCTGGCAGGGGAGCATTCTGCTGGGGCATCTGCTGCCATTGGCGCTCATTGCTCTGGCAGTCGCATTTCCAGCAACCGGCGGTATGGCGCTGGCACTCGCGGGTGTCGCGGCGATCATTGGATTGTACGCCTTCGAATACGCTTTTGTGATGGCGCCGCAGGAGGTGCCGAACAGTTGATCTCCGGCAATGTGATGCTGATCCAATTGCAAAGGATACTCCCATGGCTGACTCACTGGTGAAGAACATCCTGCGCACACTGGCGCAGCGGCAGCGTGCGGAAGCGCAACAGGAAGTCGTTGCGCGCCAACCGGCGACACAGCCCGGCGCCGTCGAACGGAGTGTGCCACAACCGGCGCCAGCGCATGCCGTGCAAGGAGCGACTGCCGAATTGAGCGGCTACCCGCCGGTTGAGCGCTGGCAGCACTGGACGGAGTATGACCCGAAGGCATGGCCCCAGAAAATCTCGCGTTCCTATACGCTGGTTCCGACGATCTGCTTCAACTGCGAAAGCGCCTGTGGACTCCTGGCGTATGTCGATACATCCACGCTCAAGATTCAGAAATTCGAGGGCAATCCATTACATCCCGGCAGTCGTGGTCGCAATTGCGCAAAAGGACCGGCAACGCTCAATCAGGTGTATGACCCGGATCGCATTCTCTACCCGCTCAAACGAGTCGGGCGGCGTGGCGAAGGGAAATGGAAGCGTGTCAGTTGGGACGAGGCGCTCGATGATATTGCGGCGCGCATCCGCTGTGCCATCGTCGAAAAACGCCTGACCGAAATCATGTACCACGTCGGTCGTCCGGGGCACGATGGCATCATGGAATGGGTACTGCCCGCCTGGGGGGTGGATGCCCACAATTCGCACACGAATGTCTGCTCGTCGAGTGCGCGTTGTGGACAGGCGTTGTGGATGGGGTATGATCGCCCTTCGCCCGATCATGCGCACGCACGAGTCATTCTGCTGATCAGTTCGCACCTGGAGACCGGACACTACTTCAACCCGCACGCGCAGCGCATTATGGAAGGGAAAATGGCAGGCGCGAAACTGATTGTCTTCGACACGCGCCTGTCGAACACCGCATCGCTGGCTGATGAGTGGATCGCCCCCTGGCCCGGCAGTGAAACCGCGATTTTGCTGGCGATCGCCCGGCATCTGATCGTCACCCGGAAATATGACCGCACCTTTGTGCGTCGCTGGGTCAACTGGGAAGAATACCTGCGCCACGAGCATCCCGATCTGCCGCTGCGTTTCGAGACGTTTGAGGCGAAACTGGAAGAACTCTATGCCCGCTACACGTTCGAGTTTGCGGCGCAGGAGAGCGGCGTGAGCGTCGAGCAGATCGCGCGGGTAGCGGATTACATTGCGCAGTGCGATGGTCGCCTTGCGACCCATACCTGGCGGAGCGCCACCAGCGCCAATCTGGGTGGATGGATGGTCGCTCGCTGTCTCTGGTTCCTGAATGTGCTGACCGGATCGATAGGCAAGGAAGGCGGCACATCGGCGAACGTGTGGGACAAATGGGTTCCGCGCCATCCGAATATGGCGCCGCACGTCAAAGTGTGGAACGAACTGACCTGGCCCCAGGAATACCCGCTCAGCTTCTACGAACTGAGTTATCTTCTCCCGCACTTTCTCAAAGAACAGCGCGGCAAGATCGACGTTTACTTCACCCGTGTGTACAACCCGCTCTGGACCAATCCCGACGGCATGAGCTGGATGGAAGTGTTGACCGACGAGTCGAAGATCGGGTTGCATGTACACCTTTCGCCGGGCTGGAGCGAGACGGGTCTGTTCGCCGATTATATTCTGCCGATGGGTCATGGCGCCGAGCGCCACGATATGATGAGTCAGGAAACCCATGGCGGTTGCTGGATCGCATTTCGCCAGCCAGTGATCCGCGAGGCGCTGCGCCGTCTGGGCAGACCGGTCGATGACACGCGCAAGGCGAATCCCGGCGAAGTATGGGAAGAGACCGAGTTCTGGATCGAACTGTCGTGGCGGATTGACCCGGACGGCAGTCTGGGAATTCGCAAAACATTCGAAAGCCCGTATCGACCCGGCGAGAAGATCACCGTGGATGAACTCTACGGCTGGATGTTCGAGAACCATGTGCCCGGATTGCCCGAAGCGGCGGCGAAGGAAGGGTTGACGCCGCTGGAATATATGCGTCGCTATGGTGCGTTTGAAATACGCAAAGGCGTTCAGCCGACCTATGATCAACCCCTGGCTGAATCGGAAGTGGAAGGTGTAACGGTCGATCCGGAAACACGCGTGGTCTATACAAAGAAGCCGGCTGCTCCCTCATCGAACATCACGCCGGTGCCATACTTCCAGCCGGACCCGGAGCGTGGCCGTCCGATTGGGGTGCAACTCGAAGATGGCTCACTCGTGTCTGGCTTCCCTACGCCGTCACGCAAACTGGAGTTTTATTCCACCACCATGCGCCATTGGGGATGGCCCGAATATGCAATCCCGACATACGTTCACAGCCACGTGCATCCCAGCAAGATCGACCGCGAGCGAAACGAAGCGATTCTGCTCTCGACGTTCCGTCTACCGACGCTGATCCACACTCGCAGCGGTAACGCGAAGTGGCTCTATGAGATCAGTCACAAGAATCCGGTCTGGATCCACCCCTCCGATGCGCAGCGACTTGGCGTGCAGACCGGTGACCTGATCAAAGTCGTCACCTCGATAGGGTACTTTGTCGATCGGGTCTGGGTGACGGAAGGCATTCGTCCGGGGGTCATCGCCTGTTCCCACCATCTTGGGCGCTGGCGACTCCGGGAGGATGAAGGGGGGAAACTTTCGACGGCGCTGGTCGAACTTGCGCCTGCGGGTGAGTCGCGGTGGCAGATGCGCCAGGTGCACGGAATCAAACCGTATGCGAGCGCTGACCCCGATACCGAACACATCTGGTGGGAAGATGCTGGTGTTCATCAGAATCTGACCTTCGCCGTTCAGCCGGATCCGGTCAGCGGCATGCACTGCTGGCATCAGAAAGTGCGTCTGGAGCGGGCAGGACCGGACGACCGGTACGGTGACATTTTTGTCGATACCCGGCGCGCGCACGAGGTGTACCGGGAATGGCTGGCAATGACCCGCCCGGCGAGTCAGGTATCACCGAACGGTCTCCGGCGACCGCACTGGTGGCTCCGTCCATTCCGCCCCGATCTGGAAGCCTATTATCTTCCCGGTCGAGACCCCGGCAACGGGCATATCGCCGTCCATGCGGTATCAGCTTCCGATCATAAGAAATGAGCTCAGGTATTGCGAAGAGATGCAGCGATCGCGCCGATTGCTGCATCTCTTCCATCCCATTCTGGAAGCCTGGCATCTGTCCGGTCGAACAACCCGGCGACGCGCATATCGTCCATACGTCGCCAGTATCATATCACGAGGGACGAGTATGGAGAGTGGAGAACTTCTAGAAGCCAGACAGACCCTCTACAGATTGCTGGCGCACCTCTATCTGCATCCGCCAGAACTGTCAACCCTGGCGACGCTACAGACCATACCTGGTCTGGGGGACGCAGCGCCTGAAACGATTGATGGACTCGAGCAGCTTCAGGTCGAGTACGAATACATTTTCGGGCGCAACGCATATCCTTACGAGTCGCTCTACGTCGATCACGACCTGATGCTGAATACCGCCGCCGCGAACCGATTTGCGCAACTCTGCCAGGATTGCGGGTTTGCGGAAGAGTCGCCGGTTGGCGCGCCGGATCACCTTGGGCGCCAGTTGGGACTTATGGCGTATCTGCTGGCGATCGAGATCAGCGCACTGCGTGAGCAGAACCCCGCGTTACTGACATGGGCGCGTGCGCATCAGCACCGCTGCCTGAGCGACCATCTCGCCCACTGGGCGCCGGTCTTCCTCGGAGTGGTTGAGCGTGTGGCGAATCATCCCCTGTACCGCACTGTTGCACAGGTAACGCTCGAATTGATCCTGAACGATCTCGAGCGGAGCGCCAGCCTGCCGCTCTGGATTCCGCTCGATGAACGTCGGGTCGCCCCTGATCCGACCCCGTCTCCTGTGCAGGATGAGGACGCCGGCGCGTTGTCTGCGCATACTGGCGATGACAGTGCACGTGACCTCAACCAGATTGTGCGCTCCCTGATCATCCCCAATATTGCCGGAATGTTCATCAGTCGTTATGACATCAGCATGCTCGGTCGTCGCCTGCGAATCAAGGCGCCGATACGCGAGCGGAAGCAGATGATGCGCGATCTCTTCGATGTCGCCGCCCGGTTTGATCTCGTCCCGACGCTCCTGGATCACCTGGATGAACTTTTCGCCACTGAGTTCTGGCGCCTGGCGGTGCTGACAGAACGGTATCCGGCGTGGACGGCACATGCCCGCCACTGGCTCTTCCGGCTCGAACAGAGTCGGGAGATGGTGCGCGACCTCCGCGCGCAGTATCTGACGTATCAGATGCAGGAATCACAGTGAGTTGCACACTCCTCGAGATGGTTATACATATTTGTGGTGATGATAATGATCGAGACCATTCCCAACAATTCGCTGCTCGATGACATCCTCGAACACTCGGCGGCATTGCACCGCCATCTCTGTCCGCGACAGGTACTGGGTGCACGTATGGGCATTCTGGCGGGACGATTGCTCGGCCTGGAGTTGCCGCAGCAGAACAAGCGGCTGTACACATTCGTCGAAACTGATGGATGCTTTGCCGACGGGGTCGGCGCTGCAACTGGATGCTGGCTGGGTCGGCGCACCATGCGCCTGATCGATCACGGCAAGGTTGCAGCAACGTTTGTCGATACGCGCACCCGGCGCGCCGTGCGAATTCGCCCGCATCCACAGGCGCGAACGGAAGCGCGGCACTACGCTCCGGGCGCAAAAAGTCGCTGGCACGCTTATCTCGAAGCCTATCGGATCATGCCGGATGATGTGCTGCTTGAGGCGCAATGGGTCGAACTGACCCTGGATCTCGACCGGTTGATCAGTCGTCCGGGAGCGCGAACGGTATGCCATGGGTGTGGCGAAGAGATCATCAATGAGCGCGAAGTAACGCTGGATGGAACGATCCTGTGCAGGGGATGCGCATTCGAGGAGGATCGCTACGTCAGGTCAGTGACGACGATGCCGGATCGATAACACCTGTGTCGGGCACGCGCTCTGAAAGGATCGTCCCGATCGGCGGCGAAACTCGTTCTCGCGGTGCAATCACCACAATACTTTCCTTCCGCAGCGCGAGGCGCACACGTTCACCGGGAGTCAGGTTCATTGTTGCATACAACGACGACGGGTAGATGACTTCAATCGGACGACCGTCGGGCAGCGCGACTCGCAATCGATACATATGGCGCTCCAGCCGTCGCTCGACCACGATGCCTTCCAGATGATTGTGTATCACCATACGACTGAGCGAACGATCAGGATAGACGAGGCGAATATCTTCCGGGCGAATGTATGCGGTGATCTCCGCTCCCAAAGGCGCGTTGATCGGCGGCGCTTCCAGGAAGATTCCATCCCAATCGAGCAGCGATCCTGATGGTCCGGTTTCTATCACCTGCGCGTTCATCGCATTTGGAATGCCAAGAATGTCAAGAACGTGACGATTTGCCGGGCGGGTAAAGACATCATTGATGCGCCCGATCTGTTCGAGGCGCCCGTCGCGGACCACTGCCAGGCGATGCCCGACGGCGAAGGCATCGTCGAGATTATGCGTCACGTATAGCACGACCAGGCGCCGTTCCGCCTGCACCATGCGAATCTCTTCGTGCAGGCGCTCCCGGACAGGACGATCAAGGGCTGAGAACGACTCGTCGAGCAGCAGGATATGCGGTTCGGTTGCCAGAGCACGGGCGATGGCAATGCGTTGTTGCTGTCCCCCCGACAGTTCGTGCGGCATGCGGTGCGCCAGGTGCGCCAGATGCATGCGTTCCAGCAACTCCATCGCACAGTCTCTGGCATCACGCCGTCTTCCCAGAGGAAACGCCACGTTTTCGAGTGCGCTCATATGTGGAAACAGAGCGTACTGCTGGAACACATAGCCAATGCGCCGCTTTCGCGCCGGCAGGTTGACGACCGGTTTGCCCGGCATACGCTGGAAGAAGATCGCATCATCGAAGCGAATCTGCCCGCTATCTGGCGTCGAGAGACCGGCGACCGCCTGGAGCGTCTGAGTTTTGCCAGCGCCGGAAGGACCAAAAAGCACCAGGATTTCCGCCTCCGCCGCGAAGCGCATCTCCAGGGTTGTTTGTCCCAGGCGTTTGATGAAATCAACGGTGAGTTGCGGAGTCATACGCTGCTCTCAGCATCATCAGCACGCCGGTACTGTGGCGCCGGTTCCAGTTGACGCGCCAGCAGCAGCCCGGCAAACGCCAGCCCGGTCATCACCAGCACCATCAGATGGGCGTCGGCGTAGCGTTGCGCCTGAACCGCATCATAGATTGCGACCGGCAGCGTCTGGGTGCGACCGGGAATATTCCCGGTAATCATCAATGTTGCGCCAAACTCGCCGAGCGCGCGCGCCGAACCCAGGATCACGCCTGCCAGGATGCCGCGCCGGGCTAAGGGGAGCGTCACACGCCAGAGGATGCGCAGTTCGCTTGCGCCCAGCGTGCGCGCTGCGTTCTCCAGCACCGGATCGACATTTGCGAGCGCCGCGCGACTGCTCTGCACCATGAGCGGGATGCCCACCACTACCGATGCCGCAACTGCTGCCTGCCATGTGAACAGTATCCGGATATTGAACCACTCGAACAGCGGGCTTCCTCGACCAAACGCCAGCAGAAGGTAGTAGCCAATAACGCTGGGTGGCAGCACCAGCGGCAGCATAATGACTGTCTCAACCAGTATTTTTCCCCGGAACCGGGTGCGCACCAGCATCAGGGCAATGAGCAGCCCTGCCACAAGGATAATGACGCTTGCAATCGCGTTGACCTGAAGTGACAACCAGAAAGCGGGCCAGTTCATCGACTGACGATCTCTCCAGGCAGAATGAAGCCGTACTTCTTCATGATCGCATGCCCCTGTGCACTGTTGACGAACGCGATAAACTGACGCGCCTCCGCTTCACGCTGCGTTCCGGCAACGACCGCTGCCATCTGAAGCAGTGGATGGTCGGGGTGCAACTCTGCGGGAATAAGATTCCATTTGCCGTTACTTTGAACACTAAGCGAGAGCGCGACAATAGCGGCATCAACATTGCCGGTATCTGCCAGGGTCAGCGTTTGGGCGACATTCTCCCCGAAGACGAGGCGCGGTTGCACTGCGTCCCAGACACCAGCTCGCTCCAGCGCCTCTTTTGCTGCCTGACCGTAAGGGGCATGCTCAGGATTGGCGATCGCGATCCGCCGGTAGACCGGATCGCGCAGATCCTCCACGCGCGTCGGTTGTAGCGGGCTATCGGGGCGTGTCCAGATGGTGATGCGCCCCTGTGCGTAGATCTCCATTGTATCGGCAATCACCAATCCCTTGTCATTCAATGCTTCGATGAACGACTCGTTTGCCGCATAGAAGAGGTCGAACGGTGCGCCGCGTTCGATCTGCTGCGCCAGTTGACCGGTCGAACCAAAGTTGAACACAACCTTGATACCGGTCTGCTCCTCGAAGAGCATGCCGATCTCATTGAACGCTGGCGTTAAATCAGCGGCAGCGGCAACGACCAGTTCTCTATCACCCGCAGCGCCTGACGGCGACGAAGGGAAGGGTAATGCGCCACACGCGCTGGCGACCAGGAGCGGGATGATCACGATCAGTGCAGGACGATGATACATATGAGACTCTAACGTTGAACGTTAAGCGCTGAACGTTCAACGTTGAACGTTCAACATTCGAGGAATGATATACAACATATCAGCATGTGTCAATGCATCGGTAACGCCTGATCGCACTGCGGTTACGTCAGGTTGACACGCTCGTAGACGATCCGGCTATACCCGCTTCCCCAGGGATCGCCCCGCTCATAGACGCCAAGCCCGGCTTCGGCAGCGAGGCGGAGATAGTCGTCCGCAGAAGGGGTTTCACCGCTCTCGGCGCGCAGAAAATCGGCCATCACACAATCGATGGCGACCGGATCGCGGGAGAAGAACAGACTGTTGGGCGCAGCATTGCCAAACGTGCGCCAGCGTTGCGGCACACTCAGATTGTTGATCCTGTCGCCGAACAATCCGTCGCCAATCGTCAGCACCGTTTTCCCCCGGATCTGCGGATGGTTGTTGATATCGACCAGCGGATTGTAGGTGGAGGAATAGAAGCGCGCTCCGATGTCGGTATAGTTGTG
Organism: Roseiflexus sp. RS-1; assembly: GCF_000016665.1. NCBI lineage: Bacteria > Bacillati > Chloroflexota > Chloroflexia > Chloroflexales > Roseiflexaceae > Roseiflexus > Roseiflexus sp. RS-1. The sequence continues at coordinate 2,223,309 of NC_009523.1, forward strand.
CAGTACGTTGCAGCGATCAATCGAACCAAAATGGTTCTTGAACCCCAGGCTGATGCCCGCGCCAACATGACGTTTCATGATCGGCATATTGATCAGATAGTGAAGATTGACGAGCGCATTGCATATCGCCAGATCGGGGATTGGCGCGTTCGGCGGGGCATTGAATCGAATCTTTTCGGTTGTGCTGAAGCCGAGTTCGGGATGTTCATCGGCATAGGAGGCGTACTGAATATCCGGGTAGGCGCAACGTCGTTTGAAACGCAACGGAATCACTCCCTGCCGGTCACCGTGCGATACATCGAAAATCCAGATGTCCTGCTGCGCAACGCCAATTGCCAGCAATCCGGCAATAATCGCGTTGATCGGGTCCATCAGGGCGTCGATCTGGTTGTCGTTGTCGTTGCGGTCGGCATTGTTGAAATTGACCTTGATGCCGATCCGTTGTCCTGGTTGATAATGCGGCAGAAGGGCAGCCCACGCATCAGCGCGCGTCGCGGTGCGCGTCAGGCGGGTAACGCCTTCGTCCACCATGGCGGCAACCACACGCGCGTCAACACTGTCGCCGTACCAGCCGGTTGAGTAATTCCAGAATGTTGCGCGTGAGCTGTAGGTGTGGACGACGTGGTGGCGCAGCAGAGGAACCGATGTTGTGGTAGGAGATGGCGTGGCGATGGGGGATGGCGTGGCGGTAGGGGATAGAGTGGCGGTGGGAGATGGCGTGGCGGCGGGGGATAGCGTCGAAGTGAGGGGAGTGTCGCGCTTATCGACGACAATCAGCGGGCAGTAGACGCGCGCTGTTACCACCGGAGCAGCGTCTGAGGGGCGTACTGCGTATCCAATTGTGCGCTGCACGTGATCGATCAACAATCCATGTGCAGCGACAATCCCGGCAATCAGGAACTGACGGCGGGAGATGCGCGGTTCGTGTTGCATGATGTTCCTCCTAAATAAAGAGCATGAAACCAGGAGTGCCAGCGCAGGTCTGTTCTCAACAGTTCTCTGTGCGAGCAGCAGGCGGAGACCCGCAGCACGGATATGCTGGCAACCACATACCAGCGCTGCGCACTGCGCTGCAACGCGAAAGCAAATCTATCGCTATCGTTGCGTTATGTGACGGGGTGATCGTGCAGAGCGTCCTGGTGAGATGGGGCGCGGAAGAACTTTGCGATTTCTACTCTATCATACTGCGCGTCGGTATGCAATCCCGGCTCCGGGGTTATTCCGTTCCGCCGGTCAATCCAGGAATGCGCACCCGACGTTCGATCCAGGTCAGGATCAGATAGGTGATTCCGACAAGCACAATGTAGAACACCGCCACAATCAGGTAAATCTGGATCGGAGCGAAGTAGCGACTCGACAGAATCTTCGCCTGACCCATGAGGTCAGGAACGGCGATCAGAAACACCACCGACGTATACTTCAGCATGGCAACCGCTTCGTTCGACCAGGCAGGCAACGCCAGGCGCACCGCCTGCGGCAGAATGATGCTCCAGATCGCCTGCCATTTGCTCATACCGAGCGCTCGTGCAGCGGTCATCTGTCCTTCGCTGACCGACTGCAATGCGCTGCGCAGGTACTCCGCCTGATATGCGGCACTGTTGAGACCCAGCGTGAGAAAAGCCGCCTGCAGGCGTCCCAGCGTGATCCCGATATCGGGAAGACCATAGTACGCCATGAACAACTGGATCAGCAGCGGCGTTCCCTGAAAAAGGGTCACATATGCGCCAAGAATGCGCTGGACCCACCCCGGTCCGTACACCCGCCCAACGCCGACCGGCAACCCGATGATCATCCCCAGCGTCAGCGAGACCGCCGCAATCTGGAGTGTGACAACGGTGCCCTGCAACAGGTCGGGCGTTACTTTTCCCAGGAGATCGATAATATCGTTCATCGTATGATACAAGAGATGAGCGTCGGACGCTTATGGTGCATGCCGCATGTATTCGATGGTGCGCAAAAATGCGCGGGTGCGTTCATGAACCGCTTGTTCAAACATGCGCTGCGGCGGTCCTTCTTCCACCACCACGCCCCCTTCCATAAACACGACCCGATCGGCAACCTGGCGGGCAAATCCCATTTCGTGCGACACGACGATCATCGTCATGCCTTCGCTGGCAAGTTTCTGCATCACCGCCAGCACCTCGCCGGTCAACTCCGGGTCGAGCGCGGACGTTGGCTCATCGAAGAGCATAATGTGCGGATCCATGCCGAGTGCGCGCGCAATTGCAACCCGCTGTTTCTGACCGCCTGACAGTTGTGCCGGATAATAGTGAGCGCGATCCGCCAGTCCCACCCGCTCGAGTTCGAACATCGCCAGGTCGCGCGCTTCATTCTTGCGCATCTTGCGCACCTTCGTCAGCCCGATCATCACATTGCCGAGTGCGGTCAGGTGGGTGAACAGGTTGAACTCCTGGAACACCATCCCGATCCGCTGGCGCACCCGATCCTGGTTGACGCCAGGAGCGGTAATGTCCTGATCCTCGAGCCAGATGCGCCCTTTCGTTGGTGGACTGAGCAGGTTGATACAGCGCAGCAACGTGCTCTTGCCCGAACCGCTGGGTCCGACCAGGACGACGACTTCCTGGGGCTGCACAGTGAGCGAGACCCCCTTGAGCACCTGGAGGTTGCCGTAAGACTTATGCACATCTTCGATGCGGAGAATGGGGGCTGTCATGGGTCCTCTGGTGTGTACTTTCGTCGTCCATTCACATCTGTAGCCGATACCGGCGTTCGAGCCATCGCAGCGCCTGGGTGGTGATCATCGTCAACGCCAGGTAGAGCAGCAACGCAACGCCAAAGGCGAGGAATGGCTCGAAGGTGCGTGCGCTGACCTGTTGTGCGCGGCGCAGAATTTCCGGCACACCCACGGCGAACACCAGCGTCGAGTCTTTGAGCACCAGCGTTGCCTCATTTCCCCAGGCTGGCAGCGCCAGCCGCAGCGCCTGCGGCAGGACAACGCTCTGGATCGCCTGGAGTCGGCTCATGCCAATTGCGCGTGCGGCAATCATCTGTCCGGGTTGCACCGCTTGAAGGGCGCCACGAAAAATTTCCGTTTGATACGCCCCGGACGCAAACCCCAACGCCAGCGCACCTGCCCAGAATGGCGACAGATTGACGTAACGGGAGATGACAAAGAACAGAATGAAAATAATAACGATGACCGGAACAGCGCGGATGACCACGCTATAGACGGTGACGGCGACCTGGAGAGAGGGGTGACCGTAGACGCGCGCGATTGCCAGAACGATGCCGATCACGACGCCTGTTGTCAGTGCAACCGCTGTAACGCTGATGGTCACCCACAATCCCTGAACGATGAAATTGAAGGTCGTCAGCAGATCCTGAACGAATTCCATAGCCTGTCACGGCAAGCCGTGCTTATCTTGCAACTGCTTGACCGTACCGTCGTCGATCAACTGCTGGATGATCCGATCAAGTTCCGCCTTGAGATCGCTGGCGCCTTCGGGGATGGCGATGCTCTTCCCGCCTTCGGCAGTCTCTTCGGTGATGAGCAGGACTTTCAAGCCGTTCTGTTTCGCCAGTTCCAGCGCAGGCTCGGCATCCATCAACACCAGTTGAAGGCGTCCGCTGGCGAGGTCGAGCGCCGCCTGATCAGCGCGCTCATAACTGAACACCTTATCAGCCGGAGTCAACCCCGTAGCGACCAGATTCTTCTGAATCCAACCCTCCTGCACTGTACCGGTCTGCGCGCCAATCGTCAGACCGGCGGCGTCCTCCGGCTTGTTCAGGGTAATTGTCGTGTTACCGGCGCCGATGAACGCATCCTTCGTCATGCGGTACGGAATAGTGAAATCGACCTTTTCTTCACGTTCGGCAGTCGCCTGCATTGCGGCGATGACGGCATCGATCTTCCCTTCCTGGAGCGACGCAATCAGCGAATCGAACGGCATATCGCGGATCTCGACCTCAACGCCGAGTTTCTCGCCGACGGCGCGAATGAGGTCCATGTCGAAACCGACGAAGTTGCCATTTTCGTCGATCGACTCGTAGGGCGGGTAATCTGCTGAGGTGCCGACGATGAGTTTGCCAGCTGCCCGGATCTGCGCCAGTTTTCCATCGGTCTGAGCGGCGGGTTGGGTTGGCTGTGCTGTGGGTTGGGTCGGTTGTGCAGCGGGTTGGGTCGGTTGTGCGGCGGGTGCTCCACCGCATGCGCTCATAACCAGTGAAGCGGCAATGAACGCAAGCATGATCAGCGTCTGCTTCTGCATACCACTCCTCCTGACGTGTTGTGTCTGCGTGTTGCACAGGATGACGGACACAACAGGGCATTTGATAGTGCGAAAAGTATAGCACAGGTATACACTCTGCTGCGCCGCTGGTGACATGGCTTTTTGCAGGAGCCTCAAGAATGATCGCAGTTCTCACAGGGGTTGACCCTGTCAGACGAGGTTGAACACTTCTCGGACGACCGCAATGAACATCGCGCGCCCCACGCGGCGACCGGAAATGATGGTCTTTGAATAAATAATCCGCTCCAGCCCGCGCAGGCGGGCTTCGCCTTGCCTGGCCGAGGGCTTATGGTCCTTGAATAAATAATCCGATATAGCCCGCGCAGGCGGGCTTCGCTTTGCATAGCCGGGGGCTTTAGCCCGACGGCACGCGGCGCATACCGGATTAAATTCTCAACCTCCATCAGCCCCACGGCAAGGAGCGAATACCGGTTTATATTCTTAATTTTCATAATTTCGGTCTACACTTCGCCGGAAACGGGTGTCTCGTGCGACATGGCGGTCAACGTATCTGAGAAATGCTGCAATTCTCAATCTCCATTGGCCCCACGGCGGGGATGTTCAGTATAGCGGACGAGTCGCAGGGCTACCGGGCAACTACCGTTTCTCTTTACAGTTGGGTCATTGATTCTGCATCCAGGATCAAGACCCAGTCCGGTCCGGCGATGGGCGAGGTGAAGGTTACGATGTTCCGTTCATACCCACCGATAGGGTGGGTTCCGCCGCTGCGGGAATCGAACCAGGATGCCCTGATGTGCCCGCGCAATGGGCGCAGGTCTACCGTCAGGGTCTGCTCCGCCAGCGGGAAGTACACCAGCCCATACGCGCCCTCGCTGTCGCGTGTGGCGACGGGGTGTGCGGCGCGAAAGGGATTGACACGGTTATCTTTCTCCACGTGCGTCGATAGCGGCGCCACATCCGGCAGCAGGTCAGGCGCGGGGATGCGGGTGAAGTATGGGCGTGAGAGCATCAGATTCTTGAGATGGATCAACTGGCGCGCGCCAGGAGCGAATATCGCCTCGTCCCACGTCGGCGCAGGGTGGTTGACCGGCTCATGTTTGGGGGCATACATCTGCCAGACGGAATGGCTGCCATACGTGAAACCGCACGCGCCGGCAAACACCGAACGATACGCCTGCTTGCGCACATCGTAATCGGTAAAGCGACCATACTCTGGCTTCCAGAGACGGGTATATGGGTCGACTGGATGGTGCTCGTAGTTTGGCTCGCCGTCCAACGCCGGTTTGACCGGCGTTCGCGCATAATCGGCGCGGATCATCTCCCAGTTCGGCGCATCCATCAGATGGTGACCGGACTGGAGCATATTCATATCGAGCCAGTCGGCGGTATGGAGCGTGGTCGAGGAACTCATGCCCCCCATCGGATGATAGGTGAAGAAGGGCTTGAAGCCCAACCCTTCAGTGATGCCCTGCGCCATTGCCGTCCATATCGCTTCATACCCTTCGGCAGGGCGATCTCCCCCCAGAATCCAGACGATGTTGGGGTCGTTTCGGTAGCGCTCACCAAGGAATCGACCGTAGATGCGCGCATTGTCGGTGTTGAAAATGACCGGTCCGATCCCCCACAACCGGGCATGAACCTTATCGCCCCATGTGGGCAGGAGTCCGATGTAGAGTCCCTTTTCGGCAGCCATGCGGATGATGGCGTCCACGTGCCGGAAATAAAACTCGTTGGGGCGAGTCGGATCATCGCCAGCCAGAGGGATGTGCCCGTTGGCATTGGGTGTGTGCAGACCATCGAGTTCAGCCAGCGCCACTGCCTGAATGAGGTTGAACCCCTGCTGGCGCCGCACGTCCAGATAGTGTTCCGCTTCCGGCAGACTCAGGCGATGGAAGAGTTCCCATGCAGTATCGCCGAGCCAGAAGAATGGCTCGCCATGCTCAGTCATAAGGAAACGTCGGTTGGCGCTGACGCGAATGCGGGGTAAAGGCATGATTGGGTTCCTCCATGTAATGGAGATTGAGAATATAATCCGCTATACCGAACGAGCCGTGGGGCTAATGGACTTTGAAAAAATATTCCGTTATACTGATATCCATCCGTGTCAAGCCTTGCTCAGGAGGTTGCGATGCCGGCACGCCGGACCCTTCACGTGTCCGTCGAGGAGCGGGAGACCCTCGAAGACCTGCGCGATCACGCCCCCAAGCCCTATGTGCGTGAACGGGCGGCAGCGTTCCTGCTCATCGCGTCCGGCGTGCCGCCCGCTGTCACGGCGCGCGAACGCTTGCTGCGTCCGCGCCATCCGGAAACCGTCTCTCTCTGGCTGAATCGCTGGGAAGCCGAGGGCATCGATAGCCTCCCCATCCGGGACGGACGCGGGCGCACGCCCGCTTGTTCCCCCTGACCGCCATGACCCTGAGACGGCGGCTCCTGAGGTGGAGCATCTGGTCCGCCGTGACCCGCGGCCGTGCGGGCTGACCCAGACGCGCGGGACCCTGGACGCCATCCGCAGCCCGTTGGGGTGGGGACGCGACGCCGCGCTGCGCGGGATCGCCCGCATCCTGGATCGGTTGGGCATCACCTGGCAGCGCGCCCGCAGTCATGGGCCTAGCCCTGATCCTCACGATCAGGCCAAACTGCAGGAGATTGCGGACGTGGTGGAGGATGCCCGCGCGCACCCCAACCAGGTGGTGACCGTGGATCGGGATGACGTCACGGTCACCCGGCGCCCGACCCTGGCCAACGGGTATGGACAGGCAGGCGCCGATCAGGTGCGGGCGGAACGGAGTCTGGCGACCGATGGTGACCTGCGCATCGTGGGCAGTTTGGACGTCGTGACGGGCCAAGTGGTCACCCGGCGGGCGAAGACGATGGGCCTGGCGACGCTGGCGCCGTTCTTCCCGGACCGGCGCGCTGCCTATCCTGAGGCTGAGCGCATCGATGTCATTCTGGATAATTGGCCGGTCCATGGTCATCCGGATGTCCTGGTGGCGCTTGAGCCGCAAACGACCCGCTGGGCGTTTTCCCGTCCTGGCAATGGGCCGGCCACCCCCAGTGGACGGGCCGTGCGCCGGGCTGGAGATGTCCGCCGGCCCATCCAACTGATGCCGTTGCCGACGTATGCGTCGTGGTGCAACCCGATCGAGAAGCTGTGGCGGTGGATGCGTCAGGAGGTCACCCGCGTGCATCGCTGGGCGACGGATCTCGATCAGTTGCGCAGCCATCTGGATGCCTTCTTCGCGTCATTTGCAACCGGCTCGCCAAAGCTTGTACCGTATGTCGGTCTCGGATAGCGGATTATTTATTCAAAGACCATAAGCCCTCGGCTATGCAAGGCAAAGCCCGCCTGCGCGGGCTAGAGCGGAATAATTACTCAAAGACCATAAGCCCTCGGCTGTCCAGGGCGAAGCCCGCCTGCGCGGGCTATACCGGATTATTCAAAGACCATTACAGATCGCCTCACGTATCGTCGTGTCTCGCTCTCCCGGTGCTGACCGACGGTTCTGTTGTCGGAAGCCAGAGCATTACGGAAACTCGATAAACTCAACCGGCACACGTTCTGTCAGCCAGACTCCATTGGCAGACAGATAGAACCGATGCCCGGCTGCCGCCATCCTGGCAGCATGAACGACGAGCACCACCGGTTTGCCGTGTCGCTGACCAACCTGTCGTGCCGTGGCTATGTCTGCTGAGAGATGGACATGCTGACGTCTGCCAGCGCGCAGTCCTTCGGCTCTGATCGACTCGAGAAACCGGGAAGCAGTACCGTGGTAGAGCAGGTGTGGAGGCGGGGACGGAGAAAGTTGCAGATCCACCTTCAGCGAGTGACCCTGATTCGCCCGGATTCTGCGCCCATCATCGCTCAACGTAAAGCGTCGCTTGTCGTTTTCGGCGACGACCCGTTCGAGCAGCGAGAGGGTTAGCGGAAAGCCGTGCTGGTTGGCGAGGCGGATCAGATCATCAACATCTGCCCATCCATTCGCGTCCAGCGTTAATCCGATGCGCTCCGGCTTGTGGCGCAGAATAAGACTGAGGAATTTACTCGTTCTGACAAGATCAGGCATGATCGATACTCTTGATGCGTGTCAGCCGTTTGATTCTACCATAGAACTCCGGGGCGCTGAGGACCGTCGCCTGGGGATGAGCGTGTTGTGTTGCCCGACGCATGCTGCACTTCCACACCGGTGGAGGCGGTTCGTGAACTGCCTCCATCTGCCGATTGTACCGGAGAGCGAATGATCGCGCACACATCGGACGTGGTACTATAGCATCGATAACCGTACAACTCCTGTCTCCACCAGACCCCATAGAGTGACAGCGATGGATTTCACCGATCAGGTTGCAATTGTTGTTGGCGGATCGGGAGCGATTGGCGCAGCGGTAGCGGCGATGCTCGCCGAACGTGGCGCGCTGGTCGTTGCCGGATACTGCCGGAATGCTGCTGCGGCAGCGAATGTCGTTGCCAGATGCCGCGGGATGCGTGGCAGCGTTGTGGCGCGCCAGGTCGATGCCCGCGATCCGCAGTCGGTTGATGCACTGGTCGATACCGTCGCCGGGGAGCACGGGCGTCTGGATATTGTCGTGTTCTGCGCTGGCGCAATGCGCCTGATGCCGGTCGAAACGCTCGGCATCGCGCAGTGGAACGAGACGCTGATGCTGCATCTCGACGGCGCATACCATGTGTGCCGTGCGGCGTTGCGTCGCATGATGCGGCGGCGCTACGGGCGGATCGTCAATGTTGCGGCGCTCCACGGGTTGGCAGGCGGTCCGCACCAGGCGGATTTTTCTGCGGCAACCGGCGGAATGCTGGGGTTGACGCGCACGCTGGCGCGGGAAGCGGCGCCCTGGAACATCACCGTCAACGCGGTCGCGCCTGGTCTGATCGAGACGCCGCAACTGGCGACAATCCCGGAGGAGATGCGCGCCTGGGGGGAGCGGGTCATTGCGTTGCGCCGCGTCGGGAAGCCAGAGGAAGTGGCGGCGGCGATCGTCTTCCTGGCATCGCCGCTTGCGTCGTACATTACCGGGCAGACACTTGTGGTCGATGGTGGATGGCGGATGGCGCCGTAAATTAAAAATTAAGAGGATGTAGTGGCGCTCCAGCTCGACGAGCGACGGGGTGCGGCGGTAAACGGAGTAAGCCGTGCGGTCGATAGACGCCATGCGGGGCGGCCTTTCAGCTGTTGGATGCGAGGATGGGGAATGTCTGTGACGAGAGTACAGCAGACATGAACAGGCTAAACACGCGCTCTTCGTGTCTGCTAAGAGGGCGATCAGAAAACCGGATTTGTGGTATCATGATGGCGACCATGCCGTTCTGATGAGGAGCAATCTCGTATGCCACGACGTGCACGTCGATCCTATCCAACCAAGGATGCGACCGATCTGACCGATGCGCAATGGGCCGCCATCGCGCCACTCGTCATCACCCCGTCGCCCAACGGCGGGCGTCCGACCGACATTGATCGCCGCGCGATCGTCAACGCGCTGCGCTCCAAAAATCGCACGGGCTGTCAATGGCGCATGCGTCCAAAAGATGTTCCGCCAATGAGTTCGGTTCGCTCCTCTTTCGACAAATGGAATCGTGATGGAACATTCATCAAAATCAATAATACCTTGCGCAAACTGGCGCGACAAGCGTTGAATCGCGACCCGGAGCCGTCCATCAGCGTCCTGGACTCCCAATCCGTCAAAACGACCGAAGCAGGCGGAGAACGCGGCGACGATGGGGGAAAAAAAGGTCAATGGGCGCAAACGGCAATGCTGGGTTGATACAAATGGGTTCTTGCTGCGCGTGCTCGTCCATCCGGCAGACATTTCTGATACCGAAGGCGCGGAGTGGCTTTTGGCCGCGCATCATCAATCGTTTCCTCGGATGCAAGAAATTCGGGTGGATGAAGGCTACAAACAAGGGTTAAATGAATGGATGCAACAGAACACGACGATACGCCTGAATGTCATCGAAAAACCGCCTGGACAAAAGGGATGTGCGGTCATCCCGAAGCGATGGGTGGTAGAACGCTCGATTGCGTGGGCGGGACGCAATCGGTTGTTGCGGCGAATAATTATTCGCCGCAACAACCGCAACCCAGAATCAAGCGAAGCCTTTCTTTATCTCGGTTCTATTGCAATGCTCCTGAATAGGCTTTATCCGAGGTTTTAGTTTTTGATCACGCTCTTACTGTTCGAGCCCCTCGTAAAGTTATGGCACTGTGTGTAGACATTCACTTTTCATCCTTCAGTGGCGTAGGTGTAGGCTGAGGAAGTTGGGGACTCAGTCGCGAAAGTCCTTCAACCGTCTCAATAGCTGCTAATAAGTTTGGGACTTGTACCACACGAACCTCTACTGCTCGATCCTTATACGTATCGAGAATGTCGCTTATCGGATCAACAAGCATGATGGCTTGCTGATCACTCAGCAGTGAAGCATCAGTTGCAGGTAAAGTACCTCGTAGCCAGGAGACTTTGAAGGAGGTGTTTTGCGCATGAATTCCCTTCTTCTCCAAAACAGGTGCGGGAAGTAGTTGCCACAATTGCTCCTCGAACTGATCTACAGAGGCATCGAAATCAACGATGCGCCGATCATCTGGCTCTGTCGGGTCGCTCACATACAATACGCTGTGGCGTTCTCCATCGACAAACAGATGAAGCGTCATTTCATCGATATCGAGATTGTACTTGCGCTTCAACTGCAGTACATCGCTTAAGGGGGTGTACTCCTGAAGGGAGATTGACACCTCGATAGTGCCAGAGGGATTGCTTGAAACGACGTTTGCAAGCGCCTGCTCTCTCATAGCGATATACTCGCGGATCTGCTCGTGGGATTGAAATGTTATATTGTTGTAGAGCTTCAAGTAAAACGGTTCAAGTCCAACTGCCTCAATCTGTAAGTCCCCAATACGAGTGACGTGTTCTACCCGTCGCTCATTCACAACGCCAGGTGAGCCCTGACGCGTCACAAGAGCATCTACAAGCCGCACAAAGTCTTGGGCGCGCTTGTCACCCTGGGCAGCCATCAACATGAGGCGATTATAAAATGGCTCGGCTTCAGTTGTAGCAGAGGTTGCAGTTGCAGTAATGCCTGCTACTATCGTGGCAACAATAAGCAGTACGATCCCCAAAGCGTAATGTGCTCGCTGAGCGGACACAACAGGCCTCCTTTCCTCCCTCAGGGAACAGAGGGCGTCATCCGTCGCCACCCTGCTCTCTGCGAGCGTCACTGACACCCGGAGTCTATAACGATGGCAGAGCACTGTCTATCAGGGAACAACCCTGAATTGAGGCGAGTCTTTGCAGCACGCAGCGCGCACAAACCGGTCGGCGCGGTGCGCGCTTTCTCTCTCCGTTGAAGCGAGACATGGACACCACTTGGATGATAACCGCCTTTGTCGTGATTGACGCGCTGATGGAACGGCCGGGTCATCGCAGTGATGTGCGAGCGAGGGTTTCCGACTCCGAGATTGTGACGATAGCGGTCATCGTCGCCAATTCGGATAGGCTCTATGGCAGTTCTCACAAAGATTGCTATAGCATCGAATCAACCTTTACGAGAAACGCTCTGCAAAATAAAAAAACCTGCACAGCAGATGCTGCACAGGTTAGAGAGCAAAGCAATACCCCAGGGTATCTGAAAAGGCTCTGGTTCTCAACTCCTGGATCTACCGCCCGGCTACCGCGACAGCGCTTTGCAGACGGCCAGCTCCTCTGTCGGGGTCGCAACGCACCTCGCCTCTCATTCCCCCTGCGATGGTGCGAGCTTTACCGCTGGAATCCTGTGCCAGCTCACACAGCATCCGGTGTTTCATCAAACATCCGGCGCTTGCCTGTCGATCTCCATGGCGCTGATACTATGCCATTTCCCTCGACTTACGGTCGCCCCCGTCATCCCGACACCTGTGGGAAGCGCCGCTTGCTGTACAGGATCATCGATCCGTTTGTCAACGTCCAGTTATCCTTTTCGTTCCCTGGGGTGTTGGTTGCATGATAGCATTCATGCGCCATAAGTCAAGAGGTTCTTAAATCGTTTCTTAACGATATGTCAGGCGGAATCCGCCATGACACGCTCGGCGACGGCGCGCCCGGAAAGTAGTACCAGTGGAATGCCGCCGCCGGGATGGGTCCCGCCGCCGACGAAGTAGACGCCGCGCACGTCACGGGCGCGCAGCGGCGGACGCATGAATGCTGTCCACGGATTGTTCGATGCCAGTCCATAGATCGATCCCCCCGGCGCGTTGTAGCGTTGATTGATCGTTTCTGGCGTCCAGATCTGCTCGATGACGATATGCTGGCTCAGGTTCTCCAGTCCCATGCGCTCGAGTTTGTGCAGGATCAGATTGCGATACCCCTGCGCTTCGCGTGCCCAGTTGACCCGCGGATTGAGCACCGGGGCGTTGACCAGAACGAACAGGTTCATATGACCGGGAGGCGCCAGGCGCGGATCGGTTACTGATGCTGCGCAAACGTAGATTGTTGGATCGGGTGCGGGAACCTGCATATCGACGATGGCGGCAAATTCGGCGCGATAGTCGGAAGAGAAAAAGATATTGTGGTGCGCCAGGTCGGGGTAGATGCGATTGATCCCCAGCAATAGCACGAATCCGCTGTACGATAGTTCCAGCTGTGCAAGGCGTGCGGCGGTTTTTTCATGTCCGGGCAACAACGTTGCATATGCGTAGCGTGGGTCGGCATTGACAATCACCCGGGAGGCAGCAAGTCGCTCACCGCCAGCCAGGATGACGCCGGTTGCGGCATTGTTGCTGACCTCGATGTGTTCGACAGGTGTGCAGGCGCGGATTTCGACCCCCAGTTCACGCGCCAGTTGTTCGAGTGCGCGTGCGATCTGATACATTCCGCCAGAAACATGCCACGCACCCTGAGCAAACTCGACATAAGGAATGAGGTTGAACGTTGCCGGTGCGCGAAATGGCGATGATCCATTATACGATGCATAGCGATTGAATACCTGGCGCAGATACCGGCTGCGGAAAAAACTGCTGACTGCCTGATCGACCGTGCGGAAGGGGTCGATCTGCAACGTTCCGGTGAAGAGTTCAGGCGTGAGCAGACTTCGGATCCCGTCGAAGGGTCGGAGCAAAAATGGTCCTTCCGCCGCCCGATAAATCCGTTCAGCGTAGGCAAGAAAGCGGAGAAACCCCGAAACATCCGCCGGTTCGATCCGTTCGATTTCCTCGATGAGGCGTGGCAGATTCTGGTGAGCGTCGAACCGTGCACCGTCGGGCCAGCGGTACCGGCAGATGGGTTCGAGTTGCGTAATGGTCAGCGCTTCCTCCATGCGTCGCCCTGCGGCAGTAAAGACCGACCGTAACACCCAGGGCATTGTCAGCAGCGAGGGACCGGTATCGAACAGAAATCCATCCGCCTCGACCAGGTTCAGTTTGCCGCCGACCCGTTCGTTTTTTTCGAGCAGAACCACGCGCCGACCGCGCGCTGCCAGGTGAATGGCGGCGGATAGTCCGCCAAGCCCGCCGCCAATGATGATGATCGGGAGGTCCATATCTATCGGTATATCCTTTTCTAGAATGGTCATGATATGAGTAGTGTATCATAGGTGGGGCGCGACGTAGGGGCGCAGCAGCGCTGCGCTCATACAGGGGGCGGCGGCGCGGGGCGATGAAGAGGCGCAGCAGCGCTGCGCTCATACAGGGGGCGGCGGCGCGGGGCGATGAAGAGGCGCAGCAGCGCTGCGCTCATACAGGGGGCGGCGGGAGCGGAACGATACCCGATGCAAGCGCTTAGCGGTCTTGGGGGAAATGAACGACAATGAACCATGCCAGCTCTTCCCCATCGAATAAGGTTGGCCATTCCTGGTATGTTCGCATTCGCGCAATAATCGGTTCGCGCACGGTTATTCTGGCGTTGCTGGCGGGTCAATTCGCGCTGGTGCAACTGCTCACGGGACCGCAGTATGGCGATGCGCCGCGGAATATGCATTGGGGAGTCCTGACCGTTGAGAATCCGGCATTTCTCCTGGGTGCGCCGGATACCTACGAACGGATCAAGGGTTTTCCGCCCGATCCGCCCTCGCTGGCGCCGCTGGCGCTCTATCGGTTCCCGCAGGGAGGGTTGCATCGCTGGTGGGGTCCGGTTCCGCCACTGGTTTTTGCTCTTGCCTGGGCGATGACGCGCTCGTACACGGCGTTGCATCTGGTTGTTCCGCTTGCAGGCGCCGGAGTGGTGATCCTCACCTACTGGCTGGCAGGTCTCTGGTTGACACGACGAGAGGCGTTGATTGCAGCAGCGTTTCTTGCCTGTTTCCCTCTCTTTCGAGATTATGCGACGGTTGCCTATACCGAGGCGCTCTCCGCACTGGCGCTGACAGCAGCCGTGCTGGCGCATGTTCGCGGGCGCACGGTGGCAACCGTGATCCTCGGCTCTCTGGCGATCCTGATGAAACTGGACCTGCTGCTGATCTATTCTGGCATCATTGGCATCTCTGCTCTCTGGTTGATGATTGCACGACGGTTGCACCGTGAGGAGTTCGCTGTGCCGTTCTCTGGAACGCATGCAGTGGCTGCGCTGATCACTCCGGCGATGATAACGTCGCCATGGGTCTGGTACCACTATCTTGGTCAGGGTGAGCGCACGCCGACAGGCGGATTGTCGCTACAGCAGTTCAGCCTGGTGGCGCCGCAGATGCTCGAGTTGTTGTTCTATATTCCGTGGTATGGTGCACTATTGACCCTGGCGGTCATCGGTGCTGTTGCAGCCTCCGGTGCGCGCAGCGGACGATTTCCTGCCGGTATTCTGGCGGTGCTGCTGGCATGGCTCGGATTGGGAATCGTCGTGCTGCTGGTGTATGCGGCGACGCCTGGTTCTGGAAACAGTCCGCGGGTTGTCATTCCCGCGCTTCCGCCACTCGCGCTGTTGTTTGCCGCTGGCATCACGCGCCTGACGATCCCCTGGCGTCGGCGGGTTGCATTCTATCTGATCACCCTGTTTACTGTCATCAATCTGGTTGCCATCGGATACCATGCCGTCGAGGGGGCGCGCCTCCGCGAGTATGCGCCGGTCTGGCAGGTGTTGCGCGAACAACCACGCGGCTATGTGCTGACCGAGGCGTACTGGCATACCATTTTGTATGCGCGCCAACCGGCGACGTGGTTCGAGTTCGATGAGACATTTCAGCGGAACATTATGGAGAATGCCGATCATTTCGCGCGCTACCTGGATCGGCACCCGATTCGTTACGTTGTGTTGCCGGCGCATGGCGATGCGCTCGCTTCCCCGGATGTGCGCGCATACCTCGACCAGCACGCCACACGGATCGAAGCAGGCGAGTTCGTGGTGTATGTTGTTGAAGGTTGAAGGTTGAGGGTTGAAGGTTGAGGGTTGAGGGTTGAGGGTTGAGGGTTGAAGGTTGAGGGTTGAAGGTTGAGGGTTGAAGGTTGAACCCGGTTCTCAGTTTTTGGTTCCTGGTTCCTGGTTCCTGGTTCCTGGTTCTCAGTTCTCGGTTCCTGGTTCTCGGTTCCTGGTTCTCGGTTCTCAGTTTAACCCCTGACCTCTGACCCCTGACCCTCACAGGGGTAGATGTTTTGGCACACCCCTGCGTGCCATCGCCCGTTTCAGCCATCAGGACGCCTGACTCCCCCTTCTCCCCGTGTGGGAGAAGGGGGCAGGGGGGATGAGGGGCAAAAGCGTACCGGAATGCGGAAAATCACGCATCTCTCCCAAGAAATCTACCCTTGAGAGCAGGGGGGATGAGGGGCAACGGCGCACGGGAATGCAGAACATCGCGCATCTCTCCCAAAAACTCTACACGTGAGAGGACCCCTGACCCCCGTGCCTGGTCAGAAACTCCAGAACAACCGCGTTGTACGCCTGCGGTTGCATGACGTGCAGGAGATGAGAGGCGCCACGTATCTGCACCTGTTCGACGTTCGGCAGGTAGCGCGCCAGTTCCCGGCTGACGAGCAGGAACATCGGCGGACTTGCGTCGCCGGTGAGCAGGAGCGTCGGCGTCTGGATCGTCGCTGCTTCGCTGCGGGTGATGTCCTCCGCTCCCATCGCGTCGATCTCTGTCGGCTCGGCGCCGATCAGGCGGGCATTGTCCATGATACGCTGGCGGGCTGATGGCGGCAGTTGATCGAACACGCCGTTCCCCATCATGCCGTCGATAAAGAGCCGCGCGCCATGTTCCAGGTCGCCCTGCTGCACGGCGCGTTTCGCCGGAAGGATCGCTGCTGCGCGCTGCGCCAGGAGGTCGATCCCGCCGGGCAGCGCGGCGAGCCACGAGTGCAACGGCGGTTCTGTGATGGTAAGTGTACGCGCCAGGTCAGGACGATCCACTGCCAGACGTAGAACAATATCCGCGCCGAACGAAAAGCCGATCAGGTGGACACGTCCCAACTGGAGCGCAGTGATCAGCGCAGCCAGATCACGCGCATGGGTGCGGGTTGAAGCACTATCGGCGTGATCACCGGCAGGCGGGTTTGGGTAGTGGCATCGTCGACTGTAGGCAATGACGCGGAAGTGGGCGGCGAACGGCTCGATCTGCCGCTCCCATGTGCGCAGATCGGTCGGTCCGCTGCCGTGAACGAGAACCACCGGCGCACCATGCCCCTGATCGATGTATGTCAGCGTGGTGTTGTTCAGCCAGATGTGCTGGTAGTTGTCCATAGCGGGTATCTGACAGGATCGCTAACAGGATCACTCGCCGGTATGCTCTCTGCTTCCGGCGCTGCGTTGACAGGCGCTCCGTGCGGACGGATCAACGCCACTGCCATCGGCGCAATGGCCATGTCGAAGATAAAGAATATCGACCGAACCCTGTGCGTTTCCAGGTCTTCGTGATCAAAACAGCCCGCCAGACTGCCACACGCTCTGGTTCTGGCTCTCAGTTCTCAGTTCCTGGTTCCTGGTTCCTGGTTCCTGGTTCTCGGTTCTCAGTTCTTAGTCCCCGTCACCCCCTGCGTCGCCTGGAAGACACGCTGCTCGATCAGCCACAGGATGCCGTTGGCGCTGATCGCCAGTGCACTGACCGCCACCGCGCCAGCGATGATCTTCTCAGGATTGCTGCTGCGCACCCCATCGAACAACAGTAATCCTAACCCACCGGCGTTGATGAATGCCGCAATTGTGCCAATGGCAATGATCGACAGCATCGCAACGCGCACTCCCGCCAGAATGATCGGCAGCGCCAGCGGTAGTTCAACCCGCCACAGGCGCTGCGCTGCCGTCATCCCCATGCCGCGCGCCGCTTCGACAATCGCCGGATCGATCCCGGTCAGACCAACGACGACATTGCGCACCAGAACAAGTTGCGCATACGCGACCAGAGCGATGACCGCCGGACGCAATCCCAGACCGGTGAACGGGATGAGGAGCACGAAGAGCGACAGACTGGGGATGGTGTAGATCACCCCCAGAATCCCCAGCACCAGGTTACGCAGGCGCGTCACGCGCGCGCAGACGATCCCCAGGGGCAGCGCAATCACAAGCGCGATTGCCAGGCTCAAGCCGGACATCACCAGATGCTGCCCGATCAGGCTCAGAACATAGGGAAAGTTGTCAATCAGGTAGCGCATGGGTTTTGCGCGTCAGCGCGGCAGCGATCGTGTCGGGCGAAATCCGCCCTAACTGCCGACCATTGTCAACCACCGGCAGCGGTTGCCCGCCGGATCGCAGCATGCGGATAAGCGCCTCGCGCAGATTATCGCCAGGATTCAATGTCTCCTGGCTCCCGTGAGCGGTGTGATCGCCATTCATACCGTCGCTGGCAAGCGCATCGGCGACAGTGAGCAAACTGAGACGCCGCAGCACATCGTCGGCGCCGAGCAGGTCACGCACAAAGTCGTCCGCCGGTTCCGCCAGCACTGCCAGCGGCGTATCGAACTGTACAATGCGCCCGGCGCGCATGATCAGCAGTCGATCCGCCAGGCGCAGCGCTTCATCGACATCGTGCGTCACGAACAGGATCGTTTTGTGGAGACGCTGCTGAATGCGCAACAACTCTTCCTGGAGCCGGGCGCGGGTAATCGCATCGAGCGCGCCAAAAGGTTCGTCCATGAGCATCAGCGAAGGGTCTGCGGCAAGTGCGCGCGCCAGACCGACACGCTGCTGTTCGCCCCCGGATAACTGCCGCGGGTAGCGACGGCGGTAGGAACGCGGCAGTTCCACCAGGTCGAGCAATTCGTCGATCCGCGCCTCGATCCGCGCGCGATCCCAGCGGAGCAGTTGTGGAACGACGGCGATGTTCTGTTCGATGCGCAGATGGGGGAACAGCCCCGTCTGCTGGATGACATACCCGATGCGACGGCGCAACGCAGTTGCCGGCATCGAACGCACATCGACTCCGTCGATCAACAGGCGTCCGGATGTCGGCTCGTAGAGGCGGTTGATCATTTTGAGCAGCGTCGTCTTGCCGCAACCGGACGGTCCCAGCAAAACAACGAACTCACCCTGTTTGATCTCGAACGAGACCTGATCGACTGCCGGACGAGTCTCGCCAGGAAACGTTTTCGTCAGTCGATCGGCAATAATGAATGCCATGGATCTACTTGATAAACCCTTGCTGTTGCAGGAAGGTGCGCGCCACGTCGGCGATCTCCTTCTTCTCCGGACCATCGACCTGCCAGTTCAACCCCGACATGACGTCGTTGGTCAGGAGTGGCGCCAGTTTGTTGAGCGTCTCAGCGATGGCGGGATTTGCGGCGAGCGTATCCTGCCGGATGACCGGCGCAATCTGGTAGATCGGGTAATAGTTCTTATCGTCCTCCAGCAACGCCAGTCCCAGTCCATTGATCTGTCCATCGGTGCCGAAGGCGACGACCACATCGATATCGCCTTTCGTGAGCGCCTCGTAGCGCAGCGCGCCGGTATCGAGTTGTACAAAGTTATCGCCGATGAACTTGGGATCGAACCCATACGCTGCCATCAACCCTTTGGTATCTTCACGCTCCGGGAACTCCGGCGGTCCGCCGAGTTTCAGTTCACCCGACCGCGCCACCAGGTCGGAGTAGGTGCGGATGCCCAGTTCTTCGGCGCGCTGGCGGGTCATCGCCAGGGCATTCGTATTGTTGAACGGCGATGGTTCGAGCCAGGTCAGTTTGAACTGTTCCTCATACCCCTTGCGCACTGCTTCCAGAATGCCCTTCGCATCGGCGATCGGCGCCTGCTTCAACACTTCGAGCAAACCGGTCGACGTATACTCCGGGTACAGATCGATCTCGCCGTTGACCAGCGCCGTGTGCGCCACCGGTGTTGCACCGAGGTTAAACTTGCGTTCGACGCGGATGCCAGCGTCTTCCAGCGCCAGCGCGTACATCTCGGCGACCAGAATAGCTTCGGTGAAGTTTTTCGATCCAATGCGGACCGGTGCGGCTTCTGCGGGGGCGGGCTGCGGTGCAGCGGTTGGTTGCGTCGTTTGCGCCGGAGCGCTACAGGCTGCGAGGAGAACACCGACCAGCGTGGTGAACGCCAACAACATTCGGATTGATCGCACCATGAACCTCCTTTTGACTATAAACACATATGCCTACGTTGCGGCGCCCAGATTGGATGCCAGGCGGCGCTGCGTCCAGCCGAGCATCAATTCGGCTGCCAGCGCCAGCAGGGCGACCGGTATGGCGCCGACGAGCATAATCCGGGTATCGAACAGCGCATAGCCGCGGGTGATGAAAATGCCCAGCCCGCCCCCGCCGATAAATGCGGCAAGGGTCGCGCTTGCAATCACTTCAACCGCTGCTGTGCGCACGCCGCCAACAATCGAGGGCAGTGCGAGCGGGAGTTCCACGCGCCAGAGGATCTGCGCGGCAGTCATTCCCATGCCGCGCGCCGCGTCGCGCACGCCACCGTCGACTGCGCGAATGCCAGCATAGGTAGCGATGAGGATCGGCGGAATTGCCAGCAATGTCAACGCCACCAGCGCTGGCAATGCGCCGATGCCGAGGTACGGTTGCATCAGGAAGAGGATGGCAAGACTCGGTACCAGACGCAGCGCACCAAACGCATTGATTGCCCACTGACCGATGCGCACCTGATGTGCCGCCCAGATGCCGATCGGCAGCCCGGCGACCGTGCTGATCGCCAGCGCTACCGAACTGATCCAGAGGTGTTGGGTTGTGGCAGCCCAGAAACGCGATTGATTGGCGAGAAAGTACTGGTAGGCTTCAAACAGTAGTGAGATCATTCATCCATTAGAACATTGCATTCGCCAGATCGCGTCGCCCCTGGACGGTGAGCGGGTGCTGATCGCCGAGTGCAGTGAACAGTGCGAGTAGCATCTTGCGCGCGCCGTCATCACGGAATGCGCGATTGCGCATAACAATTGCCAGCAGGGTCTGGATCGCATCGGCGTAGCGTTGCCCGCGCAGTTGATGCGCCGCCAGCAACCAGCGCGCCTCGAGATCCGCTGGATTCTGCTCAATGCGCTCCAACAGCGTTGACGGATTGGTCTCTTCCGCTTCGGCGATCAGATCGGCGAGCGCCAGCCATGCCTGCGCCTGTTTCGCCTGTGGCGCGTCGGACGGAACCTTCTTCAACATTTCGGCGCCTGCCGGGTCGCCCGCCATGAGCATCAGGCGCCCCAACCCAAACAGGCTGGCGCTATGATTGGGATCGAACGAGAGTGCGCTTTCATACCGCGCTTTGGCGCCGAGCGGATCACGCTCCTCAATCGCTGCCGCCTCCGCCGCCAGACGGTCGGCAGGCGAAGCGGGCGGCGGCGGCATGATGCGCTTCAGCCACGCGCGCACCTGCGATTCGGGCAGCGCGCCGGTAAATTCGTCCACCACCCGGCCATCGCGAAACGCTTTGACCGCCGGGATGCCCTGGACCTGGAACATCTGCGCCAGGCGCGGATTCTCGTCCACATTCAGTTTTGCCAGAATCCAGGCGCCTTTCGCCTCGGCAGCCAGCCGTTCCAGAATGGGACCCAGCACGCGGCAGGGACCGCACCAGGGCGCCCAGAAATCAACGACAACCGGAACCGTGCGTGAGCGTTCGAGCACCTCGGCGCGGAAGGTGCGTTCGTTGACATCGATGACAGAACCGCTCGCGCTTTTGTTGACGAGAGACACAGTCGTATCCTCCATGACCCTGGAAAGGTCTGCAATGTTACGCGATCTCCCTCAATTGTACCACACTCTCATCCTCGCTGAACGGCAACATTGCCCAGACGCGCGGTTGTCGCAGTTCCGTGATCAGCCCTTCCATCATATCTTTGGGGAAGGATTGGGGTGGCAGGCGCCCGCGCCCACTGCCGATCAGGATCAGCGGCGCCGTCCGGTCGCGCGGCAATCCGGCGAGTTCCTGCGCTTTCAGCAATGCTTCCGGAACCCCGCCGGACGCATCGATCAATCCGTATTCGTATGCTTCGCGTCCGCTCCAGACCCGCCCGCCCGCCAGCGGTTCGAGCGCCGGTTCTGGAATGTTGCGTCCGGTGCTGACCCGTTGTTTGAACAGGGCGTAACTGTCGTCGATCAGGGCGCGCACGGCGGATCGTTCCGCTTCAGCTGGCGCGTCGCTGACGAAGAAGGCGCTGTTCGCACCGCGCCCGATGGCAACCGTGTTTACCCCTGCCCGTTTCAGCAGCCCTTCTATCACCGGGCGAATGATCAGCACGCCAATGCTGCCGGTGACAGCGCCGGGTTGCGCCAGGATCGTGCGTGCGCCGGACGCGACGTAATAGCCTCCCGAAGCGGCAACATCGCCCATGACCGCCACAACCGGCTTGCGGCGGTCGAGACGACGCACTTCGCGCCAGATCAGGTCGGAGTCGAAGGCGCTGCCACCCGGTGAGTTGATGTACAGCAGGACTGCGGCAAGGCGTGGATTGCGCTCTGCCTGACGCAACGCCTGGATGATGCTCTCGCTGCCCGCAATCAGCTCGCCGATCAACGGGATGGGCAGCGGGTTCTGACGGCTCGGACCGGCGGCGATGGTTCCTTCAATCGTGATAACGCCGACCAGTCGGCGGTGGGGGCGCAACATCGGCAGGCGGAGCGCGCGCCGTGCCTGCGCCCATTCGACGATCTGCGGCTCCGATCCGGCGCCGCCGTCTTTCCCTGCCTGGGACGCCAGGAATGCCGGGAGTTCATCTTCATACAGCACTGCGTCGATGAGTCCGGCTTCCTGTGCTCGTTGGGCGCTCCACGGCGCTGTATCGATCAGCGCGCGCACCTCATCGGGAGTCTTGCGTCGTGCGGTGGCAATCGTTTCGACGATTGCAGCGTAGCGCAGGTCGAGCAGACGTTCGATCTGCTCGCGGTTTTCCGGCGACATATCAGGGCGCGCCAGCGGATCGCCAGCTGTTTTGTACGGCGATACCGCCGTCACCTCGACGCTCAGATCCACTTTCGCCAGCGCGTCTTTGAGGAAGCGCACCCCCGTGTACAGACCGGTAACGTTGAGCAGCGCTGCTGGGGGGGCAACGATCAGATCAGCGGCACAGGCGGCGACATACGTTTTCGTATCAGGATTCGTCAGACGCGCCACAACCCGTTTGCCGCGTTCGCGAAAGCGCCGGATCTCCTGATGCAGGCTCTCAATCGTCGCCCATCCACAGGTCAGCGTGTTGATGTCGAGCACGATTCCGCGTACCTGCGGGTCGGAGGCGAGCCATTCGAGACGATGGCGCAGATTACTCATGCTCAACGGCATCGAGGCGCCCAGGAATCGCCGCGCCCACCAGGGTGGCGGCAGCGCGAATTCCGGGAGCGCCCCACCGATTGACAGGCGTACATACGCCACGCGGCGCCGTAATAATCGACGCCAGAGATTACGGGTGCGCCGCGTCAGGTTGATGAACCAGATGAAGAAGACGCTCAACATGCCAGAACATACCGTTCCACAACCGCCAATCGATCTGCCAGTTGTGTCACATCCCCGGCGCAGATGGTCACATGCCCCAGTTTGCGACCCGGTCGCGGCGCTTTGTCGTAGAGATGCACGTGCGTGTCCGGCAGCGCCAGCAGCATGGTTATATCGGGCAGACTGTCGATCAGATTGACCATCGCCGCATACCCTCGCGCTGAGGTGGCGCCAGTTGGCAGACCGACGATTGCCCGCACATGGTTCTCGAACTGACTTGTGACTGCTCCCTCAATCGTCCAGTGACCGGAGTTGTGCACGCGCGGCGCCATTTCGTTTGCCAGCAGGCGAGCGCCTGTTGCGCGCGCGTTCGTTTCGTCGATTTCAAACAGTTCAATCGCCAGCACGCCGATATAATCGAGGGCTTCGAGAACACGGCGCGCATACGTCTCTGCCAGCATCTGCGTTTCGGCTGCAAGTCCGGGCGCTGGCGCGATCGAGCGGTGCAGGATGCCGTTCCGGTGAACATTTTCGACCAGCGGATAGCACGCGATGCCGCCGTCCTGTCCGCGTACCGCCAGCACCGATAGTTCGCGGTCGAACGCGATGAACTTTTCGAGGATCAACGGTTGCCCGCCGAGTGCGTGCCAGGCGGGATCAACGTCGGTGTGGGTATGGAGAATCACCTGACCTTTTCCGTCATACCCCAGGCGTCGCGTCTTCAGAACGGCAG
Source organism: Roseiflexus sp. RS-1 (assembly GCF_000016665.1). Taxonomy (NCBI): domain Bacteria; kingdom Bacillati; phylum Chloroflexota; class Chloroflexia; order Chloroflexales; family Roseiflexaceae; genus Roseiflexus; species Roseiflexus sp. RS-1. Next base: position 2,247,021 of record NC_009523.1, read on the forward strand.
GGAGTCCGATATGCACAACGGCTGCCTCAAGCGACTCGCGATCATCCACCGGCGCGAAAGGCGTGGTTGGAATGTTCAGGCTTGCGAAGAAGCGTTTTTCCTGGAGACGATCCTGCGCTGCCTCAAGCGCCTGCGGCGGCGGAAACACCGGTATGCGCCGCTCAAGTGCGCGTGCCGTTGTTACCGGCACATTCTCGAACTCATACGTCGCCACCGTTAACCCATGGCTGAACTGATCCAGCGCCAGATGGTCATCATAGGGGGCGACAACCTGTTCCGCCAGGTAGCGAACCGGCGCATCGGCGGAAGGATCGAAGAAGCGGAAGCGCAGACCGAGCGGATAGCCAGCAAGTGCCAGCATACGCCCCAACTGCCCGCCGCCCAGAATGCCAATCATAGTATTGTTCATTGGTGCTGCTCACGTGGATCAGGGTATTGAAGCACGCGACGGGTCTGCTGCTCGCGGAACTGTCGCAGCGCATCGCGGATATGCGGGTATCGGTTGCCAAGGATTGCCGTAGCGAGGAGCGCAGCATTGATCGCCCCCGCCCGTCCGATCGCCAGTGTCCCGACCGGCACGCCTGCCGGCATCTGAACAATCGAAAGGAGCGAGTCCAGCCCGTGAAGGGCATGCGACTCGACCGGCACGCCGAGCACAGGCAGAACCGTTTTGGCGGCGGTCATGCCGGGGAGGTGCGCTGCGCCGCCAGCGCCCGCAATAATGACCTCGATGCCGCGTTCTTCGGCGCCTGCAGCATACTCGAAGAGCAGATCGGGCGTGCGGTGCGCCGAGACGATGCGCGTCTCGAAAGGGACGTGCAACTCTTCCAGCGTTTGCGCTGCATGACGCATCGTTTCCCAATCCGATTGTGATCCCATAATGATGCCGACCAGCGGTTGCATCTCTGTTGTTCCTCCGCACTGCTACGCTGCAACGTGAGCGATGAAGCCGGTGAACAGTCGCGCCCAGCGCGTTTCGGCGGATCGCCACAATTCTTCGGGATGGCACTGGACGCCAACGATGAATGTGTCGCCTGTGCCCTCGACGGCTTCGATGATCCCATCGGGCGCGCATCCGACCACGCGCAAACCTGGCGCGACATCACGCAACGCCTGGTGGTGCAGCGTATTGACCGCAATCGTGGTTGTTCCCAATTGTTCCGCCAGCCACGAAGCGCTGTCAAGTTCCAGCGTATGCGCCAGGTACGCCCGGTCGCCGCTCTTCGACGACGCGCGATGGTCGAGTGTTCCCGGCAGTTCATCGCTGATATCCTGGTAGAGTGTACCGCCGAGCGCGACATTGATCAACTGGATGCCGCGACAGATCGCAAGCACCGGTTTGTGATCAGCGACAGCCCGCCGCGCCAGCGTAAGTTCAACTTCGTCGCGCAGTTCCTCCACCGGACCAAGGAGCGGATGTGGCGGATGTCCGTAGTGTTTTGGGGCGATGTCGCCGCCGCCGCAAAACAGCAAACCGTCGCAGTGTCGGTAATGCGTGTCGAGCACTGCCTGATCATCGGTCAGGTGGATCAGGAGCGGAATGCCGCCGCCGGCTTCAATTGCCTCCAGGTACGTTCGTCCGATGCCGCTGATCGGCGCGGCACCCTTCCGCTCGAACAGGGCGCCGACAACGCCGATGGTTGGGCGTTTCTGTTGAGTCATGGCTGCTCGCTTTCGTCGATTGTTTGGGCAGCGGCGCGTGTTGAATGTGACTTCTCCGCCTGCATCTGGCGAGCGGAACAGGTTTGCGCCGCCCGCCGCCCATCCATCCCCGGCAAAGAAGTATACCGCGTTTTCCCGATCCGGGATGTTCCTGCTACAGGTGAAGGGAAGTGTTCACATTTCTCCTGGGAGCGAGGGCATCTTGCCCTTGTAGACGCGATGAAGGCGGGAGGTCCTCGCTCCCAGATGCGTGTGTTACCCCAGGTATGAACAGTTTATAGCAGTTCTCACAAAGGTTGACCCTCATGGACAGGGTTGAACACTCCTGGAAATGGCGCACCCCACGCGATGACCGAAATGAATTTCGGTCTACACTTCGCCGGAAGTGGGCGCCTCGCGCTACACGGCAGACCCGAACAGGGATCAACGTATCTGAGAACTGCTGCAGGATGAGCGGAGGCGCCGTCTTCACCCGCCCTTCTGACAGACAAAATATGAGGCGGACAGCGCATCTGTCCGCCTGTGAACCGTTGTGTCACGTGCTGCGAATGGCGCTAACGCCGCGACATGACGATACTGCTCGCGTACTTGTGGTTGTACGCCAGGACGGTGAGATTGCCGCTCATACGGTTCTGGTTCTCGAACTGAACATCGAACGTGATTGGGAAAAGTAATTCTTCGAGCGGCACCTGAGGCGCCTGGTTTGGATCGGAGGGTGGCGGCTGCACCTGCGGCGGGTGCAGTTCGGGCATCTGTTCCTGCAGAACAATCTGGTAACGCTTATCGCCCTGCGCCGTGCATGTGCCCCCGGCAGTCTGGCTTCGCCGACCGCCCTCCGTCCATTGTGCATACACTTTCTCATTCTCAACGCGCAGACTCAGCACCCCCTGTCTGGTCCCGCCGGTCGGAACGTTGGGATTGGTCGATGAAACGAGGTTCATCGTCATGTCCCAATTGCCGGTCATCGCCGGGCAACTGTCGGTGAAGGTCGAAGGCTGATCACTGGGAGGCGACTGACCCGATCCCGCCCGACGGGTCAATTCAGCGTCGGCAATCAGGTACATATCACCCTCAGAAACCTTGAGATCGCCGGTCATCCGGTCGTCGCCGCTGAATTGAAGCGTGAACACCATGGCTGCATTCGCGTCTGTTTGTGACAGGTCAATCACGTAGCGTCCATTCTGCACACTGCATGTACCGCGGGCAAAATCGCTCCGTTCCCCGCCTGGGTCGACGAGTTGAACCAGCGCTTCCGTGCCGTTGATCTGAAACGCGAAAATTGCCTCTTCTACATCGCCGATCTCATCCTGGGAATCTGGATCGTTGGTAGAGCGCAGCGTCAGGCGGGCATTCCACTCGCCGTTCATTTTCGCCAGGCAGAGACCGGTGTCAGCCGGTGGTTGATGCGGCGGCTGGGTTACTCCCGGCGGCGACGCAGGCGTGCCGGTGCACGTGCCTGGGTCGAACGAGTCCATATACACGCCATCTTCGGGTGCGAAGCGCTCAAACGTGATGGTTTGCCCCGCTTGAAGGTTGATGACCTGCGGCGGTTTCACCCACCATCCCCGGCACGGCACATAGAGCGGGTCGTTGTTGATCTCGCTCATAAAGATGTAGTGGACTACCCGGTAGGTTCCGGCAGGCAGCCAGACTTTCAGCGGGTCGAACGGTCGGTCGCTACCATAACGCTGTCCAATCGCAAGGAGATTATCGGGCGGCAGCAGATAGGCGAGTCCTGGGTCGGCCAATGTCGCGCTCTGGATGCAGACGTTGAGGTACAGCGAGCGCGGCTGTTGTCTACACATCGGATAGGGACTGTCGCCCCGAACTCCAGGATGTTCGAGGACGAACCAGCCGCCATTTTTGCGCTGCCAGGCGCCCGGATCGCTGCCGGTGTAACTGTACACGCCGTAGGGCGAGAAGTGGGTCACTTCCGCGCTCACGGTACGCGCAGCAGCGTCAACTGTGCCCGCAATCGTGACCCATTCGCCGCTCTGGGCGTCGCGCGTGACCAGCCCCATCACCCGCGCCGGGTCGGTTCCGGCGGGGATCGGGAGCGTGATGCGCACCGGCACGGCGAAGGTCACCCCTTCCGGCTCGAACTGATAGAGCGATCCGCTGAGCGCCATCTCATCGGGTAGACTGACCGGTTGATCCGGTGCGGGGGCGACCGAGAAGGTGAGCGTGCCAGGCGTGCCGTCGGGGTTGGGCGGCACGGCGCCGTGCGGCACTTCGATCATCGGTCCGTTGGGCATCGAGATCGCGGCGGCCTGACCGCTGCCGACGGTTGCGCTGCCGGTATGCACCGGCGGAGGAGCGATGCCCGACGGATTGCCGCCGATGCCCGGCAGATCGCTGACCCCCGGAATGTCGCGCAGGCGATCGCGGAAGACGAAGGCGCCTGCCACGCCTGCCACACAGACCAGCGCTAGCAGGATGATGATCACCAGCAGGCAGGACCGTCCGCTGCTTTTCGTCCGGGGCGGCGGCGGCGCATACATGGAGGGGTGACCGGCGGGCGGACCGTACCCTGGATACCCCTGCGCCGGGGTCTGCTGGGGATATGATGGCGCTGCGCTCTGGGGCGGATAGGGCGGCGCCGGAGGACGCATCTGCGGCTGCGCCTGCGGTTGTGGCGGGTAGGCGGGGGGCTGCGCCTGCGGCGGGTAGGCAGGCGGCGCCTGCGGCGGCGAGTAGGCGGGCTGCTGCGCCTGCGGCGGGTAGGCGGCAGGCGCTGGCGGCGGCGAGTAGGCAGGGGGGGGCGTCTGCGGCGGGTAGGCAGGCGCCGTCGGCGGTTGTGACGGGTAGGCGGGCGGCTGCGCCTGCGGCGCACTCAGCAGGGTGGCGTCTTGCTGGTGTCCCGCCTCGAAGCGAAAGACTTCATCACCGATATCGATCAGGTCGCCGGGCTGCAGAACGGCGCGTTGCACCCGCTGCCCGTTGACGAGCGTGCCGTTGGCGCTGCCCAGGTCGTAGATGACGAAAGCCGCGCCTTCACGTCGAATATGGGCGTGGTGGCGCGAGGCGCGCGGACTGGCGATCACCACGGCATTATCTGCTGCACGCCCGATGGTGAGCGGCTGGTCTCCCAGAGCGAAAGTGCGTCCGATCAGGGGGCCGCGAACGCTGGCAAGGTGTGGAGGCATGGCAGACGCTCCTGGTTGGTCTCTGTTTCGTTATTAGTGTACCGATGGAGTGTCATAGGGAAAAGATGCCTTTATAAGCGAGACGGTGAAGGAATCGCAATCCTTTTTCGGTGCGAAATAAAGACGGGGAGTGCGGGAGCGCGACAGTGACGCGCCATCTCGCTACAAACCGAGCAGCGCTTTGGCGATCAGGAGATAAATCGCCAATCCGCTGGCATCCACCAGGGTGGTAATGAGGGGTGCAGAGATCAGCGCAGGGTCGATGCCGAAGCGTCGCGCTGCCATCGGCACCATCGCACCAATAATATTCGCCCAGATGCAGATCGCCATCACCGATAGCGCCACCGTGATCGCCAGCGACGCCATCGGCACTTCCAGGAACGCGCGCCCGAATGCGATAATCGCCAGCAGAAAGCCCAGAATGACGCCCACCAGCAATTCACGCGCCAGCACGCGCCATACATCGCGTAGACGGACTTCATTGAGCGCCATAGCGCGAATCAGGGTCGAAACGGTTTGCGCACCGGTATTGCCGCCGGTGCCGATCAGCAGCGGAATGAAGAACGACAGCGCAACGACCTGTTCCAGCTCCGCCTCGAAGAGCCGCAGCACATTTGCCGTGATCGATCCGGCGACGAACAGGAACAGCAACCACACGATACGCCGGCGCACCGACGCCGTGATCGGTGTCGTGAAGTAGGTTTCGTCCGCCTGTCCCTGCGCCACAGCGCCGAACTTCAACACATCTTCCGCGCCTTCTTCGACCAGCACGTCCATCACATCATCAACGGTAACGACGCCGAGCATGCGCCCCGCATCATCGACGACCGGCAACGCTGCCAGATCGTAGCGCGCCACCATGCGCGCCACCTCTTCCTGATCGGTTTCAGGATGAACCGCAATGGGTGATGGGCGCATCAATTAAATGACCGGTCGATCCGGTTTCTCTACCAGCAGACGCCGCAGGCTGACTGTGCCGATCAATCGATCACGCACATCGAGCACATATAGATAGACAATAACCGCTGCGTCGTGAACAATGCTCCGCAGGCGCGCCATCGCGTCGGCAACCGTATCGCTTTCGCGCAGTGCGACGAACTGATCGTTCAGGAGACGACCGGCGCTCTGCGGCGGATAGCGCAGCAGTTCACGAACATCGGCGGCCTCCTCTGGCGCCATTGCCGCCAGCAATTCGTGCTGACGCTCTGGAACGTCTTCGGTGAGAATGGCGGCGGCATCGTCGCTATCGAGTTCTTCCAGAATATCGGCAGCCTGTTCGACCGGCATCTGACCGATCAACTCGCGGGCGGTGTCGATGCTGGCTTCATCGAGGACATCAGCCGCCTGTTGTCGTTCGAGCAGGCTGAAAACGCGCTGCTGATCCTCATCGTCGAGCCGTTCGATAATGTCCGCCAGATCGGGAGGGTAGATGCGCGCCACCAGATCGCGGAGGGCTGCGATGTCGTCGGCTTCCAGGGCGGCGCGCACCTGTGATTCGAGCAGATCCAGATCGAGGGGGGCGGTCATGCGGCGCACTCCTGCTGATCGAGCCATGGCGTCAGCACGTCGATCAGTGCGTCTGCGTGGGTGTGCAGCAGGCTGACGCCTCCTCCACTGACGATCGCCGGTGTGCCATGTCCAATGGTCTGCGCTATCTCGTGCGCCTGACGCAGGATCGGGGCGGGGTCGCGATCCCCGGCGATGATGAGCGTTGGCGCGGTTATCGAGCGCAGTTGCGTGCGGTAATCGGTATGCTGGAGCAGACGCTGGCATGCCTGTGCGTCGTGGTCGCCAGCACTGGTTGAGCGGCTGAACGCTGCGCTCAACCCATCGCGCAGGCGCGCGCCGAGAGACCGCCGTCCACACGGCAGGATCTCAGGTGGCGAGATCAGCACCAGCCCGGACACGCGCGTCGGCTGGTCGGCGGCGAGGTGGGCGGCAACCGCCGTTCCGCCTGCATGACCGATAATGACGGTGCGCGACACGCCGAGCAGATCGAGCAGATCGCACACATCAGCTGCCAGACGCTCGATGCTATCGGCGAGCGGCAATCGACGACTCCGACCATGCCCGCGCAGGTCTGGCACGATGGTCTGATACCGGCTGGCAAGTTTGCTGGCGAGCGGTTGAAACACATCACCACAGGCGCCAAAGCCATGGATGAACAGTAGCGGAAACCCGCTGCCGCCGGTTGCGCAGTAGAGCGCGGATGCGCGCCTGGTTGCAGGAATGGCGCGCAGAGTGAGCGCAGTCATGGCAGTCCTCCGTTGACAGAGTACAGGCGGATTGTCAATTGTCGATCGGAAGGCGCGGCAGTGAGCGGCGCAATCGCCGTGGCACGCGATAAGCCGCCAGTGTCAGGAGGACTGGAGCGTGAGGTGTCTCGCTCTAAAAAGCCCCCACAGCCTCAGACTGCGGGGGCGCATAACCAAAGGGGGGCGTACCGCTTATATGCGACCGCCTGCGCTGCACTTCCCCGCAGCGTATGAGGTGACTGACGCGCAGATATCATTGTGCTGCCGCGCGCAACTATGACCAGAGTTAGCGTCCATATCCCTTCAATAGAACACTCTCTCGCCTGAGCCGGCTGGAAAACGTGTTGTTTCCTGACGCAACTCTGCGCTTTGACAATCGCTGCAGGTTCTTTCCTGCATATTCACCGTATGTTCGTGACCGAACCTGGTGAACCTGGCGAGCATGCGAGCGCTGTATTTGGGCGAAAGAGCACAACCATATGACCGGTCACAACCGGCTTGAGCAAGTATACACCTTTGTGTGCAGCGCGTCAAGTTGTCAAAATGTCAAAGTTTCACCGTCTGTTAGCATAACCATCCACGCTTCACCGCCGGTCACGTCGATGATCTTCACAGCAAGCAGTGCGCCAGTGGCGTGCCGATCCAGGGTGTAGACGCCGCTGACGAGCGTCCTGCGACGCAGTGGCGCATCCACAATCGTGGGGCGAAACAGTCTCCCGTCGTATGCGGGATCGATCAGAATCTCATCAACCATACAGCGCCAATCGGTCAGATCGCCTGAGACGTTTGTCAATGCGGGATTGATGTATCCCTCGACCGTGATCGTGATCTGCGCATCGGTACGCACGATACGAACGGTCGCCTCGCCGCGCGGCGCTGGCGTCGTTTCCCCGATCTGCACAATGGTAAAGCCATCGGATGCCGGATCGCGCGGTTGAGGCATGCGGCGCAACCGACGGGCAGTGATCTGGATGGCGCCGGGATTGACATCACAGGCGATCCAGCGTCGTCCCAACTGCTGCGCGACGACTGCCGTCGTGCCCGATCCGGCGAAGCAATCCAGCACCAGGTCGCCTGGACGGGACGAAGCGCGCACGATGCGATCCAGCAGCGCCGGTGGTTTGGTGGTGGGGTACCCCAGGTCGCGCACGAGCGCTGCATTGATCGGGATGGTCCAGACATCATAGGCGCCGACGCCTGGTTTGCGCAGATAGGTCTTGACGCGCTCACCGCGCGGGTTGACGTTCCAGTAGTAGCGTCCATGCTCGTCCGCCTGCCGAAAACGGGCGAGTTGCTGTTGCGTGTAGGGGATGAGCACCTGGTCGTAATTGAACGTCCAGCGATCACTGCGGGCATAGAGCAGGATGGTATCATGCTTGCGGTTGAACTGGCGTTCGCCATCGCCGCCGCTTGGGTAGAACCAGATGATTTCGTTGAGCATCCGTTCGGCGCCGAAGACTTCGTCCATGAGGCAGCGCAGCAGGTGCGCCTTGCGAAAATCGCAGTGCAGGTAGATGCTGCCATCGTCGGCGAGCAGGTCGCGCAGTGCGATCAGGCGTTCGTACATAAACTGGAGATAGGCGTCGTCGTCCCAGGTATCGCGGTATTCAGCATTGGGAACAGGAATGAGCCGCGCAGAATCGGAACCGCGCAGGCGTATGCGGCGCACACGGTCGATGCCGGCGCCGAATGGCGGGTCGATGTAGATCAGATTGATGCGCTGTCGATACCCGTTCGCCAGAAGCCAGGTCAGCGCGGCGAGGTTCTCGCCGTGGATCAACATATTCGGACCGGTTGCACCCGATCGTTCCACTTCGATAGCGGGCGGGACGGTGAGCGGCGCTGGCAATCGCTTTCCGTTCCATGTGAGCAGGGCGCGTCCCGCAGGCGGCGACAGGCGGATAACGGGTGGTGTGTCCATAGCAGAACCGTGGTCAGGCGCGAGCCGCGCTATGGTCGAGCCATCTCAACGGCACGCAGCGCAATGATGCACACGAACATACAGGCGAAGGCATACATCCATCCCTGGGATCGCGGCTCACGGTTGCGCGCCGAGGAGTGGGCAATCGGAATGGTAAGCAGTGCGATAATGCCATAGAGGATATGCATTTCCGGGCGGAGCGGCAGCAGCCCACGTACCAGCAGTATCACACCGAGGACGCATTCCGACAGCACGAGCAGCACCCCGATCGCCATGCCACTGCGGAGCCATACTCCAACCGGATGCCGCAACAGACCCAGGATCAGCGCCCAAAGCGCCAGCACGCTAAAGACCAGGAGAATGGTAAAGAGCAGATTCGCATGCAAACGCAGAATATGTTCCATAGCGCCAGGATTGTACCCTAGATAGATCGCACAGGCAATTCTATTGTACCGATAGACAGCAGCATACGATTGCAGGTTGTTGCGGTACGATGGATCAAAACGCGACCGGATGCAAACGAACAGTAGAGAAGTTTATGAACTCCAATCTCATCGATGAAGCGCGCAACCGCGCAATGGACGTGCTCTCCCGTTGTTACACACCGCATGGCTTTCGCGCTTCGGCGCTCGCGGCGGGCTACCCGCAGATCTGGGCGCGCGACAACGGCATCATGATGCTGGGCGTCGTTGCCAGCGGCGATCCCGCCCTGATCGCGTGCAGTCGCGCAGCGCTCGAAACCCTGGGCGCAGCGCAATCGCGGCGTGGGCTTATCCCGCTCAATATTAACCCCGACACCGGCTATATCAGCACGGAGAACGCCGGTGCAGCCGACTCGAATCTGTGGTTCATTCTGGGGCATTACCTGCACTACTGCGCCACCGGTGACGCTGCTTTCGTGCAGGCGCACTGGAAGGAGATCGACAGGGCGATGGTATGGCTCGAATACCAGGATATGAACGAGTGCGGGTTGATCGAAATTCCGGAGGCGGGCAACTGGATGGACCTGCTGGCGGTGCGTTACAACACGCTGTACGACAATGTGCTGTACTACGCAGCGGCGCTGGCGCATGAACAACTCCGCACCCTGGTGGCGCCGGAGATGCCGGCGCATCGGTTGACGATTGACGCTGCTGGTATTCACGAACGCATCAATCTGCTGTTCTGGATCGACCGCTGCTGGGTCGCCGAGCATTTTGCCGCTCATCTCGAACGTCTCAAGGCGATGCGGCTGGAATGGTTCATGCTGTACCACAATATCGGCATGATCTCCAGCCGACCGTTCTATCTGCCATGGGTCGCCTTCCGCGAATTTGGCGACTGGTGCGACAGTCTCGCCAATCTGCTCGCCATTTTGACCGGCGTGGCGGATGGGCATCGCACGGAACACATTCTGCGCTTCATGTACCAGGTCGGCATGGCGGAACCCTACCCGACGAAAGCCATTCACCCGCCGATCTATCCGGGCGAAGCGCACTGGCGCGAGTACTACCGCAGTCGGACGCTCAATCTGCCGCACCAGTACCACAACGGCGGCATCTGGCCCATGATCGGCGGCTTCCACGTGGCGGCGTTGGTGCGCCATCGCTGGCACAATCAGGCGGAGCGATTGCTCCGGTCGCTGGCAGAGTGCGTCTATCAGGGATTGCACTGCGACTGGGAGTTCAACGAATGGATGCACGGAGAAAGCGGTCATCCGATGGGGTATGCGCAGCAGGGTTGGTCGGCTGCAATGTATCTGTACGCCGACAACACGGTGCGAACCGGGCGGATGCCGCTGTTTGATCAACTGCTGGCGGTCAAGCCAGCAGCAGCAGTGTCGGCGGAGGTAAACGACGCCTATGTCCGCCCTGGCGGGGGACCGGTCTAAAGATGTTCCGGCAGTGAACCGTTGCCTCAGTCGCCGAAGACAATCCCCAGATCGCGCGCTGTCAGCATGGTATCCGAGTCGAGCGGAACGGTTTTCATACGCCGGGTCGCTTCTTCGAGCGGCACATACCGCACCGTCGGCGGGTCGAGCGCCACCATCACGCCAGACTGCCCCTCTTCGAGCGCGCGCACGGCAGCGGCGCCGAAGCGCAGCGCCAGCAGGCGGTCGAATGTGGTTGGCGTGCCGCCGCGCAGCAGGTGCCCCAGAACGACAACGCGCGTTTCTTTGCCGGTCAGCGCCTCGATCTCACGCGCCACTCGTTCGCCGATGCCTCCCAGACGCTCGGCGCGACCGGCTTCTCTAGGGGCAATCAGCGAGACGCTGCCTTCAATCGGACGGGCGCCTTCAGCGACGACGACGATCGAGTATGGTCGCCCTTCGGCTTCACGGCTTTTGATCTTAGCGGCAACCTTATGGATGTCGTAGGGAATTTCGGGAATAAGGATAACATTCGCCGTTCCGGAAACCCCGGCGTTGAGCGCAATCCATCCCGCATAACGCCCCATGACCTCAACTACCATGACTCGCTGGTGCGCTTCGGCGGTTGTGTGCAGGCGATCGATCGCTTCCGTCGCAAAGGCGACCGCCGTATCGAACCCGAAGGTCGCCACCGTTCCGTCCAGGTCGTTGTCGATCGTTTTGGGGACGCCGATCACGCGCACCCCTTTACGTGCCAGCGCCGCTGCGATCTCCATCGAGCCGTCGCCGCCGACCGAGATCAGGGCATCGATACCGTAGACTGCGAGACCATTCACAATCTCGTCGGTGCGGTCGCGCTCGATCACGGCGCCGTCAGGCAGTTTTGTAGGATAGCGCAGGGGATTCCCACGATTCGTTGTTCCGATGATCGTGCCGCCCAGGGGTGTAATGCCGCGCACCGTTTCGCGGGTCAGCGGGATCACGCCGCCCCGTGGATATTCTTTCGGTGAGAGAATGCCGTTGAAGCCATCGCGGATGCCATAGCATTCCCAGCCGCGGTGAAGCGCACTCAGCACAACCGCGCGGATAACGGCGTTGAGCCCCGGAGCATCACCGCCGCCAGTGCAGATGGCAATGCGCAATCGTGAGGTCGAAGGGATCGTCATAGTGTTGCGTTCCTCTCTTCTCCTGAACCCGTTTGCCCATCAGCATGACCTGAAAAATACGACGCGCCGTCGCACCTGAGACGCGACAGCGCGTAGACGGCATCGACCCTGTGCCCCGCCTTCTCTGGCATACATGCCTCGGCGCTTACACCGGTCAAGGGATGAGGCGCGCCCCATCCCCGGGTACGGACATCGGGTGCAAACGTATGGTTAGACCGGCAGATCGACCACCTTGATGGCGTCTTTGCCGCCATACATATCCCACCAGGGTTTCGCGCCTTTGTCCAGCACTTCATTCAGCGCGGTGATATTCTGCACACCGCGGTCGTTGAGCCATGCCTCGAGCGCGTCATACCCCTCGCGTGCATAGACAGGGATGCCATCCTGCCAGGTTGCACGTCCGCACAGAACCCCGGCGAAGCGTGATCCGGCTTCGGCTGCCATTTCGAGCGACTCGCGGAATACCTCATCGGTCACACCGGCGCTCAGGTAGATGAACGGCTTGGTGGCGGCATCCGACGCTTCGCGGAACAGTTTCAGCGCCTCCTGGCGAGTGTATGCTTCCTGTCCGCCGAAGGCTTTGGTGCCCGACACGAACTTCATGTTGACCGGCACTTCGACTTTCAGCACATCGACGCCGTATTTCGGCTTGGAGAGTTCTTCCATATAGGCGGCGACATACTTTGGCTTGACTTTGGCAAACTCGAAACTCTTCTCATCGCCAATGTTGTCATCGTATGCCAGCGGTTCGAGGAAGAAGGGAACATCAAGCCCCTTGCACTCCGCGCCGACGCGCTCGAGGAACGCATGTTTACGCGCCAGAATGTCCGGCTCGTCGAACGGGTTGTAGTAAATCAGGATTTTGATGGCATCTGCACCGGCCTGGATCAGGCTGTAGACGCTCCAGTTGTCGAGCAGGTCTGGCAGGCGCCCCTTGATCGTAGCATCATACCCGGTCTTCTCATACGACATCAGCACGCCAGCATTTGGCGCTTTGTGCTGAAGGGCAGGCAACCCGTACTCCGGATCCATCAGGATCGCTGAAGCGTGCTTCGTCAAAACCTTCGTGACCGCTGTTTTGAACAGGGTCAGATCGTCGCTGGTCGCCGTTCCGCCTTCACCGCGCGCTTTGGCGATCGCCTTCTTGAGCGAGCCGCGCTGGTCCATCGCCGCTGCTGCGATGACGCCGCGTTCATTGGCACACTTATTGATGCCATTGAATTTGCCGCGTGTCATTGTGACCGTGGCCATTGTCAACCTCCTTCAGTACAAGAACATCGGCTTGCCAAGCGGGTGTTTGACCCGCGGCCGGTAGTTCTCTGCGTCGTATAACTCTTCGACATCAACCCGTTTGACTCCCTGCACGCAGGTATCGACCGGGACGGTGGTGTACTGCCCGTTTTGGAGCGCCACCATGCGCCCGCTGTGTCCCTGGAGCAGTTGATCGACCGCCAGGTTACCGTAACAGATGGCGACCATCCGGTCGAGCGAGTCGGGTGCGCCAGCGCGCATCAGATATGACAGTTGCTGGTAGACGATGTCGATGCCGGTGATCTTCTTGATCGCCTCACCGGTGATCATGCCGATGCCGCCGAGTTTCCGGTGCCCATAGGCGTCTTCCTGCCCATATTCGACCACCTGCCCGCCGATCATCGACGCGCCTTCCGAGATGACGCAGATCGAATAATTGCTGGGGTTGCGTCGGCGGTCTTCCACCAGGAAGCGCGCCAGTTTCTCAACGTCGAACGGCACTTCGGAGATGACAGCACGATCAACGTCCGCCAGGTATGCCGAGATCAGCGCCGTTTCCCCCGAATTGCGCCCGAACAGTTCAATCACGGCAATCCGCTCGTGCGAACCGGTCGGCGTGCGCAGGGCGTTGAGAAAGTCAACACTGCGGGTGACCGCGGTTGAGAACCCGATGCAGTAGTCAGTGCCGAACACGTCGTTGTCCATCGTTTTAGGGATAGCGATGACCCGCACTCCCTCGCGGTGCATGCGAACTGCGTAGGAGAGCGTGTCGTCGCCGCCGATTGGAACAAGCGTGTCGATGCCGAGATGCTCCAGCACACGCAACACATGCGGCGTGCAGTCAGCGGTTTTCTTTTCGCCGGTGAGTTCGAACTTGCCCTTGAGAAATTCGGGCATCTCCTTCTCGCGCACCCGCTGCGGGTTCGTGCGTGATGTGTGCAGGTGCGTTCCACCGTACCGGTCAATCGTGCGCACATCCGCCTTGGTGAGCGGTTGTACCCATTCCGACGCGCTCTCCGGGTCGTCCGGGTTGTAGTACAGCAAACCGGCCCACCCGCGCCGAATGCCGATGACCTCGATCCCGGCGTCGTTTGCGCGATTTACTACCGCCTTGATGCATGGATTCAAGCCGGGAACATCACCGCCGCCGGTCAGAATACCAATGCGCATAGCCTTTCTCCTCGCTAAACCAAGCAGTGCCTTTCACATCCAGTTATGGACGGTGTGTGATTCACAGCGCTTGCCAGATTACGCACATCCGCGCGGAGATCAACAGGAATCAACCCAAAGTCTTAAGTAAGTTCGGCGCATGCCGCGATGATGCGGAGCAATGTCACAGTCGCGCGATCTGGCTGATAACGTGTTGTGTGTGCAGTGCGATCCTGCCACTATTGTATCCATGGCTTAACCATCTGCGGTTATCAGGTTCCAAACAGCGCGTAAATATATCACAACCTTTGCCGGTTGGCGGATGCCGTTGATATAATAGCACAGGAGTCGTCGCGCAGGATTGCTATGCACCGACTATTATACATCTGTCAGACGGTCTTGCATGTTCTGCTCTTGATCGTGATTGGCCTGTGGTTGGACGTTTCCCTGGTTTCCGCCACGGTTCAGTCTGATCCCCCTGACCTGTCAGTGTACGAGTCCTGGTTGCGCGAGGCATTTGCTGCCGCTCAGCGCGGCGACCGCATCGGTCTCGAAGAGGTCGCCGGTCGTCTGACGGCAGTGACGGCGGTTCGTTTCCCTGATGGGACGGTTGTGCCGGTGGACAACGCCTGGTTGCGCGCGGCGCTCGCGTTGCCTGCTCCCGATCTCGCAGGGATCGGCGCGCACCTCGGTGCGCTGATCGATGCGCTGGCGCAACCGCCGTCATCGGCGCCGGCAGATGCGCTGGATCGATTGGAACGTATCCTCGATGCGCCACCGTTCAATCGTCCGACGTTCGAGCCGCCGCAATGGTTGATCGATGCGCTTGACTGGCTGGCACAGGTGATCGAAACGATCACCCGTCCGGTTGGAACCGTAGCGCCGCTGGCAACGAATGTGGTCGCCTGGATCATCATACTGGTCGGCGTTGCGCTGCTGCTGGCGGTGATCATCTATCTGGCAATCAATGTGCGACGCGGCATTGTACGCGATGCACGGATCGCAACGGAAGGTGACGACCATGTGCCGACCGCGTCCGAAGCGTTCGATCAAGCCAGCGTCCTGGCGCACAATGGCGATTATCGCGCCGCCGTGCGCAGCCTCTATCTCTCGGCGCTCCTCTGGCTCGATGAACAGAACCTGCTGCGTTATGATCGCGCGCTGACGAACCGTGAACATCTGGAACGGGCGCAGCGTCATCCTGACCTGTTGCGGCGCCTGAAGCCGGTGATCGAAACGTTCGATCAGGTCTGGTACGGTCATGCCCCGGTTGACGCTGCCCTATTCGCTGCGTACCGTCAACAGATCGAGACGTTGCGGCGCGAGATGGGAGCGAAGCGCATATGAGGCAATTGCGCGATCTGCTGCTGATAGCCACTCTTTTTGGGGTCTTGATCGCCTTTGTGGTTGTCAGTCCGGGTCGCGCTCCATCGCTGGCGCCGGATACTCCGACGACCTACTCGAGCGCGCCGACGGGAGCGCTGGCGCTGTACGAATGGACGCGCGCTATGGGGTACGATGCGCGTCGCCTCGAATATCGCCCTTTCGAGTTGACCGATGATGATGCTGTGCTGGTGATGCTCAATCCCAGCGCTGCGATCAGCAAGGATCATGCCCGCCACATTCGGACCTGGGTCGAGCGCGGGGGGACGCTGATCTTCGCAGAAGACACGCCGCATCTATTCAGCATATCCGATGCGTTGTTTGATGAATTGCAGATGCGAATGACCGTCATCACCGGCACCCAGGAGATCGAGCGTGTGCCAGCGCTGCAACCGGTCTTCGATCAACCGCCGGTGCGTGAGTTGAATGTCCGTCCACGGCGCGCGCTCGCGCCGCAGCGCAACGATTATGCACCACTGTTTGGCGCAGCGGATCAGATCTTGATCGCGGGCGTCCGAATCGGTCAGGGGTATGTGTATATCAGTGCAACCACGCACCCATTTACGAATAGGGGGTTGCGCGATCGGCAGCACGCCGCGCTGGTGCTGAATATGCTGCGGCGCGCGCCGCCCGGCGGTCGCGTTCTGTTCGATGAGTACCATCACGGACTGGTCGCGCCGCCAGCGCCGACTGATGGGTTGCTGCGCACGCCATGGGGATGGGCAGGGATCTATGCCGTGACCGTGACGGCGCTGTTTTTGTTGCTGGGCGGGCGACGCTTCGGGCGAGCTGTGCCGCTGAGGGAAGAGGTCGAACGTCGCAGCAGTGCGGAGTATGTCGAGAGCATCGCCGATCTGTATCAGCGCGGCGGCAAACGCGCGTATATGCTGCGTCACTTTTACGCCAGTTTCAAACGTCGCCTGGCGCAACCATACGGCATCAACCCGCAGGCGGATGATCGCGAGTTTGTGTATCAACTGGCGCGGCTGCGCCCAATCGATGAAGCGGCGTTGCTGGCGTTGCTGGCGCAACTGCGGGCGACTCCCGCTTCGGATGCTGAGTTGCTGCGCGTGGTTGCCGCTGCCGATGCGTTCATCCAGGCGCAGACCCACGAGCGGGGATAAAGCCAACAAGGGGAGGAGTGTGTGAAACCGAACATCGCCGGGCGCCTGCACGCCACCCTCGATCTGCTTGATGAAGGGTTTGCTCTCTACCGTCGCTCGTTCACCAGTTTTGTCCTGGTGGGACTCGCATGGTTGACCCCGATTGCAATTGCGACAGGTCTGCTGATAGCAAATGCGGAACGACTCGGTCCTGGCTGGTTCATCGTCATCTTTCTGGCGGGTCTGATCCTGATGCTGCCGCTGCTGATCTATCTGATCGGCGGATTGTCACGCGCGGCGAATGCGGCAATCGAGGGGCGTCCTATCGATCTGCACGAAGCGCTGGCGCTCCATCCTGGCGTGGTTGCGAAGGCTGGATGTTTTACCGTTACCTACGGTATTCTGATGCAGTTCGTGTCATCTTTACTGGGCATTGTGTGCATCTGTCCGCTCTATGTTATGGGAGGGATCGCTTCGGTAGCGCTGGTTGCAGCACCGGATAGCAGTGGCGTGGTGCAGGCAGTTTTGCTGATAGTCATCGGCTTGCTGTTCACGGGTATGTATCTGCTCGGGTTTATCATTGGCGGCATAGGGTACAGCAGTCTGTTGTATGCGCTGCAACCATGGTTGATCGAGCGGTTGCGTTTTGGTGAGGCGATGGAGCGTAGTGTCGATCTGATCCGGTTTCGCCTGCGCAGGAATCTGCTTGCCTGGGGGCTGAGCGCGCTGCTGGTGTTTGCCGTGGGCATCCCGGTGAGTCTGGCAGTTGGTGTGTTGATTCCGCTGCCGGCGCTGCTCCTGCTCGGCGAGGAGTCGTTGTTTGCCCAGGGGATTGCTGGAACTGCGTGGTTGCTTGGTCTGGCGTTGGTGCTGCCACCCTGGCTCATCTCGATGACGTTGCTGTACCGGCGGAATCTGGCGGCGCGCAGCGGCGCAGACCTGGCGCGGCGGATTGAGGCGTGGCGGGAGAAGCAGGAACTGAGAGCCGAGAGCCGAGAGCTGAGAGCCGATGGCTGATGGCCGATAGCCGATAGCCGATAGCTGAGAACCGGGAACCGGGAACTGAAATGGAATGCTATGCTGACCCATGATATTGCACAGACTATGCGCTCCGAGGCGTCGAAAGCGGTCGTCGGGCAGGAAGAGGCATTCACGCAGATCCTGATCGCGCTGTTCAGCGGCGGTCACGTACTGCTCGAAGGCGTGCCGGGCACGGCAAAGACGCTGATGGCGAAGACGCTGGCGGCGCTGACCGGCGTGGAGTTCAAGCGCGTGCAATTTACACCCGACCTGATGCCTTCTGATGTGATCGGCACGCAGGTTTTCGAGATGGGAACCGGGCAGTTCCGCCTTCGCAAAGGTCCGGTGTTCACCAACATTCTGCTGGGTGATGAAATCAATCGTGCCCCGGCGAAGACGCAGAGCGCGCTGCTCGAAGCGATGGAAGAGCGCCAGGTGACCATTGAAGGCGAGCGGTTGCCGTTGCCGGAGCCGTTCTTCGTTATGGCGACGCAGAACCCGGTTGAATACGAAGGAACCTATCCGCTGCCAGAAGCGCAACTCGACCGTTTCCTCTTCAAGGTGATCGTCGATTACGCGCCGCAAGAGGTCGAGATCGAAGTGCTGCGTCGCTATCATGCTGGCTTCGATGCCCACCGATTGGAGACGGTCGGGTTGCGTCCGGTGATGAACCCTGGGATCCTGGCGCAGTGTCGCGCTGAGATCCGTCAGGTGCAGGTGGACGATGGCATTCTGAAATATGTCACCGACATTGCTCAGGCGAGTCGCAAAAGTCTCGATCTGATCCTGGGCGGCAGTCCACGCGCGTCGATCAGCCTGTTGCTTGCCGCCAAAACCTGGGCGGCGATGCAGAATCGCGCATATGTCACACCCGATGATGTCAAATTTCTGGCGCGACCGGTGTACCGTCACCGGATCATTCTCAAGCCGGAAGCCGAGATCGAGGGGTTGACGCCAGATACGGCAATGGCGCGCATTCTGGCGCGGGTGGAGGTGCCGAGGTGAGAACCGAGAACCGAGAACTGAGAACTGAGGATCGGGAAATGATGCTGCTTGTGAGCGACTGAGCATGTTCTTGCGTTGCCTGACCTCGGTTGCTGCTCGTAGACCGACATTATGGTCTTCGACTAAATACAGCAGTTCTCGAATACATTGACCTTCGTGCGGGTCTGCCGTGTCGCACGAGGCGCCCGTTTTTGGCAGATCGTAGACCGAAATTCATTGCGGTCGCCGCGTGGGGCGCGCCAGAAGGTAGACCGAAATTCATCGCGGTCGCCGCGTGGGGCGCGCCAGAATGTAGACCGAAATTATGGAGATTGAGAAATACATCCGGTATGCGCCCTTGCCGTGGGGCTGAAGCCCTCGGCTATGGAATGCAAAGCCCGCCTGCGCGGGCTGTAGCGGATTATTTACTCAACGACCATCATTTCGGTCGCCGCGTGGGGCGCGCCAGAAGGTAGACCGAAATTCATCGCGGCCGCCGCGTTGGGAGCGTGATGTTGATTGTGGTCGTCCGAGGAGGTTTTAACCGCTGTAAGATCTGCTGCGATGCACTGCTCTGGCGCCGTTCTGCTCGTCAGGTATAACCTTGTCACCACTCGTGATGCGTCAACCTGTTGAATTGAAATCTACAACACATGATCCCGACACTGCGCCTCTATCTCATACTCCTCGCCAGCGCTGTGCTGATCGCCGGAGCAGCGATCACGCCGCTGATGATCTGGATTGCCGTTGCGTACCTGACGGTTGTCGCTGTGCTGGCAAGCGCCGATTTCCTGCTCACTGACCGTCCGACTGTCCTCGATGTCGAGCGCATTAACGACTCGCGCCTCTCACTGGGCGCCAGTAACCCGGTGACCATCCTCATCGCCAGTCGCGCCCGTCGTCGGTTGATACTCCAGATCCGTGACGAGCATCCCGATGAAATCCCGGCTGATGTCACAGTTCTGAGCGGAGCAGTCGATCCGTTTGCGCTGCTTGAAGTGCGCTACCACCTGCGCCCGCTCCGTCGCGGCGACTATATGTTCGGCGACATCAACCTGCGCTATGTCAGCGCCTTTGGCACATTCGTGCAACAGGCGCGCTATCCGGCTTCCGCGCCGGTGAAGGTCTATCCGAATGTGCTGGATATTCGCAAATACGACCTGTTCGCACGCAAAGGGTTACTGCTCGAAATGGGGTTACGTCCGGCGCGCATCTTTGGGCAAGGGGTCGAGTTCGAACGGCTACGCGAATACCGTCCCGACGACGAGTTTCGTCGTATCAACTGGAAAGCGACCGCCCGACGGGGCAAGCCCATCGCTGCCGAGTATGAGACCGAACGCAGCCAGTACGTTGTCAGCGTGATCGATACAGGTCGCCTCATGCGCGCGCCGGCGGATGGTAGTGCGGGAGGACTTGCCCGGCTCGATTACGCCATCAACGCCACGTTGCTGCTCTCCTACGTGGTCACCCTCAAGGGGGATCATGCCGGTCTCTTGACCTTTGCCGATGATGTTCGCACTTATCTGGCGCCGAAGCGCGGCAAGAGCCAGTTCTATCGCATGCTCGAGACGCTGTACAACGTACCGTTCGAGCCGGTCGAATCCGACTATGCGCGCGCACTCACCTATCTGAGCGCCAGGCATAAACGCCGTTCGTTGATCATCGTCTTCACCGATCTCGTCACGCTCGACGCCGCACGCGATCTGATCGCGCACATGGCGCGTCTGGCGCGGCGTCATCTGCCGTTGTGCGTCGTTCTGTCCGACCCGAATATCACCCGGCTTGCCGGGCGCGCGCCAACCGAAGCGACCGATGTTTACCGGCGTGGTGTGGCTGAAATGCTTCTGGCAGAACGACGGGTTGTGCTCGAAACCCTGCACCGCAATGGCGTCCTGACCCTTGACGTTCCCGCCGATCGTCTGAGCGTGGCGGTTATCGAAAAATATCTGGAACTTAAGGGGCGGGGGATGATCTAAATTGTTCACGATATGACTTCGCTGCACAAACGCACCACTGAGACGTCGAGCGCACAGAGAGATCCAAAAGCCAACCATGTTTATGGATGGCGAAGCATGCGTTGCGTGTGCGTGACGCGCTATGGAATCTGCCTCAGCGAACGCTGCGCCGCTGCGGTGACATACCTTCTTGCAGTGGACTCAGATATGGTACAATCCCTGCCGTGATCGTCCGAAACCACATCAACCGGATCCTTGCCGATGTCGGAGCTGCCATTCCGCCGGATGGCAAGCATGACTACTTCCGATTGCACCGCGATCGTTTTGCAATGATCCTCGCCGCGCTACCGACGGATGCTGGCAATCGCGCGCTCGAAATCGGCGTCAATCCGGGTCTTTTCACACAGGCGCTCGTTCGCGCCGGGTATCGGGTCAGCGGCACCGACCTGTTTCCGGAACATCGTGCATCATTGTGGCGCGACCTGGGGGTTGACGTGCGGCGCTGGAATATTGATACTGAACCGCCGCCATACCCGCCTGCATCATTCGATCTCATTATCTTCTCGGAAGTCATTGAGCATCTTGTGAATCCGCCGCTGGATGCGCTGGCGGCAATGCGAGAACTGCTTGTTCCAGGAGGATACCTCCTGGTTTCGACACCGAACCAGTTCTATCTGAAAAGCCGGTTGCGTGTGCTGGCAGACATTCTGCTGCTGCGTCCCTTCGAGCATGATGATGAATTCCGCCGTTGGGCGAGTCTCAAGGCAGAAGCGCGCTACTACACCCACAGTCGATTGTACAGTATGGATCAGCTCTGCTGGATGCTGGATCAGGCAGGTTTCATCGTCAAGAGACGCATATACGGCGATCCATGGGAGCGTGTCGGTCTGGAATGGCAGCGTCTGTTGCGCCACCCCCATCGCTGGCTGGTCAAGGCATTGCTCTGGAGCGCAACACGCGCGATTCCGCCAGCGCGATCAATGCTGCTGGTCGTCGCGCAGCGTCCGACAGGGTGAAGGCGCGATATGTGGCAATTTCTCAAAAAGAGCGCATATATTCTACCGCTGTCTGGCTATCTTGCACTCAGCCTGATCGTCATGGCGCCGGTGCTGCCGGTATTCACCACTGCCCTTCCGGGCGGTCCGATTGCCGACGTCGATGGATGGCAAAATGTCTGGAATCTGTGGTGGGTGCACCGCGCAGTGACGACCGCCACGAATCCGTTCTTCACGCCGTTGCTGTTCTATCCGCAGGGTGTCGATCTGACGCTGCAAACATTGAACATCAGCAATGGCATCCTTTTTCTCCCGATCACGGCGCTTGCCGGTCCCATTGCTGCATACAATGCCGCCGTCATAACCGCGCTGACTCTGTCGGGGATTGGCGGGTACGCCCTGGCGTTGCGGGTCAGCGGCGACCGCCTGGCGGCATTTGTTGGCGGCGCCGTGTTTACCTTCTCGCCGTTTCACCTGACCAAAGTGTGGGACGGGCAACTGGAGCTTATCGCCCTGCAATGGGTCGCACTGTATGCGTTCTTCCTGCTGCGCGCTGTGGAGGAGGCGCAGCGACGCGACGCGCTGATCGCCGGGGTCTTTCTGGCGCTGATCGGGTACACCAGCTGGTACTACCTGTTCTTCTTTAGCGTCTATAGTGTGCTTTTCGCGGCGATCTGGCTGGCGCGAGTGCAACCCTGGCAGCGATGGGGTATGATGCGTCAGTTCGTAACTGTAGCAGCGTGTGGGCTATTGTTCCTGGCGCCGCTGCTTATAGCGGCGCCACGAGCAGCACAGGCAATGCTGGTGATCAGCAGTCCGTGGTTCGATCCCGCTCATCCGCTCGATAAGATACTCACGCGCTCCGCCAATGTGTATGATCTTGCTCTTCCCAATGGTCTGCATCCACTCTGGGGAAGCGCAGTGGAGATGCTGGTGCGCACCTGGCACCCGTATATTGGCGCGTGGAATATTGCACCGGGGTATGTTGCGCTGGCGTTGTCCATCGTCGCATTGATCATGAATCGCCGTGAAGCGTGGTGTTGGGCAGTCATCGGATTGATAGCGATCGTGCTCTCGTTAGGTCCGATTGTCCAGATCGGCGTGATGCGAACGTCGATACCGCTGCCGTATCAGATGATTCTGGCGATCCCGGGGCTGGAACTCGCGCGACGTCCCAGCCATTTCATTGTTATCACCACGCTGATGCTGGCGCCGCTGGCGGCGCTTGGTCTCCGGGAGTTGCGGAGGCGAGTGCCGCCGCGACAGGGGTATGCGATTATCGGCATATGCGCAGCGTTGATCGCGGTTGAATTCGCCCCGCCGCGCTGGTCGCTGCATCCATTCCGGGTGCATCCGTACTATGAGCGCATTGCCGGGCAACCCGGCGCTGTGATGGAACTGCCGCCGCCATTTGAAGAAAGTGAGCCGCTTATGGCGCAGATTATCCATGGTCAGCCGTTGATAGGCGGATTTGTGTCGCGTATTCCGCTGTATCCGTTTGTCGAGCAGGCGCCAGGTGTGCGGCAGTTGTGGCGGATGCGTCCAGATACGACCCGATTGTTTGTCAACCCCGCAGACGATCGCCTGCTGGAACTGAATGCTTACGGGATTCGTCACATTATTGTCCACTGGGGTCGAATTCCTGTTGAACGCCATACAGAAGTGAGAGAATCGCTGCACCAGGTTCTCGGATCATTGTCACCGATCTATGTCGATCAAGACCTGAGCGCATATGTTGTTCCATATCGTGAAGCACAGCCGTTTGTCTATCCTGCTTTCGGCAAAGGCTGGCATCCCGAAGAGTACGATGGTGATCATCGATGGCGCTGGATGGGCGAAGAAGGAGAGATTGTGCTGGTCAACACCAGTCAGGAGGACATACCGGCACACATCCTCCTTTACCTGCAATCCTATCGGGCGCCGCGTCACGCAACCGTGATGTTCGATCAGCAATCGGCAGGTTCGCTCCTGGTTTTGCCGAAAGCGTCAGGCATAGCGCTGCGTTTGCTCATACCGCCCGGTGAACATCGTCTTGTTCTGCGTGCATCCGTTGATGTGGATCCAAACGTGCCAGATCGCAGCGTGAGTATTGCGGTTTTCGATGCACGTCTGTTTACATCTGCCGAGGTGGAACGCATCCAGCGGTCACTTCTCCCAATCGTGCCCTGACGTGCGATGAGTCTCAACCTGATATGTTTCTGAAAAAAGCGTCTGCTGTTTGCCAGGAAGAAACGAATACGATACAATGGCATGCTGGCGAGAGCAATAATGATCAAATGTTCAAACATTTTTTATCGTCCGGTCTGGAGCTGTTTCTTATCATCAGGTTTACCTGACCACACGATGTCCGCTTGCGCTTGAGAGTTGCTCTAATGTGGCACGTTCGTCGTGCGTTTTTACGTCATAAGAAGCAACGATGTGATGCATATGCTGCATCGATTGCATTGCTGGCACAATGACTCACCTTCCAATGCGAACCCGGCAACGAGTGAAAGGAGGAGCGTGAAGCGCTTCGTACCTGGGATGCAGGCGGAGCGATTCACCAGACAGGTATGAAATCACAACGCATTTCTTTGTTCCTCGCAGGCGCGTTGGCGTGCGCGTTTGTCATCTTCCTGGTCATGAGTGCGCCAGGGACGCGCAGTCGCGCCGAAGAACAGGCGCCGATCTTCTTCGACCCGCCGCCAACGCCAATGCCGACGGTTGCACCCCTGCCAGCGCCGTCTGGTCTTGCAGGAACGCAGGAGAGCGGCGCTCTGCTCTTCGCCGATTCGTTCGAGACGCCGTATGGCGACGGAACCCAAACCGGTCCGGCATGGGACATCGTCGATGTCGGGGTTGTTCTGCCGGAAGATCGCGCTGCCTGGGTCGTCCGCGATGGACGGTTGGTTCAAAACGGCACCGCGGGTCCGACAGGCGATCCGCGCCCGAACGAGACGCTGGCGCTCGTTGGATCACCGGACTGGACGGATTACACGGTCAGCGCATGGTTTTACGATCGGTTCAATGCAGCGGCGGGATTGGTTGCGCGTCGGCAGGGAAACAGTTTCTACCGTTTCATGATCATCGCGAATGACTACCCCGTCGCTTCGCACATGATCCTGGAGCGCGTGGTCGATGGTCAGGCGACCGTCCTGGCGACGCGTGAGGCGCCAGGGTATGATCGATGGCGCTGGCACCGTATCAGCCTCACCGTGAATGGCGCCCACATCCGTGCTGCGCTTGACGGCGTTCCGATGCTGGAAGCCAGCGACTCGACTCTCACGAGCGGTCAGGCCGGGCTTTTCACCTATGCGCTTGGCGGACTGCTCTTCGATGATGTTCGCGTGACCACGCCGTAGCGCATCCACGACAATGGAGGTTTCTGGCATGCTGCGCATTCTCAATTTTTTCCTGATCGGTCTCTTGCTGACGTCCATGACCGTGACGTCCTCCGCGCCGCCGGTGCGTGCGCAATCAGTTAATCCTGTCCTGGTTGGAACTGCCGATCTTCCACGGAGTCGGCACACCAAATATGGTGAACTTGCCGCGTCGTGGAATACCAATACCGTGCACGCTATTGCGGTGAACGGTGATAATCGCAAGAACGATACGTTCTACTGGCGAAAGTCTGACTCGTCGCTCACGTTCCCCGAACCGGTCGATCTTGGCGATGCTGGCGGGCAGACCGACTATACCGGCGCCGATGTCGCAACCGCCTGGCATAATCAGAATGTGGTGGTTGCGGTCTGGCTCGATCAGGATACGGATCGGATTTACTTTCGAAGGAGTGATGATGGCGGTCAGACGTGGGGCGGCACGCGCGTCGTCCATCAGGGCGGCGGCTTTCCGGTGACGCCGAAAGTTGGCATTCGTTCCTTCCCCGGCGGCGGACTTGGCGAGGTGGTCATCACGTGGCGCGATCCCGAGTCCTTCTTCTATACGATCTGCAATGCCCAGGGTGAGGGATGTATCGGACGTCAGTACCTTGACGGCGACAATCGGGCGAAAGCGTATGGTCAGGCAGCGATATCAGTCGGACCGAACGGCGCCCTGGGTATTGCATATGTCACCGGCGCCACGGTCTATGCACGCATCTGGGATGCGACGAAGAGCGGAGCGGAGGCGCTGGCGACGCGTGAAACCGTCGCCGCCCAGAATGGGTCCATCGATCGCTACTTCGACACAACGATGGCAATTGACCGGAACGGCGAAATCTTTGTCGCCTATCGTCGTCTTGATCGCAAACTGGAAACCGGCGGCGCCGATCAGGGTGACGTGTTCTTCTCACGGCGGACAGGGTTCAACTCCTGGCCGCGTTCACGGATCAGCAATGTGCAGTCCCGTGGCACGGTTGCCGTTGCGACCGATCCGATCGGCAACCTCCATTTCTTTTGGGTGCGTGCGCGCGACGGCGCCAACGAGTACTTCTATACCAAACGCCTGCCGGACGGCGGGTTTACGAACAATTACATCGGCAGCAGTCCGGTCTTCATCGCGAACGGCATGGTGACTGGAACCCTCTCGGACTGGTCCTACGGGCATGGCGCCCTCGAAGCGTTTGTCCCCGGCGGGCAAATCATGCGGTACTACCTGTTCCGTACTCCGGGCGACAACTGTGTCGCGCAGACGATCACGATTGGCAATGCGATTACCGTCGTGGATCGGCTCGTTGTGCGTGATTCGTCGGTTGTCGGGACGATAACGCCGTCCACTGGATGTACGCCAGCCGAACAGCGGGTGGTTCTCAATGCTCAGGATGCAAATGCGCCAGCGGCGCCGTGGAGCGGAACGTACAATGTGCCGATCACGAATCTCGAACAGTGCGTGCAGACGCTCCATGTGCAGTTGCGCGCCAATAATCGCGCGCAGTTCGACCCGCAGTGGCGCAGCGTCACCTTTATCGCCGATCCGCAGGCTGCCGATACGCCGGTTGATGCCGCTGTCGAGGTCATGAATCCGAAGATGTTCGGTCTCATTCCGCCGGTCTTTTCTCCGGTGTCACCAGCAGGTGACATGATGAGTGAAGGAGGAGCGTCGAACGGCGATCCAGGTTACACACGGATTCCCCAGATGCACATGCGGATTGCCGACATCGGCGACTGCACCGGTATCATCGAGTATAAAGTGCGGTTCGACAACGACGCTTTGTTCCAGAGCGGGACGATCACCGGCACGTTCGCCAGCAATCTGCCGTTGCCGCCGCAGGTACAAGACCAGTCGCTCCAGGTCGGCGAGACGCTCTTCAGGATTCAGGTGTTCGACCGCGCCGGGAACAGTGTGACGCTGCCGCGCCGCATGGTGTACGACCCACCCGGCACGAATGGCGAAGGACGCCCGGTGATGGATCTGAGTCAGACCAATCTGACGACTGATACAAATACGCTGACGATCCTGCGCTCGCTGATCATCAATACGATTGTTGTGACCGACAATCTCTATCGTCGGGGCGAATCGGTTCCGGATCGCGGGTACACGAACAATCAGACGCCGCCGAACTCCAGCGACGCGACCAAACAGTTCTGGGGGCTCTGGATTGCGGTTGAGTATCTCGGGAAAGAGGCGAATGCAGAAACCCTGCGCCCGCCGCTCCCTGCCGGTGGATTGACGTTCGACAATCTGCGCTGGCAGCCAGTTGAAGTGCCGAATGCTGCGGCTGGCGCTCGTGTGCGGTTCAACCTGTTCGAGGGCGTGCTGGATCGGACGGCGTCATCGCCAACGAATGGTTTCGGACCAGACCTGACGAAGGATGGAACCTATCGGGTGTATGTCAAGGCGCTCGATGGCGCCGGCAATGCCAGCACTGCGACCTATAGCACGACTCTGCGCCTCGATCCGGGGTATGAGGTGGTGACGATTCGGCTGCCGATCATCAGAAGATAACGGGAGTTGGCCGGAGCGTTGAGGAATCCGCTCCTCAACGCTCCGGGTTGCATGCATGTCAGCGCCTGTCATCTATGCGCGGTTGGCGGCAGCGCATCTGCGCGGTGATCGCGGTCTGATCGTGATCATGGCGTTGTTTGTGCTGCTGCTGCCTCTGGCGACGCCTCGGGTCTATGCGACCGATGAGGTGCAGTACTACGTCTATCTGCGCTCGCTCCGCTTCGATGGCGATCTCGATTTCGCCAACGATTATCAACGCTTCGCTGAACTGAACCCGCGTTCAGGCATCGAGGGGAGCCTGCTTCAACCCAACCGCATCCGTCCGAAAACCGGTCGGTATGGCAATATCGCTCCGGTTGGCGCTGCGATCATGTGGGCGCCGTTCTTTTTGCTGGCGGATGCGCTGGTGCGTATTGCCAATGCCTCTGGTATGCGTATTCCAGCGGATGGGTTTTCGGCGCCGTATATCTATGCCGTCTGTTACGCTTCGGCGCTCTACGGTCTGCTGGGGGTGATCCTCTCGTATCGGCTGGCGCGCCGTTTTGCTTCAGGCTTTGCGGCAACCCTCGCCAGCGTCACGATCTGGCTGGCGTCGCCGCTCGTGTTCTATATGTATGTTCAGATGCCCTTTGCGCACGCGACAGGCCTGTTCCTGACGGCGCTGTTCCTGACGATCTGGTATGAAACGCGGGAATGGGGGCGCGATGACGCACAAGGGCACGCTGAACGCAGCTGGCGGGCATGGCTGGCGTTGGGGTTGATTGGCGGGTTGATGACGATCACCCGCGAGCAGTTGGGGTTGTTCCTGCTGGCGCCAGCGATCGAGGCGCTCTGGCGCTACGCGCGCCTGGTGCGACTGCCGCGCGCTGTCGGGCGACTGGCGGTGCGTCATGCGCTCTTCGTTGGGGCGTTCGTGGTTGCGTTGACGCCGCAACTGATCGTGTACCAGATTCTCAACGGTGAGCCGCGACCGGCGAGCGAGGTGAGCGGTAAGTTGAACTGGTGCAGCCCGCATTTTCTCGATACCCTGATTGACGTTGATCCTGCGCCCGATTTCTGGTGCCCCGGCGCCAGTGACTTCACAGCGACCTTTCCGCCGTTCAGTCGTGGGGCGCTGGTCTGGAGTCCGGCGCTGGGGTTGGGGTTGATCGGGCTGGCGCTGCTCTGGCGGCGCGATCGTCTGCTGACGATGGTGCTGCTGACGGCGTTTCTGGCGCAGACGTGGATTAATGGCGCGTTTGGCACCACGTGGCACCTGACCGGGGCGTTTGGATTTCGTCGCCTGATCGAGTGTACGCCGATCTTCGTCGTTGGTCTGGCGCTGGTGAATGACTATCTCATCAAACGGATCGGAAGGGTAGGGGTGATCATTCCTGCCATTGTGCTGATCGGGTGGAACGCTGGGTTGGTGTTGAATGCGACGGTCTTCAATGCCGAGACGAACCTGCGACGCGGGTTGACCTGGCCCGATGTGTGGCGCTGGCAGATGGAAGCGCCGCTCCGTGTGGTTGAGAAGGCGGGCGATCTGCTGTTTCGGCGTTGCCGTTTTTTTGAGAACCAGCGGTGTGACTGAACGCGAACCTGCGGAAACATGCCGACTTCGCTGCAAAAACGCACCGTAGAGATGCCAGAAGCGCGGAGTTTGCCGTCAATCGCACGCTACGCCTCTGCAATGAAATGATCTCTTTGCAGGATACTCACTATTCGCAGACCGGAGACCTGCGAGGTGGTGGGCCGCCCAGGACTCGAACCTGGAACCCAGTCGTTATGAGCGACGCGCTCTGCCATTGAGCTAGCGGCCCGCTGGCGAATATGGTACCACGCACGGCGCTCTGATGCAAGCGGATCAGGCGACGAGCGAGTAGAACTCGCGCTCGCGCTGCTCCAGCATCGGAACGATTTCCCTTTCGATAATCGCCTGGAAGTATGGCGTTTCGCGGTGCGCTGCCAGCGCTGCGTGGGTTTCATACTGCTCGTACAGGAGAAAAACATCCGGGTTCGATTGGGAGCGGCAGCACTGATAGAGCACACATCCCGGCTCATTGCGCCGTACCAGCGCCGCCATACGGCGTAACGCCTCTTCGACGGCGTCACCCAGTCCGGGTTTGCATACATAGCGGGCAACCAGCACGATCATAGATGTTGTTCCTTTCTACGGCGCTATAGGAGGGCGCAGCGGCGCTGCGCCCTTACAGCGCGCCGTGGGGGGCGCAGCGGCGCTGTACCCCTACGGCGCCCATGTCAGGGTTCATCTTTCTTGATGTCGCTCAGGCGAACGGTTTTCTGTACTCCAAACTTGATCGTCTTCTGTCCTTCGCTGGAGAGTTTGCCTGTCTGTTGCAGGTGCTGGATTTCGCGCTGCATCGTCTGCGCCAGTTCGACTTCGCCCTGGTTGAGCAGACGGGTCACGGCGCTCTGCAATTTTTGCGTCGCGCTGGTGACATCGCCGGCCGCCAGGTCTTGCAGCGCTCGCGTTTGCAGTTTGAAGGCGCTGACCTTTTCAACAATGTTCATGACGCTGGCATTTACCTGACTCGCAAGCGCAGCGTCGGTCGTAAACGTGAGCATGATGTCGGCGCGGGTCTTTTCATCGCGCAGGTTCAGCAGCGGAATGTCGTAACTCACTTCCGCCTGCCCGATGCGATATTCACCTGCCGGGCGCGGCTCGACCAGCACTTCGATCAGCAGGGTGCGACCGCTGCCGGTTTCCAGTTCACCGAGCGGCACGCTGACATCACGGTCGGAGATCGGGCGGTAGCCGAGATTGTTGATCAGCGGGTAGACCTGCCATACTGCGCGTGGCAGCACTCCCTGCACCAGTCGCAGCGTCAGGTTTGCATTCTGCACCGCAGTCGCCTGGGCGCGCTGGATGGTGCTCTGGAAGTACTCGACGATCTTTTCCGGACGATCAATGTAATCGGCAGTTCCGCCTGAACGGTTCGCCATTTCGATCAGCAGGTCTTCGTTCCAATCCTTGCCCACACCGAGTGCCGTGATCGGCACATTGCGTTGCCCGGCATCCGTAGCACGGCGCAGGCAGTCGGACTCGTTCTCGGTCTGACCGTCGGTGAGCAAAATGAGCCGCCGCACCATCTGTGGCGGTCCCTTCTCGATCTCGCGCAATCCCGCTTCGATGGCCGGTGCGATCCGGGTGCCGCCACTGTCGCGCACACGATTGATACGGTCGATCAGTTCGGCAGGTCTGGTCACCGGCGTGGCAGGGATCAGCACCTCGGTTCGATGATCGAAGATGACCACCGAGACGACATCCTGCGCATCGAGCATCTCAATGGCGCGGATCGTCGCCCGTCGCACCCGGTCGATCTTCTCGCCCTTCATCGAGCCGCTCCGGTCAATCACGAAACAGACATTGACCGGTGCACGCACCTGCGTCATCACCTGACCAGGCGTGATTTCGATCAGCATATAGGCAACCTGCGGCGTCGCCGCTGCTGCCATGTATGGGCGCGCCAGCGACGCGCGAATTGTGACCTCGCCTGCCATACGAATACTCCTTCTGCAACGTTCTGCATCAGACCCTGGTTTTGCGTGAGGTCGTCGTTTTCTCTTTCGAATGCGCAACATGCCCGGCATTCATTCATAATGGACGAAGCGCATCGTGCAACTGTTGCTCTGACGCCGGTATCGGCAGCATCGTTCCGACACGTGATCGCTTTGTGCGGAGACAATGACTCCGCGAAAACAACCGTATCACGTGCATCAAGTATAGCACAGCGCCATCGATGCGCATCCTGTGGTACAATTTGCGGCGAAATGCGATTCCGCTGCACGGAGTGCACGCTCGGCGCCGTATGTCTGATCTGCTGGCTCCGGAAACAACCATCCACGGCACACACGCCGAATATCGTATTATCTCACTGATAGGTCGCGGCGGGATGGGTGCGGTCTATCGTGCGCTTCGGGTTGCCGACTCGACAATCTGGGCGTTGAAGGAGATGCGCCCGGCGGAAGATGTGCCGCCAGGCGAACTGGAAGAAAACCGGCGTCTCTTTTTGCAGGAAGCCGAACTGCTCGGCAAGCTCAGCCATCCAGGTCTGCCGGTCGTCGCCGATCTGTTTGAGTACCAGGGTCGCCCGGTGATGATCATGGAGTTCGTGCCGGGTCAGACGCTGGAGCATCGCATCCGCGACGCCAATGCCCCGCTGCTAGAGCAGCAGGTGATCGGGTATGGCATTCAGATTGCACGCATTCTGCACTACCTTCATACGCGCACCCCGCCGATCATCTATCGCGATCTGAAGCCGTCGAATGTGATGCTGACGCCGGAAGGAGTGCTGAAACTGATCGATTTCGGCGTTGCACGGACGTACAAGGCGCGCAAGGCGAAAGACACGATTGCGATGGGATCGGCGGGTTATGCGCCGCCGGAGCAGTATGGCAAAGGGCAAACCGATGCGCGGTCCGATGTCTATGCGTTGGGCGCAACACTGCTCCATCTGCTGACCAACCTGCCGCCAATCCCGTTGCAGACGCCGGCAAAAGGAAGCATTCGCAAACTCAACCCCTCGGTCGATGCCCGTACCGAGGAGGTGATCATCAAAGCAATGAACCTGGAACCGTCCAGACGGTTCAGCAGTGCGCTCGAGTTCGAGCAGGCGCTCCACCGTTGCCTGGATGCGCCCTATGTCGATCCGGTCGCTCGTGCCACGCCGCCCCCGCCGATCATTCCGCCCGTCGTGTCAATCCCGTCGCCGGAAATCATCCTTCAGGCGCCATCCGCCCCTGTAGCGCCGGTTGCACCTCCTGCACCTCCGACCGATGTTCCAGCGTCGGGGGCGGCATGCGCGCGTTGTGGGCGGATCAACAAACCGAACGCACGCTTCTGCGCCGGATGCGGTGCGCCGCTCAGCGCTGCGCTGACCGTGCCGCGCCTGATCGTTGTGTCACCGCGCAGCACCTTCGAGCAGAAGATCGAACGCACGCCGCTCCGCATCGGTCGCCGTGACCCGCGCCAGCATCACTACCCCGAACTCGACCTGGCGGAGCACGACCGGGGCATTGCGTCGCGCCACCACGCAATGATCGACCGGAACGGCGATCACTATACGCTGGTTGACCTCGGATCAACAAATGGTACGCTGGTCAATGGATCACCGCTCCCTCCTCACCAGAAGCATCATCTGCGCTCCGGCGACCGGATCAAGATTGGCGAGGTGGAGATTGAATTTCGTTGGGGATAACCTATGAAGAAAACGCCGCGCGTTCTTATTCTGCGCGCTGCGGGTATCAACCGCGACAGCGACGCCGCTACCGCCATCGAACTTGCGGGCGGGCGCCCGGAGGTGGTGCATATCAACCGGCTTATCAGCGGTGATCGACGCCTGATGGACTATGCGATGCTGGTCGTTCCCGGCGGCTTTTCGTATGGCGACCATCTCGGCGCAGGGAAATTGCTCGCGGTCGATCTCATCCACTGTCTGGGCGATCAGATCACACGCTTTATCGCCGACGGTCGCCCGGTCATCGGCATCTGCAACGGCTTCCAGGCGCTGGTGAAGGCTGGCATTCTGCCTGGCACGCCTCTGACGGAAGCATCCACCCCGTCACCTGCACAGTCGGTCACCCTCACCGATAATGCGTCCGGTCGCTTTGAGTGCCGCTGGGTGCGCCTGGCTGCTGACCCTGGCAGCGTGTGCGTTTTTACACGCAGCATTGATCGCCCAATCGAAGTACCCGTTGCTCATGGCGAAGGACGTTTTGTGACCCGGAACGCTGCCGCGCTCGCGGCACTGCGCGCCGCCGGACTGGTCGCGCTGCGCTACGTCGCCGCCAATGGCAGTCCGCCGTCGTACCCGGAGAACCCGAACGGCTCGGAGGACAATATTGCCGGGATCTGCAACCCTGGCGGAAATGTGCTTGGGTTGATGCCTCACCCCGAAAATGCTGTGTTCCCCTATCAACACCCGCGCTGGACGCGCGAACCGCTGCGGCAGGAGGGGGATGGGTTGGTCATCTTTCGCAGCGCGATCCGATATGCCGCCGGGATATGAGCGAGGCGCAAGGGGATGAGGCGTGAGGCGAGAGGGCGCGAGGAGTTGAAGGTTGCACGTTGAACGTGGGATGGCAACGTGTAGGGGCGCACCTGCGTGTGCGCCCGCACCGGGGATCCCGCCCGACCTCAAGGGTCTTGGGCGAGAGAGGCACGAGGCGCGTGGGTTGCTGTAGAGACGTTGCACTGCAACGTCTCTCCTGGGGCGCCGGGCAGGTGGCGCGAGGGGACGAGGCGCGTGGGGCGAGGCGTGAGACGCCAAAAACCCTCTCTACCTGAACCACTTTTCCCGCAACGCATCAAAGAATCCCTCAGCGCGCAGATCATCCAGCGCCTGATTGACCGCCTCGTGAAGTCGGTACGCCTCCGGCGCAATTGCGATGACATACGGCTCGAACGTCAGTGCCTGTGCGATGCGCAACTCTGGCGCGTGCGCCAGAGCGATCAGCGCCGCAGCATGATCGACCGCAACGGCGTCCACGTCGCCGCGCCGTAACGCTGCCAGCGCCTCGTCCGGCGTATCGTAGTCGGCGCGCAGAACAAACGACGCCCCTTCCATCAGGCGTCGTCGCGCCCAGGTGTCGGCGTCGGAACCGAGCGCCACACCAACCACGCGCCCGGCGAGGTCGGCTTCTGTGGCGATTGGCGTATCACTCCTGACAACCAGCATCTGCCCGGCGTCGAAGTAGAACTGCGAGAAGCGCGCGCGCCAGCCGAGTTCCGGCGCGTAGGGGAGTGCGGAGATCGCAACATCAGCACGTCGTGCCGCCAGATCATCATAGATTGAGTCCAGTCCAACCGGCACGAATTCGACCTGCATGCCCAGACGTGTCGCAATTGCGCGTGCCAGGTCGATGTCGTACCCTGCTGGCTGCCCATCCTCCATCCAGGTGAACGGGTAGAAACCGAGATCGACCGCCACCCGCAGCGTGCGTCGCTGCTGCGCCGCTGCCCACACCGGGTCGAGACCCTGCCCGGCGACGTTCAACCCCGTTTGAGCGCTCACTGCGAGCGCCGCATACCCGATGATCACCAGCAGCGCCACTTTGTCGAGCCAGCGCAATCCGGCGTCCCATCGCTGCCACATCCGGTGTATCTCTCTCATCGTATCTTCATACAGATGGCTTGATCACATGTCTTTGTTCAAGTATACTTTAACCAATCCTGATACAATTCCTTCACGCATGCGCCAAATTCTCCTGGTGAGTGTTTATATCGACGAAACCTGGCGCTAACCGCCGAATATGGGCGCCAGTTTCAGGGAAATGTGGTGACACCTATGCAGGACCCGCGTCATATGTCGCAACCTCCGGCTCAGCAAACGCCTGCGCCGCCGTCATATCCCGTGCAATCGCCGTACCCATACTATGCCCAACCGCCGCGGGTGGGCCCGGCCGGGCGCTTCGCGCGATTGATGCGTCTGCTGCTGCGGCGCGTCCTGTACGGGATGGTTCTCCTTGGGCGTTCGCTGCGACCGTATGCCCTGACCCTTGTTGTTGCATTCGTGCTGTTGAGTGTCATCGGCTGGATGAGCTGGCAACTGTGGGGACCGAAACCGGGCGATCCCGGTTTCACCCGCGCCGAGTCGATCCCGCCTGCGCCAGCGGTGCTCAACTACCTTCAGGGGCGCAAGACATTCAACGCCGACCTGATGTGGGATTCATTCAGCACCGAGTATCAGACGGCGCGTCTCAATGCGGGCGCATCGAAAGCGACGCTGCAATCGCAGGCGAATATCGAGAAGAATATGGGGCTGGTGTACAATCGCTACGACTATATCGGCGGCATTCCGCTCGATGACGGTGGTTCGATGTACTTCTACGCCGTCCAGGTGTCGCTCCAGAGTCAGCGAGCCAAAGTTCCGCTCATTATCACCGCCAATCCAGACGGCAAGATTATCAATATCATCTCGCCCCTTGATCGGCTTTCACAGAACAACTGATGGATGGATGTTGGAGAAGCGTAACAGTGAGCGGCGCACACGCGCCTGAGATGGGAGTTGAGCATGGCACTTGAACCGTATCGTCCCAGTGTCGATCCACACTATCGCGACGAACTCGATCGCGAACTGGACCAGAAAATCGATCAGGCGTTCCACCGCTGGCCCTGGAAGGTGCGCCGCTTCATCTGGCGCATCCTGATCGCCGTCGCCGCCGTCTGGCTGGTGATCAATCTGGCGCCGCGCGCCGTTGAGTTCGTTATGACGAATGATATGGGCGCCGCAATCATTCAGGTGCTGCTGATCGGCGCCTATCTGTTCTTCTTCATCGGGTTCCAGTTCTTCCTGATGTTCTACTTTATGGGCCGCACCCGCATCTACTGGCTCAAACCGGGTGAGACGGGCATCGGCTTCAAAGACTATAAAGGCAACCCGGAGGTGCTGGAAGCGGCGCGCCGGATTGTGACGCTGCTCAAGGGCGCTAAAGAGTTCAAAGAGATGGGTGGCGAAGTGACCCGTGGCGTGCTCCTGATCGGTCCGCCCGGAACCGGCAAAAGTTATATGGCGCAGGCAGTGGCGACCGAGGCGGGTGTGCCGTTTGGGTATCTGAGCGCCCCGTCGCTAACATCCGCCTGGATGGGCATGGGCAACATGAAGGTCATGTTGCTCTACCGCAAGGCGCGCAAACTGGCGCGTGAGTATGGCGCCTGCATCCTGTTCATCGACGAAATCGATGCAATTGGCATGGCGCGCAGCCCGAACCTTGCCGGTCAGGGTGCGATGGGCATGTCTCCCGATCCGAACCATGGCGGTCGCGCCAATGTGGTGATGGGGATGGGCATGGGGATGGGTGCGGGGAGTGGTCTGCTCAATGAACTGCTTATCCAGATGGACCCGCCGCCGCACGAGCAGTCGCTGACCGGTAAAATCCTGCGCTTCTTCGGTCTGCGCCGCAAGAAGGCGGAAATGCCGCCAGTGCTCACTATGGCGGCGACCAACCTGGCGGAAACGCTCGATGCGGCGTTGTTGCGACCAGGACGCTTCGACCGCAAGATCGTGGTCGATCTGCCTGATGCCGATGGGCGTCGAGAGATTATCGAGTACTACCTGGCAAAGGTGAAGCACGAGCCAATGCCGATTGATCGCATGGTCTCCGATACGATTGGTTACTCCCCGGTGGCGATCAAGTTTGTGATCAACGAAGCGGTCATTCACGCTCATTTCGATGGTCGATCATCGATCAACTACTGGGATTTCACCCGCGCCCGTGAGACGCACGAGTGGGGTCTGCGCCAGCCGATCCGCAACATGTCGTATGAAGAGCGCCGCCGCCTTGCGTACCACGAAGCGGGTCATGCCTACGCTGCGGTCAAACTGCTGCGCAAGGAGCGCCTGACGAAGGTGACAATCGTGCGCCACGGTTCGGCGCTTGGCTTCGCCGCCTGGAAACCGGAAGAGGAGATCCATACGCGCACAAAGGACGAACTCCTCGACCGGATCAAAATCTCGCTCGCCAGTCGCGCTGCTGAGGAAATTTTCCTCAATATCCAGATGAGCGGCGTAACGAGCGACCTGCAGAGCGCCACCGGTCTGGCAACCTTCATGGTCGGCGCGTATGGAATGGACAACAGTCTGTATTCGCATCTGACGTTCGGTATGCAAGGGCTGGCAAGCCCCGACATCAAAGTGCGCGTCGAGGCTATTCTGAACGAGCAGTACCGGCAGGTGAAGTCACTGCTCGAAAATAATAAGGAAGCAGTGATTGCGATTGCCGAGGCGCTGATCCTGCGTAACGAACTGACCGACATCGACGTGAATGAGATCCTGGCGCGTGTTGAAGCCGAGCATCCATTCACTGATCCGCGCACCGTGCAGCGTCAGCAGTTCGGCTTTGTCACAAGCCGCCCGCTTCCGGAGCCGGTCAGCGTCAGCCGCCGTCTCCCCGGTGCCCGCCGTCCCTCAGACGCGATCAATGTGCCTGCCGCCAACCAACCACCATCATCGCAGAAGCCGCAGGCATCGACCGATCAGACCGACGACCAATCGTAGCCTTACAGAACCGGTAGAAGACCGCACGAGTCAATGCGACTCGTGCGGTTTTTTTGTTGTCGTCTCGAAGTTCCACAAAAAAGAAGGACTCTTCTCCTACTGCATTTCGCGCCGACAGACTGTATGATACAGAGAGGGGCGCGCTGCTGCACACAACGTTGACCAGCCTCGGATCGGTACGCATTCTTCCGCGAAGGATATCGGAGCAGACAGGCGTCAACAGACTATGGAAGCGCTGATCTACGCCCCAACCGCTCACGCGCTGATGTGGCGCATGGCCGAGTCCCACCGGTCGATGATCGCCGACATCCTGCGCGCTGCTCAACCACTGCGCGCCTTCACGATCTATGCGCGCGTCAGTATCGATCCGGATTTTGGCGCCCTGTCGATTGGTCGACTGAACGTCGAACAGCCGCTGTCTTTCTTTGACGCGCTGGAGCGTCCGCTGCCGCTGATTGCGCGACCACGCGAATTCTGGTACCCGCACCTTACCGGTCTTATTCGTCCCGAACGTCATCCACGTCAGGCTCGTCCCGACACGCTGGTGGTCTGGGGACCGCCGCGTGCTCCGCTTTCTTCCATCCGCGATAGCGTTCCTGTCCATGATCCGCGCACCGGTCACTACCTGGGGCGTGCGTTCTGGCGGGTCGATCGTGAGGGGTACTGGGGATGCTGGAGTGACTCGACCGAGAATATCGGTCCGGCGCTCACGCTGGCTGAACTGGTGGCGCTCCTCAATGCCGCACGAGGTATTTTCGCCGACTGATTTCAGCAAAGGTGAAACTGTGTCTGGGTGCTGTCGTCCGTCGAAAAAGTTAAAACGCATTACACCTCGGTTAAGGATTTCTTTATTCTATTCGGGTATTACCACTGTGAATCGTAAGCCTGTCATCCGGTTCTCATCCAGGAGTCATTCTCGCCGGGCGGGCTACCGCCTAGAATAGTCTACGGAAGCCAGCGATCTACGAGGAGGCATGAATGCAGCAGAGCCATACGGACATTCCTCGTCCGCTGCCGGATGCGCCGGTACGCAGCATCCGCAGACAGTCTGCCACGTATGAGCATGCGAACATCGACGCGCAGACGATTGTCGGCATGGATCTTGCGACACTCCAGCGGCACTGTCGAATCGAGAGTGAACGCTTTTTTCGAGGTCAACCGCACGACACACGCTTTGCCTACGAACTGTTCCGGCGGGCGCTGGTAGAACGGTGCGACGCGGCGTGGGAGTACCTGTTTCACCAGTACCGCGCGCTGGTCGAGAGTTGGGTGCGGCGGAGCAGTGCATTCAGCAGCACTGGCGAGAGCAGCGAATACTTCGTTGGTTCGGTATTCGCCCGTTTCTGGCAGGCGATCACGCCAGAGCGTTTTGCTGCATTTCCGACGCTTGGATCGTTGCTGCATTATCTGCACCTCTGCGCCACGTGCGTGGTGATCGACTGCGCACGCGCACAGTCCTGGGCAGAGATCGTGCCGGACGAGCGTGCACGCGCCCGAGATCAGATGCTCGATGCGCCGGACGAGGAGGCGATCAACCGGGTAACGCGCGAGGAGTTCTGGCGCTCAATCGACGCGCTGCTGATGTGCGACGCCGAGCGGTTCGTGCTCTACCACTCGTTCATTATGGGGCGCAAACCGGGGGAAATCTACAAGATGCGCCGTGATCTGTTCGGCAGCGTTGCAGAAGTGTATAACGTCAAGCGGAATATTCTGGGGCGCCTGAGCCGTAATCGTGAGCTGCGTCGCCTGGCGGGGATGCCAGCGTCTTCGTAGGGGTCGGGGGAGAGACGTTGCCGTGCAATGTCTCTCCCTTTTCTGCGGGAATGCCGCTACACCTCCATTTCATCGGCGATGAACGCTGTCAGGTCGGCGACACGGGTTGCGTACCCCCACTCATTATCGTACCAGGCAATGACCTTGATCAGATTGCCCCCCAGCGCCATTGTGAGCGGCAGATCGACAATCGCCGACGCAGTGGAGCCGATAAAGTCGCTCGATACCAGTTCCTCGTCGGTCACTTCCAGAATGCCTTCCAGTTCCTTACTCTGCGCCGCTTCGCGGAACGTTTCGTTCACTTCATCGACCGAGACGGTGCGCTCCAGTTCGACCACGAAGTCGATCATTGAGACGGTTGGCGTCGGCACGCGCACGGCAAACCCATCGAACTTGCCTTTGAGTTCGGGAATCACGAGCGCCACCGCCCGCGCTGCACCGGTAGTTGTCGGTACGATGTTCATTGCAGCCGCCCGCGCACGTCGCAGGTCTTTGTGCACATTGTCCTGCAGGTTCTGATCCATGGTATAGGAATGAACCGTTGTCATCATCCCGCGACGGATGCCGAAATTGTCGTTGAGCACCTTTGCCACCGGCGCCAGACAGTTGGTGGTGCAGGAGGCGTTGGAGATGATATGGTGGACAGCGTTATCGTAGCGATCTTCGTTGACGCCCAGGCAGATGGTAATGTCCTCGCCCTTAGCAGGCGCCGTGATGATAACCTTGCGCGCGCCCGCCTGGAGGTGCGCACGCGCCTTCTCCGCCTCGGTGAAGCGCCCGGTCGACTCGATCACAATGTCGATGCCCAGGTCGCGCCACGGCAGTTTCGCCGGGTCACGCTCCTCCAGCGCCACAATGTCGATCTGACGTTCATCCCCTTCTTCGCTGTAGAACGTTACGCTGATCCGGTCGCTGGTTACGCTGACATCGCCATCGAACGCGCCATACGTCGAGTCGTGGCGCAACAGATGCGCCAGTGTTTCATTATCGGTCAGGTCGTTTATTGCCACGATCTCCAGGTCGTCCGGGTAGTGCTCGAGCATTGCTTTGAAGCTCTGGCGGCCGATCCGACCGAAGCCGTTGATTGCGACACGTGCCATCGTCGTGCTCCTTCCGCATCTGTACCGGTGCGCTCCGGCGTTCGGAGCGCGCCGTGTCATTATAGCATGGCTCCCGCCATGCCTTTTCAGAAGGAGATCGAGCGCTCTTTCAGATGGGTTTCGGGCCAGACGCGGATGCCGCGCTCCAGGCGATTGTCGGCTTCGATAGTGCACGCATCACTGACGACTGCGCCGTCGCTGATGTGGGTGCGCGCGCCGATCTGATTGCGACTGCCAACAACGCACGACCGCAACGCGACCCCTTCTTCGATCTGGTTTTCTTCCCACAGGACGGCACCCTCGATCCGCGCATTCGCGCCGATGATGCATCCTGCACCGATAACGGTCGGTCCGATGATCTGCGCGCCAGCGCTGATCTTCACTCCCGGACCGATGACGACAGGACCGATGATCTGGGCGCGCGGGTGAATGTCGGCATCGCCGACCAGCCATACCCGGTTGCCGATCTCTTTGCCGTGAAAGCGGTAACGCACCTTGCCGACCAGGATGTCGTGGTGCACCTCCAGATATGCCGACGGTGTGCCGATGTCGGTCCAGTAGGCGGACGACGGGTAGCCGTACATGGGATCGCGGGTCTGGAGGACGACAGGGAACAACCCGCGCTCGAACATGTAGTGTTGTTTGGGTGGCACATAGCGGAACAGTTCCGGCTCGATGATGTAGGTGCCAGCGTTGATCAGGTTCGAGGTCACTTCATCGACGCGCGGTTTTTCGGTAAACCGGCGGATGTGTCCCGTTTCGTCCATTTCGACCAGACCATACGCCGTCGGGTCTTCGACCGGTGTCAGCGCAATGGTCAACTTGCTGCCGCGCTCGCGGTGGAACGCCATCATCGCCTGCAGGTCGAGGTCGGTCAGCACATCGCCGTTGAAGACGAAGGTCGATCCATCGAGCATGTGTTCGATATTCTTCACTGCGCCAGCAGTCCCCAGCGGCTCCGGTTCTTCGATCACGTGGATCCTCAGACCAAGCGCCGAACCATCGCCAAGCGCCTCACGGAACCGCCCGGCGAGGTACTGCACGCACAGGATGACCTCTTCAATCCCCTGATTGCGCAGATTTTCCAGGACGTGGACGATGAACGGTTGATTGACCACCGGGATCATCGGCTTGGGTGTGTTGCACGTGAGCGGTCGCAAACGGGTGCCAAGCCCGCCAACCAGAATGACTGCCTTCATAACTGCTCCTGTACCCGGAAACGCCAGTACTCAAGCGTGTCGAACAGGGTCTGTTCCAGCGGAATGCGCGGCGTCCATCCGGTATCGGCGTGGAATCGCGATGCGTCGCACACCACGCGCGGCACATCGGAGGGGCGCATCCGGGATGGATCCGGTTCGATCTGAATATCGTGCGTGCTGAAGGTCAGCAGAATGTCCAGAATGCGCTGCACGCCGACTGCCTGCCCGCTGCCGACGTTGTACGCCGCGCCGACTTCGCCGTGCAGTGCAGCGAGTTCATAGGCGCGGACAATATCGCGCACATCGCTGAAATCACGTTCCGCCGCCAGATTGCCGACGCGCAGCACCGGTGGTTGCAGTCCGGCTTCGATCCTCGCGATCTGCGCGGCGAACGCCGGTACAACGAACGCTTCCGTCTGACGCGGACCAATATGGTTGAACGGTCGGAGGCGGACGGTGCGCATCCGGTGACTGATATGGTACTGGTAGGCAAACAGGTCTTGCGCCGCTTTACTCACGGCATATGGGTTAACCGGGCGCAGCGGCGTTTGTTCGTTGACCGGCAGGTCTTCAGGGCGCACCAACCCATAGATCTCGTTGCTGCTGGCAACGATGATCAGCGGGTCGATCCGCAGTTGCAGCACACTGAGAAACAGGTTGAGCTGTGCGCCGATATTCATCTGAACCGTGGTGTGCGGGTCGGCGAATGCGTGCGGGACGTTCGATTGACCGGCGAGGTGGAAGATGACGTCGGGTCGGATACTGGCAAGCGCTCTCAGGGTTTGTTCGCGGTCGCTGAGATCGGCGGCGACATAGGTCACCCGTCCGGTGAGGGTTTCCAGGGCGAGCGCTGGCTGCCGCGCAATGCCAGCGACCTCCCACAAGCCACTGGAGAGGAGATGCTCAGCCAGGTGCCCGCCAACGAATCCATTGATGCCGGTGATCAGCGCGCGCATAGGACCAGAGTCTGCTCAATGGTTTCTCCTTGCGCTACTATAGCGGAAGGCGCGGTATCGCGCAAGATGCGAGGATAGCAATCCTGTCATCCGGTGATGACACGTTGGTAAGCCTGGGGAAGGCAACATCAAGCCCCCAGGTTTGGGGGCTTGATACTGCGGTGATCTCTGGAGACGGACAACAGGAAGAGCGCCCTGCGAGTAGGGGCAGGCAGTTACGACTCACCGCGATGGCGGGCAAGCGCCGCTTCGATAGCGCGCAGCACGGTGATGCGGTTGCGATGCGCCTGTTCATACTGATAAAGTGCGAGTAGATCGGCTTCCTCAAGTTCGGCGACAATTGCAGCTGCCTGTTTTGCATTGAGCGCGTCGTACCCGGCAACCGGGGCAGTCATCGTGGATGCAGACGGCTCACTCACCTCCGGTTGAGTGACAGCGGTTGCGGCGGCGGGCGCTTCGACCGCATCGGGTTGGGGGACAGCGGCGGCGGGCGCTTCGACCGCATCGGGTTGGGGGACAGCGGCGGCGGGCGCTTCGACCGCATCGGGTTGGGGGACAGCGGCGGCGGGCGCTTCGACCGCATCGGGTTGGGGGACAGCGGCGGCGGGCGCTTCGACCGCATCGGGTTGG
Organism: Roseiflexus sp. RS-1; assembly: GCF_000016665.1. Lineage (NCBI taxonomy): Bacteria > Bacillati > Chloroflexota > Chloroflexia > Chloroflexales > Roseiflexaceae > Roseiflexus > Roseiflexus sp. RS-1. Next base: position 2,290,378 of record NC_009523.1, read on the forward strand.
GGGACAGCGGCGGCGGGCGCTTCGACCGCATCGGGTTGGGGGACAGCGGCAGCGGGCGTTGGAGCAGGCGTCTGTCCATTGTCTATCGGGGCGATAACCGGCGTGTGCTGTGTGACGATCTGGTCGATAGCCAGACTGATCTGTTCAATCTGCTCACGCAGAAGATTGATCGAATCACGGGTCGGCAGATCGAGCGCTGCGGCGAGCAAACGCCCCTGCCGTTCAATCTCTTCCCGAAGCGTCTGCCGGAGCAGCGCGCCTTCGTACAGCCCTTCACGAGCCGCTCCTTCGCTCCCGGTCAACCGGTTGCGCAACGCTTCGATATGACTGAAGCGGTCGCGCGCAACCTGTTCGCCACGCGCTGCCAGGCGATCAAGGAGTTGCTCCAGTTCATCATCCGCCAGCGTGATGGCGCCCAGCATCGCCAGCAGGCTCTTGCGCACGACATCGCGGGTTGTATCGAGCATATGTATGCCTCCTGTATGCTCCTCCTGCGCACGAGTCGCAGGTGTAACGCGGTGCGTCATATTTTCAGTATATCACAGATCGTCAAGCAGCGGATGCAAGGGTGTCAGCCTTGTTCAAACCGCAGCGTCCGCCAGGAGCGACCTGCGCACCGTCTGTCGCCCCCAACCTGCCGCCTACCCATGTTCCAGTCGGAACCTGATATAATGCTACCATGCCGTAGCGGAAAGGAGTATCCATATGCTCAGCGAGAGCATTCAGCAGGCGATTAACAAGCAAATCACCTACGAGTTTTCCGCATCCCACGCCTACATGGCAATGGCGGCTTACTTCGAGTCGCTGTCACTGACCGGGTTTGCCCACTGGTTTCGGTTGCAGAGCGAGGAGGAGCGTGAACATGCCCTTCGCTTCTTCGACTACGTGAACGACCGTGGCGGGCGCGTGACCCTCGGCGCTATCGACGAGCCGCAGAACGAGTTCGCATCGCCGCTCGACGTGTTCGAGCACGCGCTGGCGCACGAGCAGCGGGTCACTGCCGCCATTCATGCCATCTACGCCCTCGCTGCGCAGGAGAATGATTACCCCACCCTCAGCATGCTTCAGTGGTTCATCGATGAGCAGGTCGAAGAGGAGAAGAGCGCCCAGGAGATCATCCAGCACCTGAAACTCATCGGCGACGATGGTCCTGGCTTGCTGGCGCTCGACCGGCGTCTGGCGGAGCGCGAGGAGGAAGAGGAGGAGTAGGTGCGGGGGTGATGCTCGTGCTGCTCCCCCTGGTGTGTTCTGACGCGCTGTTGCTCCTCATCCCCCTGCCCCCTTCTCCCACAAGGGGAGAACCTGCCCTTTGCCCCCTCATCCCCCCTGCCCCCTTCTCCCACAAGGGGAGAAGGGGGAGTTTGGGCGTCCTGATGGCTGGAACGAGAGATAGCATGCAGGGGATTGCCAAAAAACCTTAACAACCGTGCTCATTCGCTTGCATCTTCAAAGCGCACGAAGTGGTCAGCGCCCACTGTCCAGTCAAGCAGATCTACGAAGTGTGTCAGATCGATAACCGGTGTTTGATTTGGAGTCACCGACTGATCGCGTGCTTCGAAGTTACCGTAATAGCCCCCCTTTAGCTGGATATCTTAACCACACGCAAACAGGCCACAGCTCTATTATGCCTGTCTGTCCTTTTCCAGCAATACCAGTCCTTTTTCCACATCCGGCATTTCCAGCGTTAAGTTTGGTCCGGCCTGATCCACTTTGGTCGATTTGGCTTTGTTCGCCACAAACCACTCAAAGTTCTTTCCGTCTGGATCAGGTTGCAGATTGGTACGCGGATAGTGGATATGCTGCGGTTGACCCTTTTCAGGACCCCTGAGCAGTTTGATCAGGTCGACGATATTGGGCAATTCATAGAGTGGTTTCCCGTAGCAACGTCGCATTGCCGTTGCGAAACGCTCCAGCCACCGACTACGCTCTGAGAATGTAGCAGTACGCCAGCCAGATGTTTGCAATGATCGGTAGCGAGTACCTGGATCGAGCAGTTCAACCTGAACCACGGAAAGCCTGACGCTGCCAAATCCCAACGGTTTGGCGTATCCTAACCGGAAGAAACATTGTTCGTTGTCGCTCAGATTGAGTGTCCATAGCAGTGCTCCCAGCTCCACCGGCGCCAGGTTGTGGAAGTCAATGGTGAACTCGAAGACGTTTCCCGGCGCCCGCACTCCGCGTACCGTGCGGTTTTGGTGATCTTGGCGACGTCCAGCACGCTCATATTCCAGACGGTTGAGGGCTTTTCCGTGGTGGCGGTAGAACTTGCGCCCACGCAGTATGTTGGGACCATCATAGCCGATTGTGGTGGCAGCGCCGGGTTGCTTACGTTCCGCTTCACTCCATTCACCTTCGCGCTTGCGCAGGTAGAAGAGGGTTGTCGTTGGCTTGGGCGATCCCAGGATTGCCAGCGGCATCTCACCATCATAGACGCCCTTATCTCCGTCCTCTGTCAGCACAGCGTGGCTGAAGCGCACTCGCCCGGCGTAAGCAATGCGCACCTTGTAGTCTTCGGTTGGTGTAGCCTTGACCCAGCCAAAGACGCGCGAGGCAATATCCAGGTGTTCATAGTCCTCACCAGGCTTCAGGTGATCGGGCAGCAAATTGCCGATAGCGTTACGGTAGCGCAGCCGTGCTACCCGTGCCAGCGCGATATTGCGCACGCGACCGGCATCCTCTGGCTCAAGCTCGACGTAGACCAGATTGTTCGGTTCCAGTCTTTCGCTCTGCACCTGACTGTGGAAATTCTCTCTGCGTTCGTACAGTTGGGCGTGAAGCACAGCATTGAAGTCGGCTTCCCGTTCAACGTCGAAGTAAACTCTCTGCGCTTTCGTGCGGTCGCCGTGTTTGAAGTAAAAGAAACTTTCATTGCGCTTCGTTTCAATGGTCTGACCGGTGACTTTAACCCAGCCGTGATATATTTCTCCATCAGCAGGCAAATCTTCGGGTCGACGGGCAAGCGCTTTGACCTTTGCTGTATTGTTCTTTGTAATGATCGCATACGCCTCCTCACCGCACCGCCAGTTTCCTTTGAGAACATTGAGTTTTCTGTCTTCATAATACGCACCGATTTTCGCCTCTTCACAGAGCAGAATGACGCCCGGCTGATCACCATTTGGCAGACTCTCCACAATACCTGGCCTGAAGCGACGCGCCTCGGCCGGGTCGATGCGATACTCCAGACGTTCGTCACCGTTGAAGACGCCGAAGGGTGAGTTGGTAACAGCCTCAAACGTGGAGCGGATCATCCCGCGCAGACTGGCGGCCGGGATAGCGTCTCTGCCCTCGTACTGGAAGAAGCGGTAGCTTTTGTACTGGACTTCTCTGCCATCACGGAGAGTGGTAGTCACGTTGATATCGTGACTATCAGAGATAAACAGCGGTGTCACCGCCTCCAGTGTGCAAACGATGCGCCCCGTTAAGCCAATATAGCGATCATGGGGCGGTGGTGCACAGCGACCGAGCAACTGAGCATCGACATCGCCAGGGGGGATAGCTGGTTCGGGCAAGTAACGCACGAAGTTGTACGGGTTGAGAAAGCGATAGTTCTCTCTTGTCTCAGTCGGTTGCCGGGGCGCGGGCCAGGGAATCTTTAGCGTTTTCTGTGCTTTGACGGCCTGAGCCTGTTTGGACACTGCCTCCTGGCGTTGATGTTCTCTGGTGTGTCCGGATTTCGCCACCTCTGGAAGTCTGAATTTCTGAGCCGCTTCTTTCTGGCGCTGACGATTCTGGTTGTTGGGTTTGCCTTTGTGCTTCGCCATTGCTTTACTCCACGACGTTGCCATCTTTGTCAATCAACGGTAGACCTGTCTGATCGTCGTCGGCAAGAGACAGGGCAAGCCTTGGTGCTGGACTCTGACCGCCGCGCTTGTTGCCGACGAACCACTCGTACTGCTTTCCTTGTGCCTGTGGTTGTCGTGTTGGACGTGGGTAGTGGACAGGCAGGGGCGGCGTATCAGCCAGCAGCGCTTTCAGGTCGCGGATGTTTGCCAGTTGATCAAACGCGGCGCCGTAGCGCGCTGCCATTGCCCGTTTGAAATTATCGATCCAGACATCTATCTGGTCGGTTCGATCAATCCAGCCATCGGCTGTATCAGACAACGAGGCGTAGCGCACCTCAGGGTTGAGGATGCTGACCGACAGAACTTCGATCCGGGCAGAGCCGAAGCCCAGGGGTTTGGCATAGCCGATACGATGATGCCATCCCTCCAGGCGCAGACTCCACAGCAGCGCACCTAACTCCACCGGCGCCAGGTTCTCAAATTCTACGGTAAATTCAAAGCGGCTGCCTGCCTTTTGGACGCCGTGCACAGTTCGGTTCTGGTCACTCTTGTTCCCGTTTACACTCTGGTATTCCTGCGGATCGAGACGGCTGCCGTGATGCCGATAGACTTTGCGACCACGCAAGATTTGTGCGGGGTTGTCGTAGCCTACCTGCTGATCGCACAATCCATCCTGAGGTTTGCCACTACGAGGCCGCAGGTAAAAGCGATAGGTCGTTGGCTTGGGTGTAGACAGGATCGCCAGTGTGGCGTCGAACGTGCCTGCATCGTGTGTCAATCGGGCATGACTGAACCTCACGCGGCCGGCGCAGGCAGTGGGTTTGGATAGCTCAGGGCGCTGTTGCTCTAGATCATCGCCCCATACCCAACCGAAGGTGCGGCAGGCGGGGCAGAGCCTGTCGTAGTCTTCGCATTTTGCCAGATCAGACGGATGCAGCAGATCACCGATCTTGCGCTCAAAGCCTACACGCGGAACAGAGACCGGCACGATAAATTTGACGCGGTAGCCTCCAGAAGCGCTTTCCAACATCGCATACACCAGATCGCCATCCCGCAGTTTTGCCTCGTTGCGGCCAGTGCGCTCCAGGATAAAGCGACTGAAGGCAGGTTCTCCACCCTGGGGTTGATCAGGATGCTGGCGCTTGCGCACCGCGTCGCTGTGGCGCTCCTGGTAGTCGGCGATCAGTTCTTCGTAATGCTTACGAACATCCGCTGGTAACTGAATTGACGTTACCTGATGCTCAGCAAAGAAAAAGCGCTCGTCGTGCTTGTTTTCGATGTTTTGATTAGTCAAGCATAGATAGCCCTCTACTATCTTTTGTCCCTTTTTAGGAGATGGCAGGTCATCTTTCTGTGAGGCGAGTTGAATCACATTCCAAAAGAGGAAATACCCTTGTTCACGTCCTCGAACCCTGCGAGGAGGATGTTCCATCTCCTCGATAAGAGCCCAGCATTTATCTCCATGCCCTTTCGACTGGGGCAAAGAAACCTTCGTTCGTCGGGCGTATGGAGAGCCAGGATTTGCTTGTTCGGTAGGGCTTGAACGCAATGGGGCATATCGCTTGATCCAGGCTGCATACATTCGATCATCAGGTTCCAGACCGTCTAAAGGGTTCTTCTTGGTGCCTGGAAGCAAGTCAAGCACCCACTCCTGTTGTTCAGTTATGCGAACGCGGGCGGGGATTAACTTGCTGGCGTCTCCTGCTGGCAGGTGATAACTCAATCGTTTCTCACCTGCGAAATGGGCAAAACACGAGTTGGTCACCGCCTCGAAGATTGAGCGCACTGCTCCGCGCAGGCTTGTACCAGGAATGGCGACATTGCCGTTGGGGTCGCGGAAGAAGCGATAGTGGCGATGAACCTTGCTGTTGACTGTATCCTCTTTAATCCCTTCGCTATCCGAAACGAAGATCGGTGTCGTCGCTGTGAGACAACAGCGAATGCGTCCCGTCAATCCCACATAACGGTCGTGCGGCGGCGGTGCACAACGGCCCAGCAACGGTGCGGCGTGGAGGTGACGGACTTCCAGCGTGCGCACAAAGTTATAGGGGTTGAGGAAGCGATACCCTCTCTGTGATGAGTGTGACGCCATCTTGCGTTTGGGTTTTGCTTTGCCCATCTTAATGCTCCTGCAACGGTTGATTGCTCAACTCGCGATACCAGACAAACGCCGTCTGCCCGTTTTCGGTGTAGCGCCAGAAATGGAGGTAGACGCGACCATGAGCATTGACGGGATAGTCCAGTCGGGCGGCTGCGACGCGGTCATCAAACCAGAGTTTGTGACCCTCCTTGCGTTCACCCCACAGAATCACCGATTCCTCATAGCGCCGCAGTGTGCAGCCAGGATGAGCCGCCCAGAAGTCCTTTGCGCCAAAATCATCCACCGACACATTAATCTTCTCACCCACGTAATGCCACAACCAGCGTCCAGCGTCACGGCGCAGCGAGAGATGCCCGCCCTTGCCAAAGATCTCGGCGCGTTGGAGAAACTCTGGCTCACCAGGCGCATCGGCGAACTCAATGTGGCTGACGTGTTCCCACAGGCGAAATGGCATCTGGCTCCATTGGTTCTGCCAGGTCTTCAGGAAGTCCGTCAAACGGTCGGCAGCGAATTGACCACCCAGAATTGTAGGTCGGTCAGCGTCGGTCACCTGTGCCTTCTGCATTTTCTCAATCAGTTGGTCGAAGTTTATGCTGTTGTCGCTCATGAGACCCTCGCAGGATACAGATCAGATAGCCAGGAACCGTTGACCTGCTCGAAGTAACTGTCGCGTTGCAACGTAAAGCGATGCCGGTGCTCGTCAACGAGATTGTTGAACGCTCTCACCCAACCCTCAGCCAGGGTTTTCAATTCATTGGTAGCCTGTTCGTAAACTAACGTATGGTAGATGCCGCTGAAACCGTTTTTGGATTGTAACAATCGTCGTCCGGCGACGACAGCCTGGTTGTGAGTATTGCTATCGGGCAGAGGAAAGTCGTCGTCGTGCAGGATACCGAAGGTTAATCTGGGACTCTCGATAACGCACCGCCCGAAACCTTTCGCGGCGCCGAATCCCACGGTCGTCAGTCCATCGTGCAGGTCGCGCAGCACCAGCGCCAGCCAGCCCAACTCCCAGGGTTCGGGGTTTTCCAGAAACAGTCGCACACGGAATTTCGGCTTCCATAGCACCACAGCGTCAAACTTGGCGGTATCGCGGCCACCGCCGGTGAAGCGGTCAATAGCAAGGAAGTCGAGTGCTTTGAGTTCGACCTTCTCACCGACAAAGGGTGCATCTTCAACCCGCAATCGGCTTCCGTTCCAGGGGCTGCCGAAAAGCTGGCAGGCAAGACACAGTTTGTCGTCGGCGCCTTCATGCTCGAGTGTCGTGCGCTCAGCGCGGGGAAGTGTCTTGATAAAGCTATTGCAACTTGCCACTGGATCATCGGTTCTGGTTGTCAATGGATTGCAGGCAGGGCATGTAGTAAGAAACTTCTCCTTCCTGGTCTGGCTATCATGACCGTCATCCCACGCCTTGAGCGTCGCCAGTGTGCGAGCAATGCGCTCAGCCTGACTGCGCAGCACGCCGCGCAAGCCGGAGCCGGGCAGCACCGGTTTTGCCCCCCTGTCATAGGTTGCCAGCAGCGGCGCATGGTCGAAGCCGCTGCGTCCCGCCTGCATCAGGTCATGGGTGAGAAAGGGTCCGGTCGCAGCCAGAGTGAACTCAGCCAGCGCCCAGGAGCGTGCAACTGCTGACAGGTCTCGATGGTTTGTGGTCACACGCTGTCGTGCATCCTCGACCTGTTTACGAAGCCAGTTGCGGTCGCCGTCCGTTGTGTCCCAGGGTGGTCCATTGCGCAGGAAATCGATCAGCACGTTGGGCTGATTGAGATCGCGTTCGATCCATTGCACGTCGGTCAAATCAAACGCGCCCAATCCTCTACCGACACGTCCGCCAACCACGCCACGCCCCTGTTCCCACTCGGCAAGAACAGATGCAAGGAGCGGCAATGTCTTCTCTTCATCAGGCAGTCGAGGGTCAATCTCCAGACGCAGTTTGAAGATCGTTCCCGCCGGCAACACCTCATAATCAAACTTAATACGCTCTCGTCGCGCTGCCGCGCCGGTAACGCGGTCTATCCCAACGCCGTCGCGGATCTGCAGTCCGGGGACATCCGCCAGAACTGCGTCGTACACAAGAACGCGGGCAGCGCTGGCTTCTTCGTTCTCCTCGCTGGGGTTCACATCACCAAACAGTCGGCAGACAAGGCACTGACATGCTTGGTTTGTCATTGGGCCTTTCAGCGCCTGGCAAAGCTGCTCGCCCCTAAAACGTGGCGCCAGACGGGTAGCGAGGCTACGCAGTGCACCGGCAATAGCCGTGCCAGGGATGAGAAGGCGACCACGTGCATCGCGGCGCAGCAGGTCATCAGTGGTTTCGCTGTCCTGACCCGTGCCAATGTGCAGCGCCGTGCGCAGCCTCAGAGTGGCCGTAACTGCTCGAAATGTCATGACTACCTCCGTTCCATGGCTTTCTGACGGGCGGGACCGGCGATGCGATCAGCCAGCAATCGCAGCCCGACACACCACGCTTGTGCTTCCTGCTCTAGCTCGTTCTCCTTGAGCAACGTTGCCAGGGCATCGAGCATGCGCTGAATCATCTCCAGGCCCTGCTTTCCATCGGTTTCGAAGAAGTTTGGCTTATCGCGGCCCGACAATGGCGCGCTAAGCAATGTATCTTGCCGTCCCATCCGTTGCAGATCGCTCTTGATGGCTTCCAGCGAGGTCTGCTGCGATGTGAAGAGCAGGCGAGCAACTGCCTCGAAGCGTCCGTCTCTTATCAGTTCTGTCTGGAACTCTTCGTCAAGTTTCCTGGCCCATTCTAACCAGAATTGCAACACGCGGGCAGAGAAGTGTGCGGTATGCGCGTTACTCAAGGCAAGCGGCGCCAGTTCGGCAGCGGTGGTTTGCACATCAAGCAGTTGTCGGTCAAGCTGTTGATAGATCGGATGGTTGAATGCCACGCGACCGAACCCTTCATCACGACGCAGACCAATACCCTGCGCTTCTGCGGCCTCCAGCAGCGACAACAGGTCTCGCAACGCAATGCCGGTGAAGGTCAGGCGCACACTGGAGCCGGCCACAATGGCGATGTCGCGCGCTCGTGGCAACCCCAGCTTTGCATTGAAGGCATCCACCGCCCGCGTTGTCGAGAAAGCCAAAAGCTCGCCATGCTGGTTGCGATCAATGGCTACATTGGCGCCTTTCGGCAACTTCAGTTCCTGCTTCAGCCAGTCGGCATCGAACCCACGCCAGAAACGGCCCCACGGATCCGGCACAATGGCATCGCTCAGCAGCAGCAGCGTGATTCGTTCTGTTGTTGAAACCCGCTTCTGCACACTGCTGAAATGCAGGTGCGGCGTTGACTGTGGTCGAAAGACAGCACTGACCTCACCGTAGCCACGTTGACCCGCCTTACCGAGCGTCAGCTCGTTTACATCGCCGTTTGGACGAAGATTGGCCATTGTCTGTAACGTCTTCCAGGTTTGCTCATTGCTGCACGTGATCTCACCCAGGAAATATTGACCTGGTTCCAGCGCCACATAACCGAACAGGTCGCCAGTGCGCACGCGGCCGCTCTTCGGATCGATGCGGATGTGCATTTCTACAGTCTGCTTCGGCTTGTGCTTCGACCGTGGTGCGTCCTTCACTAACGAGATAAACCCACTCAACGTCTCCAGCTTCACCGACGCGGCCTGTCTTCCGCTGACGGCATCAGGCTGGGCACAGATTGGACATTCCTGCGGCGCGTTGTCCTGGAGGAGACTCCATACGCCATGCCCTTCTTTGCTCTGTGCCCGCCCTTGATCTTGGCTCTGCGTCCCATAACCGCGATACAATTCGCAGGTGAAAAGGTCGCGTGGGGCAACAATGGTTGGATAGCCAGACTTCTCTCGCTGTATTTCTACAGACAAGAGCATCGAAAAGCGCACAGTATCGTGAAAGAACAGGTTGACAAAGTTCCGATACGCTGTGCTGCTGTGATCTTCGAGTTGGGCGCCCAGATGCTGGGCAATGCGCCAGGCCAGCGCACCGCGCAGAACAGCGCCAGGGATGGTTTCAAGCGTCTCGAACTGGTTGCCCGCCTCGGCGCGACGGGCGACGAGCAGCGGTTCGTCGAGGCGTACAAGCACCTGAAGGCGATAGGTGTGCTGGCCTGGATCTGCCGGAAGCGTCAGTGGCTGAATGTTTGCTCTCTGAGCGGCGCCTGCAGACGCGACTGGCTCATTCTTCAATCGCTGTTCCAGCCGCTGAAGCAGTCTGTTCTCTTGTGAGAGGTCCGCCAGGTGAATCTCACATTCACCATAGCCCCGACGTTTGCCTGCGCCCAGGTTGCGCAGCAGCCGTGCCGCCGCCACCAGCCACTCGGCCTCACGCCAGGCATCCTCACTCTCATCCATACATTCGGCGATGAAGCGAAAATGGAGGCTACCGTCCCCTTCTTCACGGGTGAAGAGTTTGTTCTCTTCGGCACGGCGTGTGCGAGGATTAACGCGCACGCGTGTTGTGATCTGTGCAGCTGTTTCGCCTGCCCGCCACTCACGAGATGATGTCTGAGGTGTTGTCAGTCCCGCTGGTCGAGCCGATGCAATGCGCCAGCGTTTTCGTCGCCCGGTAGACCCAAAGATAGTGCAGACCGGGCATTCGGAACCATGGTTTGTTGCAAACTGGCCACAGTACACGGGCTTTGATGCGTCGCCGCCGGAAGCCTGACAGCGCTGTTCGCCAGCGAAGGGATCGAGTGATAACAGGTTCGCCAGACTTTCACGCAGGAGACCAGCCAGCACCGTGCCACGGATCACCGGCACGTTGTCGGGGTCACGCAATAGTGCCGAGTCCACCTGCAATCCGAGACCATGCCCGGCACTGACGTGGTAGTCGCTCTTGAATGCAATGTCGAATTCGAGGCGGATGCTCATGCTTCTTCCTCCTGCGGCTCGTAATCATCCGGACGATACTCCAGGTCCTGAGCAAAATCCCAGGACTCCAGGAGATCCAGCATGCCATGCGCAAACGGTGTGGCGTCGCCCCGACGGATTTCTCGCCAGTGATGGTCACTGTTGCTGTCGTTTCTGGACTTGCCCAGCGTTGTCAGGGCTGTCTCCAGTTTTGCTCTTGATGTTGTGCTGAGCCGCTGCAGCACGTTATCCAGCTGGCGGTTCGTCCAGGTTTGCATTGTCTGATTGCGATCTCGAATGGTTATCGACGTCGGCACATCCTCAAAGCAGCGCCGCAGTTCCGCCAGACGCTTGCTCGGAATATCCTTAAGAGTCAGACGTTGATCGAGAAGGGTTTTGATTTCCAACCCTCGTTCTTTTGCGTTTTGAGAAAGGTCGCCATCACACACCCAGTACGGTCGCAGCGTGAGACGGACGATCCTAGAGTGTTCAGCGTCGTCATCTTCCTGACCAGCCAGGCGATTCCCCAGGATGACTTCAAAGTTGACAGCGGAAAGATGCTCACCCGTCTCTGCAGCCAGCAGCTTGCTCTGGCGCTTCGCCTCCTTAAGCAACGCTTCAGCCCGACGATGCGCCAGCGCATATGGGTATGTTCCCTTGCAGATGACGACAGCGGCAGCCACAGTGGGGCGCGGAAGGTCAGTCAGTCCAATCTCATCCGCCAGTTTCTTCATACGCCGCTCCCACTCCAGACAGAATCGTCGGGTGAAGTCGAGAGCATACGGCGCCGGGATAAGAGCAAACAAGTCATCACCGCCAAGGATGAGCGGGATCATGGGGATCATGTGCGCCTGTTCTGAAACAACGTTCCGAAAACTGGCTGCTGCCGCTGCCAGGCTGTCCTGCAGAATGGGCGATAACCCTTCGGAAAGCTTTGTAAGCTGCTCCTGACCACACATGCCGAACGTGCGACCCATGCCATTGCCGTCGGCGACGAGATAGGCGACATAATTGCGCTGGCGTAAATCTAACCTGGCAATATCATCGGCATCTTCGGGCCAATCGAGATTTATTGTCGGTTGAGTTCCGAGCGACGTGCAATATGCTTCATACAACTCATCGAGGATTGCGCGTGGTTTCCGATCACGCTCCGCAGCCTTCGCCCGGCATGCTTCACATATGTAGGAAGACCGGTTTGTAGCGCGCCTTCCTGTTAGTCGTTCACGCTTCCTGGCAAGCGCCACTCCACACGATGCACAGAACGCCACATACGGCATATGCACTTCGGCGATTGCGCCCTGTCGGCGGCTTTTTGCCCAGCGCAGCCTTTCCCCTGCCTGCTCGTTGGCTTTGCGAAAGTCGCCGTCTAGCCTAACCGGCTCGGCTACAGTCAGGCTTCCACCCAACGCCAGGCGATAGAGCTCAGCCAGATCGGCGCCAAAGGCGCGCGCCTTTGCCAGGTCGTCGAAGATCACGCGAAAACTGCCGCCGTCGTTGACCACAACTTGACCACCGTGTTTCTTTGCCAGTGTATCGTCAATACTGCGACAAAAGCGCGTTAACAACTGGCTGGCGCCCACCACTTCGCGCAGACGAGAGGAGCGGAAGATGAAATCCTGGATTTTGTCGGCTTCAGCAGCCAGCAAATAGGGCATGGTCAGACCTCCTGAGTTGTATCACTCGCGCAACCTGGGCGGCAGAAAATCGAGCTCACAGATTTCGCACAGACGAGACCAGGATGGCGATTCCACCCGCTTGCCCTCAGCCTGAGCGCAGATGCCTGGATGGAAATGTTCCAGCCAGTTGGTCTCGAACTCTTTGACGGCAGCCTGCACCAATTCCAACGCCGCCTCTGCTACATTTCTGGGGATGTACAGATGGGTGTGGATGGCTTCACCTCGGAGTTTCACAAAGAGCGGTGTCGTGTTGCCGCTGGCATCGGTATAGACCGCTCCTGCCAGATCTAGTGATAAGTTGTCGTAATAGGGCTGCAATGAGGGTGCTGTACTGGAGCGACGGACGTTACCTCCCCTGACATTCATCTCTTCCTGGTTCTGCAATGCCCTTCTGAACTTCCCTTCGCTCGACTCGTCCATCAGAGAGGCGAAGGCATCCCTTTCCGTATTACCAAACGCAGTAGCCACCGACTGCCACGTCGATCCGCCTTTGGGCTTTGCCTCAAGGGCATTATGTAGCCAGCATAGCGCAAGGCGTGCTTTGAGCAGAAACTCGTGAAGTCCGGCTGCCCGCAAATAAGCCGAACGATAGTCCTCGTTCTTGTCGATGAGGCGTTCGATTTTCGCCAGTTCATCACGCACATATGCCAGCAGCTTCGTGGGATGTGTGAATAGCGAGTCGGACGGATGCGAGGTTCCCTGCTTGAGCGCCATATGCGCCTTCAGCAAGCTATCAGCGGCAGATCGAGCATTAGAGATATGTGCCGCGCTTGGCCAGACATCGCCCAATTCGACGACACTCCAGGGGATAGCATCGTCAGGCAGTGGCGGGGTAAGTCCATCGGCAATCGCTCTGGCGTGGGTATAATCGCCATTCTCCCATGCCTCGTACATCTCGAAGAGGGTTGCCAGACGTTGTACTTTATTAATATCCCGCTGATCGTACAGCGTTTCTCCATCGTCGGCATTGTCGATAGTTTGCGACATTGCGCCGAGAATGCCAGAACCTGACGTTCCACTATTGCCAGCCTGACCCAACAACGCACGTGCACTGCGAAAGTTGTAACTCTCATACAATCGCCGTACCTGTTCCCAGTCACGCAGGCGGAACGCTTCATATGGGTTGGCAATCTCGCCGATCCGACAGGTATAGCCGTAAGGTTTGCCCCAATCTTTGTCGTACTCATCAAAGTCCACATACGTAATGGGCAACCCCGAATGGGCTGCATACAGGAACGCACCCACCACCATGCTCTTCTTGGCGCCGGTAATGTCCACCACATTGACGTGACCGTCCGGCGGCTGAGCCTCAGGCTTCCGCATTGTATCAAGTAGCGCACGGAACACTTGGGTGGGAGAGTCATTCTTGAGCTCGATAAGCTCAACGTCCTGCACTTCAGGGCGCACATCCTGAGGCAGATCGGGAACATGAGGGAGTTTCTCGATCAAATCTTGCAACTCACGACCATGATCGTAGCCAGGAGTTCCACTGTAGAACTGGTTCAGGATCAACACGACACGCCTGGGGCGTAGCACACAGATAACCTGAAGTAGCGGTTCAAACGACTCGCCGACAGTGAGCGCAAGCGTATGCACCGGCTTGCCTGCTCCTCGCACACGTGTCGAGCCATTTGGTTGTGAGATAGCTTGGAGTTCTCTCCCCAACAACTCGTTTATATAGACTTCAAATCCTGGTTTCTCCTTCCAGTACTCTTGTGTACGTTCTTTCAAGCCTTGTTTCGTCAGTCGTGTGGTCATCTCCCCACTCCCCTCTTTCTCAGCAAGGTTTCGCAATACACCTTTGTTACGCACCAATACAACTGGTGTACCACGAGTTTTCCCCATCCTACCCCATCCCCTCACCATACACCTCACCACCGCTGCTGAAGAACAATCACCTCTTCCTGTGATTGTGCGTCTCGTGCGCTCTGCTATACTCGCTCAAGGAAACCGGCAAAACGCTCGCGCAGGAAACGGTAGTCGAGCGGTGCGTTGTCGGGGAGGTTCCAGGCAACGCGGCATTCGGACAGGATTGCAGTTTTGTGGGTGTTGACGGTGTTGAGCGTAATGTTGAGATGAGTCGCCGCTTCATCGGGGCGCATGCCCTTTGCAAGGGCGCGCAGCACGTCGCGCTGGCGCGGGCTGAGCCGCTCCCACACCTGGCGACACTGCGGTTCGTCGATGGCGGCAAAACGCTGCAACTGCTCCTGCACCGCCTGCATCGATGTCAGAGCCAGTGCGCGCAGCGCCGGAAAGCAGGCGCCCCACGGCACGATCGGCGTCTGGATCAACTGCACGCCGTCGGACGGGTCGACGTGCATCAGCGCGCCGTCCTTGACACGCTGCAACGTCTCTTCCGGCGTGTGCATGTGCCAGATACGGTCCTGATGGTCGCAGAGCAACGCCGCAGCCGACATTGCCAGCAGCGCCAGCATGCGCCGACCGCCGCTCAGACAGAGGTGGAGCCGTCGTCCCTCATTCTTCAGGTCGGCGATCAGGGTGCGGATGCTCTGCCATGCGACTTCGGCATCGGCGGCGGTGCGAATGTCGGTCAACTCAACGCCGTTGACGCCGACCGGCGCCCGACGCAGACGGCAGCGCCGGTTGGTGTGGGCGTAATAGTCGTTGGGGAACTCCTGTTGCAGGCGGCTCAGCGCCTGGCGCGTGCGTGGGTTGGTGAGCGACAGGTGAATGAGATACACGTCGGTAATCGGTTCGCCCCGCGCCAGCAGCGCATCGAGGGCAAAGGTCACGATCTGCGGCTGACCGCCCAGGGTGGCGACCAGCGTGGTGGTATGTGCGAGTTCCGAGTTGGTATCTGTCATGACACGATGTAACACAATGTCACAAGGAGGAAATGCCGATGAATCCCTTTCCTGCCGTCGTGATCGGCGGTCCGCCGCACAGCGGCAAATCGGTGTTGACCTATCTGCTGACGCGGCAGTTGCGCGCGTTGCGGGTTGAGCACTACGTGCTGCGCGCCTGCCCCGATGGCGAAGGCGACTGGAGCCAGGAAGCGCCGCCTGAACGGGTGCGCCTGCTGCGCCAGAAGGGACAGTTCAGCCAGGATTTTGTCGACCGCGTCTGCCGCGACCTGGCGCAGCGCCACCTGCCGCTCATCGTCGATGTCGGCGGCAAACCGACGCCTGACCAGGAACGGATCCTCGATCAGTGCACCCACGCGGTGCTCATTTCCGCGAACGAGGCGGGGTTGAAAGAGTGGCGCGACCGCTTCGAGCGCCATGGCTTGCCGATCATCGCCGAACTGCACTCCGTGCTCATCGGCGAGGATTGCATCGAAGCCGAAATACCGGTGCTGCGCGGGCAGATTGCCAACCTGGAACGCTTCACCGGAGTCGGCGGTTTGATGGTCGAGGCGCTGGCGCAACAGTTACAGTGTCTCATGACCTATACCGACGCCGACCTGAAAACGTATCATTGTTCCCACGCCCCCACCGAACTGGTCGTCGATGTGGATCACCTTGCCTGGTGGGTCGAATTGCCGGAGCAGCAACACTGGCTGCCGGCGTATCTCGCGCGCGCGCTCACGTATGCGCCTAAAGGAACGCCGCTCTCGATCTACGGTCGCGGTCCCAACTGGCTCTACGCAGCGCTGGCGCTGCACGCCGCACCGCACCAGGTCTATCTCTTCGACCCGCGCATGGGATGGGTTGCGCCGGTGACGCTCCACTGCACGCCAGCGGCGACGGCGGATGCGGTTGCGTGGAAGATCGAACCATTTCCGACGCACACCTGGATCGAACTGACGCCGACTCAGCCCTACCTCGACTACGACGACGTCAATGGCACAGCGCTGCCCGCGCTCGACCCGTCGCATGGCGTTGTGCTCAGTGGAAAACTTCCGTTCTGGTTGCTGCTCGGTGCGGCGCTTGCCTATTGCCATCACCCGTGGCTTGGCATCGTTCAGGCGCAGCAGTATGACGAGTGCATTGTGGTGATGAGCAGGGATGCAGCGTACCAGCCGGGCGCCTGCTTCCGCTTTAGAACCGATCCTCATCACGGAACAACCATCGGGAGCATGACACAGGAACGCTAGCGCCAATTATATATGAGGTCTCGAAATGGAACAACCTGCCAGGCGCGTTCTCACGGGCATATCTCTCGGCGGAGCAGGTGACGCATTTGTGACGGCTGTTCATGGTACACTTGATGCGTTGCTGTCCCGGTCTTCCGGCGCGCGGTGAAATTGCGACGGCGGGGGTGTCTTATCTGAGAAAGCTACCACTGACACATTCACCCCTAGCGGCGATGTGCGTGAAATTGCGACGGCGGGGGTGTCTTATCTGAGAAAGAGAGGGAAACAGGTTCGCAACGCTGTGGGTGTGGAAAGGAACGCACCTGTCAACCCAGGAATCAGCAGAGGAGTCGGGCATGATCACCTATACCGGACATCCATTCGTCGATACGGGGTTTGCCGTGATCACCGCTTTTGTGCGTAAACGGCGCTTTGCCGATCTCGCCGACGACGATTTTCAGCAGATCGCCGACTATATCGAAGCGAACTATGTGCGACAGCCCCTGCGCAGCTTTTTGACCGTGGCGTTTACCAGTAATGCATGGTTCGCGCAATCGGCGTTCAATCCCGACCGGCCCGACCTGTCGCCGGAAAAACAGACTGAAGCGCGTGAGAAGCGCCAGTACTGGGCGGATCGGCATTTGCGCCAGTGGCAGCAGAGCGCTGCTGCGCTCGAAACCTGCCTTTTCACCGGATTACCGGCGGCAGGTCTTGAATTGTCGCAGAAGTTGCAACCGGGACGGGTAGGGCGGGCGCAAATGCCATTGCTTCAGGGTGATGATGCGATCAACTTCTTTATCAATGGCGACCCTGGTTTGCCGATGGCGGCGGAAGCGATTCTGGCACTCCAGGCGATGCCTCTGGGATGCGCTAAAGTCGGTGGGGGCTTGCTCGCCGTGCACTGCGATGATGAGGCGTTGACGATCGCCTTCGCAACACGCTTCTTGCAGCGCAATCTCAACGATGTGGCGAAAGCGCAGGCTGCCGGCGAAAAGAAACTGCCCGGTTCGCCGCGCAGTCTGAAGACGCTGCTGGTTGAGACATTGACCGAGATTCTGATTCGGCAGATTCAGGAAGAGGAGCGACGCGCACGGCGTCCGGCGATCACGGCCTACTATTTCAACAATGGTCAGTCGCCGTTTCTTGAAATCTACCATCTGCCGCTCCAGATTACCGGTTTTCTCCTGGCAGTGCATACCCCTGCCTACCGCGCGATCTGGAATGAACTGGTGCAACGTGGCTGGCAGCGCGCAGGAATATCAGGCAAGCAGGGGAAGGCAGTCGATCCGGTTGAACCACATTTCAACTATCTGTACGAAGACCTTTTTACCCTGCCGGCGCAGGCGGCGCGGTTCGTGCGCACCTATTTTCTGCGCATTCCCGATCTTCGTCGCTCAGCGGACGATCCGCGGCGCGAGTATTCGCCGCGCCGCGAAGCCGATCTGGTTTCATGGCCGCTCGTTGAACTCTTTGCACAGGAGGTATTGCTCATGACCGATGACCGGGTAACGAAATTGAAGGAGTTGGGCGATAAACTGGCTGATTACACCCGTTATCAGGGAGGTAAGCGTTTTTTTCGCCAGTTCTTTGTCGAGCAGCGAAGTGATAACTTTCTCAGCCTGCTGAACAAAGCCAATATCGACTACACGCGCTACAAGCGTGGTCAGGAGACATTGTTCGATCTCGATAGTTTTCTGACCATTTTTATGGAGGGCGATGAGGTCTTGCGCAAGGACTGGCGCCTGATGCGAGATCTGGTGCTCATTCGTATGGTCGAACAGTTGCGCGACTGGATCGCCGGCAACCCTGATGCCATTCCAGCCGAAGAAGAAGTTGCAGCAAACGAATAGAGAGGAGCGACATCAACCATGGCATTCGTAACCGGTTTACTGCTGATCGATGCGCCAGCGTCGGCGCTCAACAACCTCGGCTCGATCCCCGGCGAGCGGGAAGAGAACACGGTCGGGGTCAAGATGATTACCACCAAGACCGGCAATTTTCCCTACGTTTCGGCGCAGGCATTTCGCTACTGGTTGCGCACGACGCTCGAACAACGGGTGCCGGAATGGCGGGCGTCGCCGATCTTCCGTGAAGAGAAAATCGCCTATACCGACGCCAACCCGATCCGCTACTGGGACGACGATCTCTTCGGTTATATGCGCGCTCCTGGTAAGGCGGACACCGCCAGAAAGAGCCGTGAGCAGATCAGTTTGCTCGAAGATGCAACACCGGTGAAAGAGACGGTGACACGCGCCTCGCCGTTCCGCGTCAGCACCCTGGTCTCGATTGCGCCGGTGAATCCGACCAGTGATTTCGGCGTGATGTCGCGCCACGAGGGGAATCCGGTGCCGCATGAGCATCAGTTCTACCGCGCGACCCTGAAGGGCCTCTTCTCGCTCGATCTGTGGGCGTGCGGCACGTTCTCGTACCGTAATCGCACCGGGTTCCGCAATCTCGACGACGAGCGGGTGCGTCTGGTCGCCGATGTTTCGGGGGTTGAGCATCTCAAGGATGAGCAATCATACCGGCTGCCGAAAGATCAGCGGATCGCCCGGGTGAAGGCGCTGTTCAGCGGACTGGCGCAGCTGGAAGGCGGCGCCAAACAGACGCTCCACTATACCGATGTCAGCCCGGCGCTGGTGATCTTTGCCGTCACCGACGGCGGCAATCATATCTTCCATCACACCGTGGGGGCGAATCGCAGCGGGTTGCCGGAGATCAAAATCGATGCGCTGCGGGAGGCGTTGCGTGTGTTTGCCGATAGCATCCGCTCGCCGGTGTATGTCGGCTGGGTCAGGGGTTATCTGGACGAGGCGCGGGCCGGGTTTGAGCAGTTCGTTGCCGAACATAATGCGGTTGCCGCTAAGGAAGGCTTGCCAGTGATCACAGTGAGCCATCCGCGTGAGGCCTTTATGGCGTTTGTGGCAGCCTGCGACGAGCATCCTGAGTGGCTGGATTAGCGACGCCTCGATGGCTGATGGTCAGTGCGAGTCACAATTATTGCAGTTCTCTAAGAGGTTGAACACTCCCAGAATCGCGCTCCCCACACGGCGACCGAAATGATGGAGATTGAGAAATAAATCCGGTATACGCCCTTGCCGTGGGGCTAAAGCCCTCGGCTATGGAATGCAAAGCCCGCCTGCGCGGGCTATGGCGGATTATTTACTCAAAGACCATAATTTCGGTCTACGCTCTGCCGGAAACGGGCGCCTTACGCGACGCAGCAGGCTCAGACAGGGGTCAGCGTATCTGAGAAATACTGTGATGATACACGTGGTGTCGGAGGCACGTGTGAGGGCAGGACTGCGTTCCTGTGCTCAGGTGGCGCTCTGCCCTCTCGCACTGACCATGGTCGCACGGAGGTTTTTTATTGTGAAGGAGCAGTCCCATGCAGGCGCTGAAGATTGTGCTTGAAGGTGTAACTACTTCGTTTCGCTATCCGCACTTTATGCTTGGTGTGCAGCCGGGCTTTCCGTTGCCGCCGCCAGCGACGATTTACGGGCATGTGTGCAGTGCGTTGGGTGAGTGGTTTGATCCAGAGGGGGTGGCATTCGCGTACCATTTCACTGTTGCCGGTGAAGGGTATGACCTTGAACATATTCACGTGCTTTCGGCATCGTCGGGTAAATTGCCCGGCGGCGAACGCAAGGCGCTCGAAGGAAATATCAATCCTTTCAAGCGCCAGATCTTGCTGTTCCCGCGGTTGACGCTCTACCTCAACCGGCCCGAATGGATCGATGCCTTCCGTCGCCCGCGCTACCCGGTTGTGCTCGGTCGCTCGCAGGACCTGGCTTCCTACACTCGGATCGAGATTGTTGAGTTGCAGCCGGCGGAACAGGTCTATTTCGAGCATACTCTGCTGCCGTACTCGATGGCGGCGCAGGCGCCGGCTGGCGTCGTGACCCTTATGCCGCGCTGGATCGATTACCGTCAGCGACGGCGGCCCGGTTTTGCGCGGTACCTGATGCTGACTGAGCGCATCACGACAAAACATATGCTGCGTTTCGGTCAGCAGACGCCGGTCTACTGGAGCGATCCCACGGTGCCGATGGTTGACGGATTGCCGCTCGGATTGTGGTTTCACACTTTTGTAGGGGCAGACAATGAAACCCTTACCGTGGCCTGATTGGATGGATCATCTGCTGGCAAAGAGTAAGCGGTATGGCGGTGAGACGTTAGCCGGGCATACCTGGGATGTGCTCTGTCGGCTCGCCGACCTCTACCGCCTGCGCCCGCACCTCACAGACGATACGCGGCTCTGGCACTGTCTGTATTGGTCCGCATTTCTGCACGATTTCGGCAAGGCGGCGCAGGGCTTTCAACGTCGGTTGCGTGGCGGTCCGAAATGGGCGCACCGCCACGAAGTGCTCTCGCTGGCGTTTGTTGATGCGATTGCCCACGACCTGAATGAAGCAGAACAGCGCTGGGTGGTGGCGGCAATTGTCTCACACCACCGCGATGCAACCGAGATCGCCGAACTCTACCCCTCCGGTCTGCGCAGGGATCCGCTGATCGATCTCTGCAATGAACTTGATGCCGAAACAGTTGCCCATTTGCTGCGCTGGATCGCCGAATGCGCCAATCGGTGGCGCGACCTGCTGGGGCTGACCGCAGACGTCGGTGCTATCGATCCGCAGCCGTGTTCGGTGGGCGCGCAACGGGTGCGGTACTGGTTACGGATGTACCACGACTGGGTTGACACCCTGGACGGCGAGGGGTCTGATGCCCGTCGCCCCGGCATTCTGCTACGCGGACTGATCACCAGCGCCGATCATATGGCCTCGGCGCATCTGCGTCGTCTGCCGCCGCCTATCCGCCTGTCGTGGCAGGATGTGGCCATGAGGTGCAATCTGTCGCCGGATCAGGTCTACCCGCATCAGCGCCAGAGCGCCGGGCAGAGCGCACAATCGGCGCTCCTGATGGTGCCGACGGGTAGCGGCAAGACCGAAGCGGCGCTCTCATGGGCGCTCGGCGACGGGCGCAACCCGCCGGCGCGCATTTTCTATACCTTGCCGTATCAGGCCAGCATGAATGCGATGTACGACCGGTTACGGCAGACCTTTGGCGATGATGTGGTCGGCCTGCAGCACGGTCGAGCGACACAGGCGCTCTACGCCAGGTTTCGCGAAGGCGATGAGTGGTCGGCGACTGCGGCACGGCGCGCGCAATGGGAAAAGAATCTCAATCTGTTGCACGCCCGTCCGCTGAAGGTGCTCAGCCCCTACCAGTTGCTCAAAGCGCTCTTTCAGCTGCGCGGCTTTGAGGCGATGCTGACCGACTACGCGCATGCGGCGTTTATTTTCGACGAGATTCATGCCTACGAACCGGAGCGCCTGGCGCTCATAACCGGGCTGATGCGCTATCTGCGGGAACACTTTGCCGCCCGTTTCTTCGTCATGTCAGCAACGTTCCCTGAACTGATTCGCAGTCACCTGCGCACCGCCCTGGGCGATACGCCCCTGATCCGCGCAACTCCAGACATTTTTGACCGCTTCCGTCGTCATCAGTTGTGCCTGCGTGATGGGGAACTGACCGATCCGGCAACTATCACCGAGATCGTCGAAGCGGTGCGCAACGGCAAGCAGGTGCTGGTCTGCGCCAACACGGTGGCACGGGCGCAAATGGTGCGCGATCTTCTGACGCACGCCGGTCTGACCGATGAACACCTGATCCTGATCCATAGCCGCTTCACCTACGGCGACCGTAGCCGGCTTGAGCAGGCGATAGGCGCGCGCTGCCGCAGCAATAGCGCGAATCGATCACCGCTGGCGCTGGTTGCCACTCAGGTGGTTGAAGTCAGCCTCGACATTGATCTCGATGTGCTCTACAGCGATCCGGCGCCGCTCGAAGCGCTCCTGCAACGCTTCGGTCGGGTCAATCGCAAAGCGGCGAAAGGAATCTGCCCGGTCTACGTCTTCCGCCAGCCTGACGATGGACAGGGCGTGTACGGGCGCGACCGCGACCCGGAACGATCCGGTCGTATTGTGCGGGTAACGCTCGCCGAACTCGAACAGCACGATGGCGCGATCATCGACGAAGCGACCATCAATGAATGGCTTGACCGGATCTACGCTGATCCCTTGTTGAATCAGCAATGGCGCGACGCCTATCAGCGGATGGCGCACCAGGTCGACCTGATCATTCAGGGGATCCGCCCGTTCCAGAGCGACGAACAGCGTGAAGACGAATTCGAGCGCATGTTCGATGGGGTCGATGTGGTGCCGCAATGCTTTGAACGCGACTACGTTCATCTGCTCGTCGAAGAGCGCTTTATCGAAGCGAATGACTATCTGGTGAGCATCAGCAAACAACGTTTTGCGATTCTGCGCAACCAGGGCAAACTGCGACCGGCGGAAGAGACCGATCAGCGACGTGTCTGGGTTGCGCAAACGCCCTATGATGCGCGGAATGGACTCTCGTTCGGTGACCGTGTGGTCGATATGGACTGGATTTGAGATTGTATCAGTGTACATAACCCGGAGCCTGTCCATGAGTCTGCTGACCCATCATTTACAGTTCACGATGGTTGCTGCAACGCCGCTGGAACTGGGCGACAACGCTGGTTCGGCGGTGCGCGGCGCGCTGGTGAATGCGCTGCTGGATCGCTTCTGTGCCAACAAAGACGCACCCACCTGCGTCGATTGTCCACTCTTCAACGTCTGCCCGGTGGCAGCGCTGGTAGCGCCTATGCGTGAAACCGGCGAAACCGGCGGGGATCAGCGCCCGCGTCCCTACGTCACCCGCCCGCCGCAGCCGCGCCGCTACGCCCCCGACGAGACACTGACATTCGGGTTGGGACTGTTCGGGCATGCCGCCGAACTCTTCCCCTACGTCGTCATAGCAGCCCAGGGGATCGAACGCCAGGGGCTGGGGCGACGGTTGCAGGAACAGAACGGGCGGCGCGGCAGGGTGCGTCTCCTGGCGATCCATGCTGTCAACCCGCTGACCGGCGACAGACAACCGCTGTTCCAGGCTGATCAGCGACAGGTTCAGGTTCCCGGCATTCCCATCGGACCGGCGGAGGTTGCCGCGTTTGCCGCCACCCTGCCCGAAAACCGTCTCACCCTGCGCTTCCTGACACCGATGCGCCTGATCGATAAGGGGGGCCTGGTGAAACGCCCGGCGCTGCGTCCGCTCATCCAGCGGCTCGGCATCCGCCTCACCGACCTGGCGGCAGCCTATGGCGACGGTCCGCTTCCCGCCGCCGACGCGCGCGCGCTCCTGCCGCTCGCCGAAAGCGCCACCCTGGAATACGACAATACCCGCTGGATCGATATTACCAGCTACTCGCGACGATCCGGCGAACGCACCCCAATCGGCGGCATGGTTGGCGAAGCCGTGTTCACCGGCAACCTGGGACCCCTGCGCGAAATCCTGGTCTGGGGCAGCCTGGTGCACGTCGGCAAAAACGCCGTCAAAGGCGATGGCTGGTATGTGGTTGAAGGTTGAAGGTTGAAGGTTGAAGGTTGAAGGTTGAAGGTTGAACGTGGGAAGGTTGAAGGTTGAAGGTTGAACGTGGGAAGGTTGAACGTTTTCGATTCCCGGTTCTTGGTTCCTGGTTCTCGGTTCTTGGTTCCTGGTTCCTGGTTCTTGGTTCTCGGTTCCTGGTTCCTGGTTCCTGGTTCCTGGTTCCTGGTTCTCGGTTCTCGGTTCCTGGTTCTCGGTTCTCGGTTCTTGGTTCTTGGTTCTCGGTTCTCGGTTCTTGGTTCTTATCAGGGAGCAACGTTCATGCATCTCATCGTTGACCAGTACGGCGTGTTCGTTTCCAAGCACCAGGGGCGCATTCGCGTTGTGAAGGACAAAGAACGCCTGGCAGAGGTTCCGATCCTCCACCTGGAGCAAATCATGATCTGTGGCGACGGCATCGGTCTCAGCAGCGATGTCGTGCGCGTATGCGCAGAGGAAGGCATCCCCATCCATTTTGTTGACAGCATCGGCAACGACTACGGCGCCCTGATGCACGGCGGCATTACCGGCATGGCGCTCACCCGACGCGCACAGTTGCGCGCCGGCGACGATGAGCGTGGTCTGATGCTGGCGCAGGCATTCGCAAGCGGCAAAATCCAGAGTCAGGCCAACCTGCTGCGCTACGCCGCCAAAAACCGCAAGGAGAGCGACCCGGACCTGCACCACGACCTGATGCGCACCGCAACTGAAATTCTCGACACGCTGCCGTCGGTGCGCGCTATGCGCGGCGTGCTCACCGAAGAAACCCGCGCAGCGCTGATGGGGTTCGAGGGGATGTCCAGCGCGCGCTACTGGGCAGCCGTGGCGCGCATCATCCCCGACGACCTCGCCTGGCCCGGACGCGAGACGCGCGGTGCGCGCGACCGGTTCAACCAGGCGCTCAATTATGGGTATGGCATCCTGCAAACGCAGGTGCGCACCGCTCTGATCCTGGCCGGGCTTGATCCACACGCCGGGTTTCTCCACGCCGACCGCCCTGGCAAGCCGAGTCTCACGCTCGACCTGATCGAAGAGTTTCGCCAGGCTGTCGTTGACCGCACCCTGATCGGGCTGGTCAACCGTCAGGTCGAGATCGGTCAGGGTGACGACGGTTTGCTCGATGCAGCGACACGCAAACGCATCGCCGAGAAGATTCTTGAGCGACTGGACAGCACCGAGCCGTATGAAGGCAAACGGCAGCCGCTGCGCCACATTCTTCAGTGCCAGGCGCGGCATATTGCCACATTCGTGCGTGGAGAACGCCCAACCTACGAACCGTTCGTGATGGGATGGTGAGACCATGCGTTGCCTGCTGATCTACGACATTCCCGACGACCGTGTGCGGCAAAAGATCGCCGACGCCTGTCTCGACTACGGGCTGCAACGGATTCAATACAGCGCATTTGCAGGCAACCTGAGCCGCACCCACCAGCGCGAACTGATGACCGAAGTCAGGCGGCGGTTGGGCAAACACGCTGGCAACATCCAGCTCTTCACCTTTCCGGACGACATCTGGAACGCGCGACGTACTATCGAACAGGGGGAAGAATCATGAGTGACTCAACCTTCGAGGTGACCGACCTCCGTCAATGGGCGTACTGTCCACGAGTGGTCTACTACCAATACTGCCTGCCTGACATTCGTCCGGTCACAAAACTGATGGAAGCCGGGCAGGAAGAGCACCGGGCGGAAAGCGGGCGTGAAGAGCGGCGTTCACTCCGCACCTACGGCTTGAAAACCGGCGAACGCTTTTTCGATGTGCCCCTGCGGTCGGAGACGCTCGGACTGCGCGGGCGCGTCGATCTGGTCATCGCCATTCCCGACCGCCGTCAGGCGACCGAGATCGTCGTGGTGGAGTACAAAAGCACCGAAGGCAAGGCGGGTCCGCATGTCAAACTGCAACTGACCGCCTATGCGCTCATGATCGAAGAAGCGTGGGGTATTCCGGTCAAACGCGGCTTCATCTACCACATGCCGGAGCGCAAAGCCGAAGCAGTGACCATCAGCGCAGCATTGCGCACGCGCGTCAAAGAGACCGTTGCCGCCATCCGCGCCACCGTCGACCATGAGCGCATGCCGCCGCCGCCGGCATCGCGGCGGCAGTGCGCCGTCTGTGAATTTCGCCGGTTCTGCAACGACGTGGTGTGATGGCACATGCGTTCGACGCCCGATCCCCGATTCTGGGGCATTATCGGCGTCGTTTTCGCAACCCGTCCATCGTGGGGTCAAAACAGCAGATCTTCTGATCAAGGTGTCAACCGTTTTTTCAACGTTTTGCTCATTGGAAAGGGAAGCAGCGTGTTTCGCAACTTGACGCGGTTCTGGCGCAAAAATCGAGTTGCGAAACGCGCCCGTCCATGCTAAGATACGAGTGTTGAGATGAAACACCAGGAAGGCTCAGGAGCGACGAAGTGCAGTTATTGGGGTCTGGAACACAGGTGCGGAAGAGAGTGGAAGTCGGGATTTCGGCAATTTCGACTCGTTGAAGAGTACTGAAACACGACATATTACGGGAGACGTGCATTCCCGCGGAATAATTTCGGCAATTTCGACTCGTTGAAGAGTACTGAAACAGACGTTGACGCCATCAAACCATCGGATTTCAACGTATTTCGGCAATTTCGACTCGTTGAAGAGTACTGAAACTCGGAAAAATCCCGACGTTGTGCAGCACAAACTGCAATTTCGGCAATTTCGACTCGTTGAAGAGTACTGAAACCCGACCGGAGCCAGTCCGGTTCGGGGAGATGTGTGGCAAATTTCGGCAATTTCGACTCGTTGAAGAGTACTGAAACTTCGCGCGGGAAACGCGGAAGTCGTTCTCCAGTTCGATTTCGGCAATTTCGACTCGTTGAAGAGTACTGAAACCACGTTGAAGCAGTAGGCGTCGCCGGACGGCGTTGCGATTTCGGCAATTTCGACTCGTTGAAGAGTACTGAAACAGCGCGGCGTGGATCAACAGGCGGTTCCGGTCAACGATTTCGGCAATTTCGACTCGTTGAAGAGTACTGAAACCAGACGACACGGCCACCACACCGCGCTTGGACAAAATTTCGGCAATTTCGACTCGTTGAAGAGTACTGAAACACAATGTGTTACCCTCACCTTTGTGGGGTACAACATATTTCGGCAATTTCGACTCGTTGAAGAGTACTGAAACATCACACGCAGCAGATCGAGCCACTGGCCGCCGCCACGATTTCGGCAATTTCGACTCGTTGAAGAGTACTGAAACAAAGTTCGTATCTTGGCAGTTTGCGTCGCATTGTAATTTCGGCAATTTCGACTCGTTGAAGAGTACTGAAACACCGGCAAGCGGCTGGAGTGGCGGATGAACTTGTCAACATTTCGGCAATTTCGACTCGTTGAAGAGTACTGAAACATACTCGAAGATGCGTTCGTCTTCGAGTTCGAGGTAATTTCGGCAATTTCGACTCGTTGAAGAGTACTGAAACCTCTTACCCGGGTGGTCAAGCCGCGCCGGTTTCCGCATTTCGGCAATTTCGACTCGTTGAAGAGTACTGAAACTCGCTGCGCCGCCTCATCGAGGTCGGCGTACTCGAAATTTCGGCAATTTCGACTCGTTGAAGAGTACTGAAACGATCCAGGCGGGCGTCGAGGCGCAACTGCGCATCAATTTCGGCAATTTCGACTCGTTGAAGAGTACTGAAACCGCAGAATTGTTCTACCGCCGGTTTCTGCCGGACGATTTCGGCAATTTCGACTCGTTGAAGAGTACTGAAACTCTGTGCGATCAGGCGCTCGTAGGGCAGACCGAACGATTTCGGCAATTTCGACTCGTTGAAGAGTACTGAAACTTCGACCGGCTGATGCTGAAACGTCAGCGTTGTCGGATTTCGGCAATTTCGACTCGTTGAAGAGTACTGAAACGCGCGTGTTGTCGGTGGGGCATCGCGTCTCGCTGGTATTTCGGCAATTTCGACTCGTTGAAGAGTACTGAAACGCGCGTTGGTGGACGGCAGCCAGGACGCGCCGGCGATTTCGGCAATTTCGACTCGTTGAAGAGTACTGAAACCTGTGCGCGGCGGGATGAGACCCGCTTGTTCTAGTATTTCGGCAATTTCGACTCGTTGAAGAGTACTGAAACGAATGCCCAACGCCCGCGCTTTGCTGACGAGTGCGATTTCGGCAATTTCGACTCGTTGAAGAGTACTGAAACATGGACGGATCGGCGCGGTACTCGTGGACGAGCTGCAATTTCGGCAATTTCGACTCGTTGAAGAGTACTGAAACGTATTTCGGCTTTACTGGTCTCTTACCGGCGGCGTCCATTTCGGCAATTTCGACTCGTTGAAGAGTACTGAAACGTCGTGCGCACGTTTGTGTGTCAGGGAGACTCGTATATTTCGGCAATTTCGACTCGTTGAAGAGTACTGAAACTCTCGATAAGTTTGTGGTTGCTCACCACATTCATTATTTCGGCAATTTCGACTCGTTGAAGAGTACTGAAACCTCAGTACGTTCAATCGCCGCATTGCGATAGAGATAGATTTCGGCAATTTCGACTCGTTGAAGAGTACTGAAACGTGTGTAGTAGCGCTTGCGCGCGGTTATCTCAATGATTTCGGCAATTTCGACTCGTTGAAGAGTACTGAAACCGCTTCCGCCTTCTTGATTACCGCGCCCGCAATCGATTTCGGCAATTTCGACTCGTTGAAGAGTACTGAAACTCGCGGCAGAGGCAGCATCTCGCCGAAGGCGGCGAAGATTTCGGCAATTTCGACTCGTTGAAGAGTACTGAAACGCAAACTCGCGCAGCGCCCAGGCGAGGATGACGACGATTTCGGCAATTTCGACTCGTTGAAGAGTACTGAAACAGGAGCAGGCGGCGTCTCCCTCCTCTTCGAGGCGGAATTTCGGCAATTTCGACTCGTTGAAGAGTACTGAAACATCGGATATGGGAAGGCGTTAGGAACTGGGACGGTAAATTTCGGCAATTTCGACTCGTTGAAGAGTACTGAAACGTCGGTGCGCTCCGATGCGTACCCGACGACGATTATCATTTCGGCAATTTCGACTCGTTGAAGAGTACTGAAACCGTAGCGGAGAATGCGATACTGAATATCGCTGTCTGATTTCGGCAATTTCGACTCGTTGAAGAGTACTGAAACTCCTCATACTGACTCAACCACTCGTCAAGTTCCAGCAATTTCGGCAATTTCGACTCGTTGAAGAGTACTGAAACGCACGCGGACGAAGGCGTGCGCAGCACATCGAATAATTTCGGCAATTTCGACTCGTTGAAGAGTACTGAAACTCACGCCGTCGGCGACGTGGATGCCGGGGAATGGAGATTTCGGCAATTTCGACTCGTTGAAGAGTACTGAAACTACGTCGGGATTGTCAAGCGACGCGCCGCGTCAACGAATTTCGGCAATTTCGACTCGTTGAAGAGTACTGAAACGTCGAAGGTGACGACCTCGTAGTTGGTGTCACCGGTGAATTTCGGCAATTTCGACTCGTTGAAGAGTACTGAAACGTCACTTCCGCGCCGATTTTCTCATCAAACCACGTGCATTTCGGCAATTTCGACTCGTTGAAGAGTACTGAAACTCCGTCGTACAGCCGGTAGAATACCCGTTCGTCCGTATTTCGGCAATTTCGACTCGTTGAAGAGTACTGAAACTTCTTATTATACCGGAAACGCCCCGCTTTTTCGTACAATTTCGGCAATTTCGACTCGTTGAAGAGTACTGAAACCGAGTACGACATCTCAGAAAGGACGGTACGAATTGAATTTCGGCAATTTCGACTCGTTGAAGAGTACTGAAACTTCAGCCTCGTCCGCCAGTTCGTTCCAGCGGGTTGCGATTTCGGCAATTTCGACTCGTTGAAGAGTACTGAAACGCTGCGTGTGGGCGCTGGCGAGGTAGAAAGGATTTGATTTCGGCAATTTCGACTCGTTGAAGAGTACTGAAACAGGGGAGGAAGGTAGTCTATGAACACCATCTCTTGATTTCGGCAATTTCGACTCGTTGAAGAGTACTGAAACGGCGACGACAGTGATTATACGGTTATCGAGATTGTCGCATTTCGGCAATTTCGACTCGTTGAAGAGTACTGAAACGCCAGAAACCCGCAGCGACTCGCTTGCGCGCCAAAATTTCGGCAATTTCGACTCGTTGAAGAGTACTGAAACGATCTATAGCCGCGATAGCCGTACAGCGCATACGGTATTTCGGCAATTTCGACTCGTTGAAGAGTACTGAAACTGCAGCGACGTCGCATCACCTGAACCACCTGCAACATTTCGGCAATTTCGACTCGTTGAAGAGTACTAGACTTCATCAAGATTCGTTTTGATTTTTGGACTGCTTTTTGCGTTTCAGCCAAATTCGGAAGTTATGCAGCCCGCAACATGTTTCCATGACCATATCCCGAAATTCGGAACAACTGAAGCGGATAATGTCGTGAATGATTCGATACCGCTTGATATCGCCGATAACATGTTCAATACGAACGCGAACGGATGAGATACGCCGGTTTTCCTCCTTTTCCTGCGGCGTGAGGGTTCCATTGCGCGGCTTCTTCTTTGGCTGCATAATCTGGACGCCAGGCAGGGTAAATCCTTGAAATCCGGCGTCTTGATAGAGAATGCTCGCGTTTGGAAGGGTGTATCCCGCTTCATCCGCAATACATTTATCGTGGACCCTTCCTTCGTAGGTGTCACTCAAAAAGTGAATAGAGCCAAACTCATCAATGATGAGAACGTTCTTAAGCGTATGTCGTTTCTTCTTACCGCTGTAATACAACTCCCGGTCGACTTTGTCGCTTGGACGGCGAATGGGACGTTCTACGCCGTCATGGATAAAAAGGGGGGCGCTTTTGTCGCATGCGACGGTTCTTCACACGACGGTTCTTCACACGACGGTTCTTCACACGACGGTTCTTCACACGACGGTTCTTCACACGACGGTTCTTCACACGACGGTTCTTCACACGACGGTTCTTCCTGCAATCGCCTCGCCAGGTCGTCGGCAGTGCGCGCAGGCAGGAGATTTTGCTGTGAAAGCGCATAGTTCAGCGCTCCGTGCAAAAGATGCACCCATTTGCTTACGTTTGATTGGCTCATTTGAAAGAGGTGTCCGTGCATCACTTGCGTTGGGTTTTGTTTTAAGTAGGTCAAAATAAAGAGCAATTTATCTTCTGTTGTCGGAAGCGGCGAGTTTGCATACGAGACGTAGCGACGACAATATCGGACGCGGCCATCAATCGTGCGACGTTTCATATACGCTTCAAATGCGGCGTGGAAGATCGGAACCAGCGCGTGGAACTCTTCAACGGTCAGTCCGGTCATAGAGCGTAATTTCTCCGGATTTTCGATAATGGATCGATACTTACACATCGTTTTTCTCCATTTTCAGATTGTACAAAAATAGTATATCACTAAATCTTGATGATGTCTACTGAAACCGGTCGCTATTTCGGATGATGGTGACGGGCTTCTTCGCATTTCGGCAATTTCGACTCGTTGAAGAGTACTGAAACGGTCGAAGTCAAAAGGCGGGCAAGCGACGGATCGCATTTCGGCAATTTCGACTCGTTGAAGAGTACTGAAACTCCCGACTAACTCATCAAGCACGCGCCGGGGCATCATATTTCGGCAATTTCGACTCGTTGAAGAGTACTGAAACCGCAGCATCACGCGCGCCTTCAACACCGCGTAGGCGATTTCGGCAATTTCGACTCGTTGAAGAGTACTGAAACGTTGGCGACGTACAGCAGCGTTTCGCCCAGCCGCGATTTCGGCAATTTCGACTCGTTGAAGAGTACTGAAACTGACAAGGATGGTTCATCGCCTGGCGCTGGATCGCATTTCGGCAATTTCGACTCGTTGAAGAGTACTGAAACGCGACGATCGGCGTCAACCGCGCCTCCGGCAGCACGATTTCGGCAATTTCGACTCGTTGAAGAGTACTGAAACTCAACACCGAAGCGCGTCAAGTGCCCGACGCGCCCGATTTCGGCAATTTCGACTCGTTGAAGAGTACTGAAACTCAGCATCAACTCCGCGACCGCTTGCGCATCGTTGATTTCGGCAATTTCGACTCGTTGAAGAGTACTGAAACGGCGGCGACCAACTGGTCGAACAACATCGGCGCGCCGATTTCGGCAATTTCGACTCGTTGAAGAGTACTGAAACGCGAAGGCGTCGATGCGCGTGTCGATCACGCCGAACCATTTCGGCAATTTCGACTCGTTGAAGAGTACTGAAACAGTTGGAACCACCACTCCGCCGCCCGTCGGTCGCGATTTCGGCAATTTCGACTCGTTGAAGAGTACTGAAACTCACGAGGTCGAAGAAGATGAAGAAGTACACCATCATTTCGGCAATTTCGACTCGTTGAAGAGTACTGAAACGCGATTGCAGCCGCAGCGCTTTGTACAGCAGCGCTTATTTCGGCAATTTCGACTCGTTGAAGAGTACTGAAACCTCTTCCAGTTCCGCTTTGCGCTCTGCGTCGCGCTTCTCATTTCGGCAATTTCGACTCGTTGAAGAGTACTGAAACTCGCCAAAACGTCGTTGGCGATCGGTTGAATAAATATTTCGGCAATTTCGACTCGTTGAAGAGTACTGAAACGTCGGTCTGGCGAAGAAACTGCACTGCGAACTGAGCATTTCGGCAATTTCGACTCGTTGAAGAGTACTGAAACCGATGCGCTGTTCCATTGCGGCGTAGTCGGCGTTCATTTCGGCAATTTCGACTCGTTGAAGAGTACTGAAACGCGATACGCGCTCGAAGATCGGAATGAAAACGTCCAATTTCGGCAATTTCGACTCGTTGAAGAGTACTGAAACCGCGTGGCGGTCGAGCGGCGCGTCCGGCGGCAGATGCGCATTTCGGCAATTTCGACTCGTTGAAGAGTACTGAAACTCTGTCCAGCGCGCGTAGACCGCAAACGGGTGCGGCGATTTCGGCAATTTCGGCTCGTTGAAGAGCACTGAAACACCAGTAGTGATAGACGACCATCACACGCCTACAGATTTCAGCAATTTCGGCTCGTTGAAGAGCACTGAAACGCCCGAAGATGGCTTGCAACGCCTTGAGTGCTTCGCATTTCAGCAATTTCGGCTCGTTGAAGAGCACTGAAACAGCCCTTCGGTTTCCGTTGCCGACAGAGCATGATCTGTATTTCAGCAATTTCGGCTCGTTGAAGAGCACTGAAACCTGAAGCCGTACAAGGCAAACGGTTGCGGGTCAGGATTTCAGCAATTTCGGCTCGTTGAAGAGCACTGAAACCTGAAGAGATCACGTATGTCCAGACGCACCCGCCGCGATTTCAGCAATTTCGGCTCGTTGAAGAGCACTGAAACCTCGATGATGCTGTTGTGGACGGCAGCGGAGATCTGATTTCAGCAATTTCGGCTCGTTGAAGAGCACTGAAACGGTCCGCTAATCCTCGAGATCATCACTGGCTGGTACTATTTCAGCAATTTCGGCTCGTTGAAGAGCACTGAAACCCACAGACTCCCGGACTGCACCTCCAACCAATACGATTTCAGCAATTTCGGCTCGTTGAAGAGCACTGAAACCTGAGTTGGCGCTGCCGGTGCTGGAGCAAGATCAAGATTTCAGCAATTTCGGCTCGTTGAAGAGCACTGAAACGTCCGTCGCCGCCAGCTCCCGCGCCACGCTGCGAATGAATTTCAGCAATTTCGGCTCGTTGAAGAGCACTGAAACGGATCACCAGTTCGATCGCCACATCCCTGAGTTCAGATTTCAGCAATTTCGGCTCGTTGAAGAGCACTGAAACAAAGTAAGTTCTGCCCCTGTTAGAGCGCCCCACCAGACATTTCAGCAATTTCGACTCGTTGAAGAGCACTGAAACGGCAGGGCTGTACCGTCGCCCGGCACGCCGTACCGATTTCAGCAATTTCGGCTCGTTGAAGAGCACTGAAACCTGGCGAGGGGAGTACGAACTCAAACGACACATCGATTTCAGCAATTTCGGCTCGTTGAAGAGCACTGAAACCCTGAAACACTGATAGCGCCCCCAGTCGGGGCGCTATATTTCAGCAATTTCGGCTCGTTGAAGAGCACTGAAACTAGTTTTGAGAGAGTTGGGCTTTGCGCTGGCGTAGGCGATTTCAGCAATTTCGGCTCGTTGAAGAGCACTGAAACTCCTTCCGCGACACAAACTCACGGTAGGAGGCGACCAATTTCAGCAATTTCGGCTCGTTGAAGAGCACTGAAACCTGGGCGACAGTTGCGCGGGAAGTGGGCTTGACGGAATTTCAGCAATTTCGGCTCGTTGAAGAGCACTGAAACGGCTGCGGGCAGACCGGTACGGACAAAACCAGCACGAATTTCAGCAATTTCGGCTCGTTGAAGAGCACTGAAACCTCGACCGGAACGCGCTGGCAGTAGAATTCGGGCAGATTTCAGCAATTTCGGCTCGTTGAAGAGCACTGAAACCTGGGCGTTGCGCCCGCTCAACTCAACTCCGCCGATATTTCAGCAATTTCGGCTCGTTGAAGAGCACTGAAACCTGTTGGTCGATACGCTGGCGCTTGCGCTGGAGCAGCATTTCAGCAATTTCGGCTCGTTGAAGAGCACTGAAACAGAGAGACGTAGGAGGAGATCACGTGAACCTTCCAATTTCAGCAATTTCGGCTCGTTGAAGAGCACTGAAACTGGGCATCGTTGATTCCTCTCGTGTAGCACTTGAGATTTCAGCAATTTCGGCTCGTTGAAGAGCACTGAAACTCGCTGACTACGAGTTTTCAACGTCTGATGACGGAGATTTCAGCAATTTCGGCTCGTTGAAGAGCACTGAAACTCTGCGCGTTGTTGCACCAGCGCGCCCCGCGTCGGATCATTTCAGCAATTTCGGCTCGTTGAAGAGCACTGAAACTTTGTGGGGGCGAATAATCATTCGTCCCCACATCGATTTCACCTCCACATCGATTTCGTGAGGAGAGAGATAATTTCATCGACCCTGGCGCATTGAAGCGCACTGCAATACTCTCTCTTTCCTCTCTCCTGCGCTCTCTTTTCTCATATCAAAGGAACAGCGCGCAGGCAGTGCGAAAGACTGAGGCGCAGCATCTGGAGTGTTTTGTGGCGGATGAAACTATACTTCCTGGCTGCTACCCATGCGGCTGGAGTGCAGTCCGTTGGGCGCAGATGGATGGGATGAACCTTGAAAATGAACCAAAATCTTTCGCCTGTACAGGTTTGCTGGCCATCTTTGCCCGCTCCTGCTCCCTGGCGGAGTGCCGACCTGAGTATGGTTTTGCCTGGCATGGCGCGGGAAAGGCAAGGGGTTGGGCTGGCAGGGGTAGCTGGTCGGTGTGGGTTGGGATGAATCGGCGATTCGTCCTTACAGGAGGGGCATGCTTCAGGCGAAGGGGCGTGGTCTGGATGTGTGGACTTGCCTGCTGAGGGGCGCGGAGGTCGGAGGGTGTTCAGGCAATGGTGTCTTGACTGGATGCGTGCTGTAATAAATTCACGAGATGTGCAGTATCGCGCGCTCATCGACCGACGCGGGCGCGCGGTTCTGGCATGCGTGCTGTAATAAATTCACGAGATGTGCAGTATCGTCCGCACTTTGCCAGAAGAGAAAAAGGCGTTCTTCGGGCAAAGGTGTCCTGCTCCAGCGTGTCATTGCGCCCAATCGGCGGCTGGTCACAGCTGTCCGCGAACGCGCCAGCGTGCAGTGTCTCGCTCCAGCGTGCCATTGCGCTCAATCGGCGCGTGCAGACCGACCGCCT
Source organism: Roseiflexus sp. RS-1 (assembly GCF_000016665.1). NCBI lineage: Bacteria > Bacillati > Chloroflexota > Chloroflexia > Chloroflexales > Roseiflexaceae > Roseiflexus > Roseiflexus sp. RS-1. Next base: position 2,325,991 of record NC_009523.1, read on the forward strand.
TCGGCGGTTTTCCCTCCATGCAGGCCTGGCATAAGCTTTGTCGCTTAAGGCTTTGGGAAGTGGCGTATCACGGCGGCGGCTGAAGCGTGGTCCGTTGGGCAGCGCTCAGGAGAACGTCCTGAGATGTTTTCCCCCAACTCAAGTACTCCGTCATGGACGAAAAGCGCTGCAATTGCGTCCGGGTATTCATCAATATTCTGTAGTGGGTGGTACGAAATGACGATCTATAGCTTTACCGTTGTGATTGAACCTGATGAGCAAGGCTTCCACGCCTACGTCCCTGCTCTGCCCGGTTGCCACACGTTTGCCGATACCGTAGATGAAGCTCGTACGAACATCCTGGAAGCACTTGAACTCCATCTGCATAGTATGCTTGAGGATGGTGAACCTGTCCCGGTGGAACGCGAGCCGGTGTTCATTACCCGTCTCTCCGTGCCGGTAGCCGTATGAGTGAGAAGCTTCCTCGCATAGATTGCCAGGAGTTGATTCGGGCACTGGAGCGCGCTGGTTTCGTGAAGAAACGGCAAAAGGGCAGTCACCTGCATATGTGGCGAGAGGCGGATAAGAAACGCATGATTTCCCGTTCACCAGGGGAAGATCGTACCGCCGGGGTCGCTGCGCGCTATTCTTCGTGATGTTGCCATCAGCATTGAAGAGTTCCGTAAGTCGCTCTGGCAGGCGCTGCCTGATCCGCCGATAGTGTCTGTTAAGCAGTTCTCACAAAGGTTGAACCTGTTGGACAGGGTTGAACACTGCTGGAGCGACCGCAATCACCAGCGCGCTCCCCACGCAGTGGCCGAAAAAATTTCGGTCTACACTCCGCTGGACGCGGGCATCTTGTGCGACATGGCAGACCCGGACAGGGGTCAACGTATCTGAGAAATGCTATAATCTGGTGTATGCGCCTCGTGCCGTCGGGCTAATGAAAATTCAAGGAATATAAACCGTTACGCGCCCCTTGCCGTGGGGCTGATGGAGATTGAGCATATAATCCGGTATGCCGCACGAGCCATCGGGCTGATGGAGATTGAAAATTAAATCCGCTATACTGCGCTAGCCGTGGGGCTGAAGCCCTCGGCTAACCAGGGCAAAGCCCGCCTGCGCGGGCTATACCGGATTATTTATTCAAAGACCATAAGCCCTCGGCTATGGAATGCGAAGCCCGCCTGCGTAACACGAACTCTATCGGAGACCCCCATCGGCTATCGGCTATCAGCTATCGGCTATCGGCTATCATTCCCCAACAATTATCATTTCGTTCTCCATCTCTACCACAGATTCGGCATCGCCCCAGGAGTCCGGTACCTCACCGGGAAGAGGTAGAGCGTCGGATGCTGACGAGACCAACGGGTGATGGCGTTGTCCGGCGCGGGGGTGTATCGTTCTGGCGATATGCTCTGCGCAGGGAACGCTATGATGCTGTTCAGATGGATCGATCACCTTCTTAGCCTGCTTCTGCCGGATCGCTGCGTCGGATGTGGTCAATTGGGGGCGCTGCTGTGCGATGCGTGCCGTCGTCGCCTGGTGGCGTATGATGGCGATCTGCCGCGGGTTGCCGATCAGTTGACCGGGGTGCAGGTGGCGTATGTGTTCGATGGTGCGCTTCGTCAGGCGGTGCACCAGCTCAAATACCGCAGCCGGCAACGTATGGCGCGTCCGCTCGGCGCACTGCTGGCAGACCATCTGCGCGCGCATCCGCTCCCCTGTGATGCACTCATCCCTGTGCCGCTCCACCCGCACCGTCTGGCGGAACGTGGGTTCAATCAGGCGGAACTGCTGGCGCGTGAAGTCGCCGGGGTGACAGGTCTGCCGGTCATTGTGGGACCGCTGGTGCGGATCAGAGCGACCAGGCAGCAGGCGCTGCTCGACACGCCCGGTCGTATCGAGAATGTCGCCGGTGCATTCGTGTGGCAAGGTCCGCCGCCGCCAGCGCGCGTCGTGCTGGTTGACGACGTGCTCACCACCGGAGCGACGGTCAATGCCTGTGCGCAGGCGCTGCGTGCAGGCGGCGCGCGCGACGTGTATGCGCTGGCGCTGGCGCGGAGCCGCCGCAGCACATAGCGCCGTCGTTACCACGGACGCTTCTGGCCAGGAACAGTAGCGCCGAAGATCGAAGGCGGCAGTTTGAAACCATGCGCTTCGAGTCGCGGCGTAAAGCGCGGGCGTGTGCCGGTGGGACGCAGTTCGCTGATGATCTTGCCTTCAGGCGTCTTGCCGAGAATCTGGAGGACGAAAATATCCTGCAACACCACCACATCGCCTTCCATGCCCTGCACCTCGGTGATGTAGGCGATTTTACGGCTTCCATCTTCCAGGCGAGTCTGCTGCACGATCAGGTCGATTGCGGAAGCGATCTGCTCACGGATGACCCGCAGCGGTATGTCCATCCCCGCCATCATCGCCATCGTCTCCATACGGGCGATTGCGTCGCGCGGCGAGTTGGCGTGCAGGGTCGAGAGCGAACCGTCGTGACCGGTGTTCATTGCCTGGAGCATCGCCATGGTTTCGCCGCCGCGGCACTCGCCGATAACGATCCGTTCCGGGCGCATACGCAACGAGTTGATCACCAGGTCATTGATCGTCACGCGCCCGGTGCCATCGATCTCCGGCGGTTTCGACTCGAGCCGCACCACATGTTCCTGCGCCAGTTTCAATTCTGCGCTGTCTTCGATCGTGACAATGCGCTCGTCGGGTGGGATGAAGTTCGACAGAACATTGAGCAACGTCGTTTTACCGGAGCCGGTGCCTCCGGCGACGATAATGTTCAGGCGGCTGACGACGCACGCGCGCAGGAACTCCGCCATTTCGGGCGTCATCGAGCCGAAGCGGATCAGGTCCTCGACCGTCAGTTTCTTCTTGGCGAACTTGCGGATGGTGATCGACGGACCATCGATGGCGCACGGCGGAATGATCGCATTGACGCGCGAACCATCGGGGAGGCGCGCGTCCACCATCGGCCACTTGCGGTCGATGCGTCGCCCCAACGGGCGAATAATGCGGTCGATGACTTTCAACACATGCTCATCGTTGGCGAATCGCACCGACGTCAGGGTCAGTTTGCCCTTCTGTTCGACATACACCGAACGCGGTCCGTTCACCATCACCTCAGAGATGCTGTCGTCGCGGAGCAGCGGCTCGATAGGTCCGAACCCGAACAACTCGTCCATCACCATATCGTAGAGTTGCCTGGTTTGCTCATCGGTCAGGTTCACGCCGCTCTGCCGGTACGCCAGAGTGAATTTTTCCTGGAGTTGCCGCTCCATTTCGGGGGAGCGCTTGAGTTCCTGCTGATTGCCGAGCGAACTCAGAATGCGATCAACAATCCAGAGCGACAGTTCCAGCATCCGCTGCTGCGACACGTCACCGCCGGACGAGGTCACTGTCGCACGCGGCGTCGCTGCGTTGTCCGGCGCGCTCGCTGGCGCACCTGTCGGCGCGCTTACGGCGGTGGAAGGCTCGGTTGATTGCGGTTGGGAACCGCCAATTCGTTTCAGTAACGACATGGTTGATGCTCCGACGCTATGAGAGTTTCACAAAGTACGCATCATAGGCGCGATCAAGCAATTCGCGCGACATCGACGGCGGTATGCCGCGGTATTTCGCTTCGTCCAGGATCTGGTCGCACAGGTCGCGCGGGTGGCACGATCGCAGGTCGCGCCCGTCGCGCTTGTAGCGTTCCAGGATGAGATAGCGCAAGCCTTCGTCGCTGTAGGGAATATTCTTCGCTTTCGCCACGCGCTGAAAGATGGCGCGAAACTCTTCCGGCGACGGGTTCGGCACTTCGATCTTGTGGCGGATGCGCCGCAGGAAAGCGTCATCGACCAGGTCCTGCGGCGAAAGGTTGGTCGAGAAGACGATCAGCACATCGAACGGCACCTGGATTTTCTTGCCGGTCTGAAGGGCGAGAAAATCGACTTTCTTTTCCAGCGGCACGATCCAGCGGTTGAGCAGGTCTTGCGGGCGGCATTTCTGGCGACCAAAGTCGTCGATCAGGAACAACCCGCCGTTGGCTTTCATCTGGTACGGCGCTTCATACACTTTTGCGATAGGATCGAAGATCAGTTCGAGCTGTTCCAGGATCAACTCGCCGCCGACCATTACCCGCGGTCGTTTACAGACCAGCCAGCGCCGGTCGGGGAGGGGCGAATCGACCACCGGACGCCCCTCGAAGTTGACAGCCGGTTCGCGGGCGGCGGCGGTTGCCGGTTGCTCGATCAGTTGATGATTGAGCGGATCGAACACCTTGATGATCTGCCCATCGACCTCGACCGCATATGGGATCAGGACGTGACCGCCAAGCATGTTGGCGATCCCTTCGGCTATCGTCGTTTTGCCGTTGCCGGGAGGACCGTAGAGGAACAGCGAACGGGCTGAGTTTGCCGCCGGACCGATGCGGTCGAGCATGCGGTCGCTGACGACGAGATGGGCAAACGCCTGGCGCACGGTTTTGGCGTCCACCACCATATCGCCGACCGACTGGCGATGCACCATGGCGATATACTGATCAAGCGGCACGGGGGCAGGTCCGGCGTACTGGGATCGATCCAGCACTTCGTGGACTTTCAGGCGCCCTTTGGTGGCGATGACATACTGGAAGGAGCGTTCGTTGAACCCGCCCTGCGCACCGACAATATCGACATACTCTTCGAGTTTGAGGAACTCCAGCACCTTGTCGAGCACGCCGAAGAACGGCAGTTTGGTCACCTCGGCAATCTGCTGCCCGGTGATATTGCCGTGGAAGTAGACCACCTTCAGCACCAGGTCGTTCAGAAACCCCATGCTGAGACCGGTTTCCTCGATTGACGCAGGTTCAGGCGGGACAGAGACGCTGCCGGATGCGCCGGAAGGTGAGGCAGCCTGCTGCTTGCCGGCGAATTGCTGCGAAAAGAAACTCATCCCTCTCCCTCCGTCGAGCGAATGGGCAGCCACGGAACATTGCTGGCGCCGGTGACGGCATCGATCGGCGCGACAATGTCGATCGCGTGGCGACCAATGAGCAGGAAACTGGCATGGTACAGCAGCATATTGTCGCTGACGCGGAAGACACGCACATCGGTCATTGGCAGATAGCGCGCCTGCTCGTCGTTCAATTCGTCTTTCAGGCGCCGGTCTGGACGGACGTACAGGTACCCCAGCACTGCCAGGTCGCCGCCGCGCACTGCGCAAAGCACGGCATCCTTCGGGGTGCGCACAGTGAAATACTTCCCGCGTTCGTTGATGTGGACGCCGAGATCGTCATCTTCACGGATCAACGGCGTGGGTTCGGCGGACGGTGCATTCCACGGAACGTCGCGGATGGTTGCCAGGGCGTCGAGTTCGCTGATCAGCAGAATCTCGCGGTACGCTGCCAGAATGAACGATGACTGAAACTGAAAACGTTCATCGTCGGCGTCGTACACGCGCACGTCGGTGATGGGGAGGAAGGACGATGGATCGTTGTTCAGTTCATCGGTGAGACGATTGCCAGGACGCACATAGACCGAGCCGACGATAATTTTGCCGGCAGTGCGCACGAAAGCGGTAACGGCGTCCTTCGTGATTCGCGGCGTAAAGAATTTGCCTTTTTCGTCGATTCGCGCTTCCATAACGCTTCCTCTCCATCAGGCGACAGGCGAGAGGCATGGCAACAAAGAAAGAACTGGATGGCGCGACGCACATCCAGTTCCAGTATAGATGAGGAGCAACGCAGAAGCAATAGTACGGCAGCGCTACATGGGCATAGGCATATGGTTCATTCTTCGATCAGATCGTCCTCGTCGCCGATGTCTGGCTCGATCTCTTCCAGACCGAGCTCCTCCTCTTCGCCGCCAAAGACCTCTTCTTCCACCTCTTCGCGCACCTCGACGCCCTCTTCTTCCTCAAGCAACTCCTCACCAAATTCGTCGAACTGTGCACCGCTGATGAACCCGCCACGCAGGGCGCTTTCGCTCAGTTTGCCGGGGAAGGAGACCCGACCGCGCTGTGATGGCGACTGATAGATCTCACGGATGATAATCCGTACCTGCCGCCCGTCGATGTGGGCGACAGCAGCGATGTAGCGGTTGCCGCCCGCCATCAGTTCATTCAGGCGTTGCGCCAGTTTTGGCTCGATGCGTCCGATCAGCGCGCCCGACATATCGTAGACCGCCACACCCCGCCCTTCAGGACGCAGTTCGACTTTCTCGCCCGTGACAACCGCCGCGAGCGCCGGTCCGCGCTGGACGTCGATCAGCGATGTGAGCGCGGTTTTGCCGACTTCGGTGATGAACAACCGCAGATCAACGAGTTGTCGCCCGGCTTTCAGCCCGCCGGAAAGGGATGCCGAACGCGCCAGCAGTTCTTCGATGCGCTCGAGATTTCTGCGCGCAATGCGGTTGTTCGGAGTGAGCCGCAGCGCATTGCGGTAGGCGTCGCGCGCTTCCGCCAGACGCCCCAACTCGAAGTATGCCTTGCCGAGCCGATTGTACGTTTCGGTCGTTTCGGCGAGGCTGATCAACTTCTGGTTGACCTGTACCGCTTCTTCCCAGCGGTTGTTGACCGCCAGTTCAACTGCCTGGTTCTGCAACCGGCGTTGCAAGCGAAATTTTTCGTCCTGCTTTGTCAATGTCATCTCCTTGTCACACCTGCGGGCATACGCCCGGATTGTTGATGCATGTCAGTAATGCCGCAAATGCGATACTGTTATTCAGCGCGTGCGCGACGATGCCGGGAAGCAAACTGCCGCTGCGATCAAATCCCCAGGCGAACACCAGACCGATCAGGAACGACGGAACGAGCAGCGCAATCACCCCTTCGCTGGCTGCCAGCGAGTGCGCCAGGGCGAATACCAGTGCGCTGACGCCGTAGGCGATGACGATGCCTGCACGTGAGTCACCTGCAAGCCGGCGGAGGGAGCCGAAGAGGTAGCCGCGGAACAACACTTCTTCACCGATCGGCGCCAGGATTGCCGCCCCGACAAAAAACAATGCCTGCCCCAGATAATCGCCGGGAAACAACGGATAGAGCGCCGCCTGGTTCTGACGAATGCCAGCACTGACGAAGATCATGCCGACAATGCCATTCACGAAGAGCGCCAGCACTCCCAACCCGACGCCGAACAGCGCCAGACGCAGCGGTTGCGGCGCGCTGAACCCCAGCACCGCGAGCGGTTCGCGCCGCAGCGCCCGCACTCGTATGACCGCGACGCCAATGAAGACGAGATTTTGCAGCAGGAGCAGCGTCAGCATCCCATCGACGCCGATCAGCCGCGTGATCTCCTGCGGATTCAGTTGACCGAGGGCATTGACATCAAGACCGGTCTGCGCGGCGCGCAATCCGATCATCACGCCGACCACTGCAACGCTGAGGATCAGCGCCATGCCGATTGCGATCAGCAGGTCTGCAACCAGGGCGCCAATCGCGGCGCGTGGTGCACCAGGAAGCGGAAGACGCGGCGCCGGCGGATGCAGGGTTTCCATCAGACTGCCGCTCCATTCGCCGCAGCAACGGCATGCAGCGCGCCGTTGACGCGCGCAAACGTCTCATCTGACCGCGCCAGCACACCCTGGAGCGACCAGGGACCGGTGTGGGTGATGATCACCCGTGCCAGGCGTCCTGTCCAGTCGTCCGGGTCGCTGAAGAACACCAGTTTGTTGCCGGGTGTGCGCCCGCGCCACTTGCCCTTGTGTTCGCCTTCGACCAGCACCTCGACGGTCTGATGCAGGAAGCGCGCATTGCGTTCGGCAGCGATCTGTTCCTGGAGACGCTCAAGTTCGATGCGCCGCAGTTGTTTCTCACCTTCGGGAACCGCCAGCGTCGGGTCGAGTTCCATGTCGGCAGCGCGTGTGCCGGGGCGCGACGAGAATGCCGCAATGTGCACCTTGTCGAAGCGGATGTCTTCCAGCAGGCGCTTCGTCCCCTCGAAACGTTCGCGCGTCTCACCGGGATGCCCGACGATCACATCGGTGGTCAGCGACACATCGGGGATGGCATCGCGGATTTTTGCAATCAGGTCGCGGTAGCGTTGCACCGTGTACCCGCGGCGCATGATCTTGAGCAGCGCATCATCGCCTGCCTGCACCGGCAGGTTGATGTCCGGCATGCAGCGCGGCAGTTCCGCCACTGCCGCAATCAGGCGGTCGGTCATCCACGCCGGGTGCGAGGTCAGAAAGCGCAGTCGCAGCAAACCGGGGATGTCGTGAACGGCGCGCAACAGATCCGCCAGATCGGGGCGCCCCGGAAGATCGTGCCCCCACGAGTCGACGATCTGCCCCAGCAATGTGATCTCTTTTGCGCCACGCGCCACAATCCGGCGGCACTCCTCGACGATCTCGTCGAGCGGACGGCTGCGCTCGCGCCCACGGCGCAGCGGGATGACGCAGAATGAGCACGACATGTTGCAGCCGTACTGGATCGGCACATGCACCGATACCGGCGGATGATCCCAGCGCGCCACCGGCAGCGCCGGCTCTTCAAGCTGGTAGATCGGGTTCGGCGCCAGCGCCAGCACTTCGTCGACAGCCGATGGCGACACAAAATGGTCGACCATGGGCAGGCGGCTCTGGAAGATCGATTGATTGCCAGGACCGACCATGCACCCCCAGAGCACCACTTTTGTGTCCGGGTGCTTGCGTTTGAGGCGTTGCACCTCGCTCAGTTTGCCCAGGATGCGCTCTTCCGCCGAGGCGCGCACGCTGCATGAGTTGAGCACAATGAAACTCGCGTCTTCAGGACGTTCGGCAGGCGCGTAGCCGACACCCTGCAGCGCGGCTTCGAGCCGTTCCGAGTCCGAAACGTTCATCTGGCAGCCGACCGTCCAGACATAATAGCGGCGTTCGCGCGGCGTGGCGTCGCGTGATTGCGTCGCGCGCGCTTCTTCTGGCATATGCAGGTGAACGACTTCCGTCATTGGCGCCTCTGACCTGTGTTCTCTCCGGTTCGTCGCGTCCAGTGCATTTCGACGGTTTCTCCAGTACGGAGTGTCATTATAGCGAAGATTCGGATCAGGGGCAAGAAACGTTTGATAAGCGTCCGTTGACAAAACGGATCGGCGTGCTTTAGGATGATGGGCGCGCAACATGTGGACGCAAATCTGTGCGTCCGGGCAGGACGGTTCGGCAGGCGGATCCGCCGCTCCCCGACCGGCGATCAGCGGTTGCGCCGTTTCTGACGATGCCGGATGGACGTTTCGTACACCGACTATGGCGATACCATCTTCGATCTATCCGTCGTTACGTCTTGAGGGCGGGTTGTTCAGTCCCGACCTGATCGAGGCGCTGACCACCGCCGATCTGCCGGGGCAGAAGCCGCCGGATTTTCGTCTTCCGCCCGGTCGCAGCCTGACCGGTGAAATCGCTGCGGCGTTCAACGACGCCCGCGCGCTCTGGCAGGTGTTTCAGAACCGTCTGGAGCGTCTTCCCGCCGATGATCCGGCGACCTCTGCGACCCGTGAGTTCTGGGTGATCCCGTTTCTGCGGCTGCTCGGCTATGATCTGCGCTTCAATTCGCGCGCGCTGGAGGTGGACGGCGCGCCGTTCCCCATTTCTCATGCGCTCGGCGCCGATCAGTCGCAGGATCATGCTGGCGCAGAAGCGCCTGTTCCGGTTCACATTGTCGGTTGTCGCCAGGAGTTGGGGCGCGTCGCTCCTGCCGCGCGCCCGCGCCTGTCGCCGCACGCCCTGGTTCAGGAGTACCTCAATCGCTCTGAGGCGCTGTGGGGAATCGTCACCAACGGGCGCACGCTGCGCCTGCTGCGCAATTCGACGTTTGTGCGCCGCCAGGCGTATGTCGAGTTTGATCTGGCGGCGATCTTCGCCGATGAGGGGCGGTTTGCCGATTTTGTGCTGCTCTACCGCCTGCTGCACCGCACCCGCCTGCCGTCTGACGGGCGCGCTCCCGCCGATTGCCTGCTGGAGACCTACTATCAGCAGGCAGTCGAGCAGGGCGGGCGGGTGCGCGAGCGCCTGCGCGATGGGGTGGAACAGGCGATTGTGATCCTGGCGAATGGCTTTTTGCGCCATCCCGCTTCGGTTGCGCTGCGCGCGACGCTCCAGACCTGGCGCGGCGAGGGGGCGACCGCTTCCTCTTCTCCGTCGGAAGCGGTTCACGCTGAGCATGTTCAGCGCCAGGGCGAGGGTGCGGATGCGCTCTACCACCAGTTGTTGCGCCTGGTCTATCGCCTGCTCTTCCTGCTGACGGCGGAAGAGCGCGGATTGATGGGCGGCGACCCGCTCTACCGCGATCACTACGGCGTGGGTCGCCTGCGCCGCCTGTGTACGCGCCGCACTGCCTACACCGATCACGACGACCTGTGGCTGTCGTTGCGCGCGCTGTGGCTGGTGCTGACCGATGAGCGCATGGCGCGCCTGCTGGATGCGCCGCCGCTCAATGGCGAACTCTTTGCCCATCAGGAATTGGACGACGCCAGCATCGCCAACCGCGACCTGCTGCGCGCCTTCTGGCATCTGGCGTTCTACCGCGAGGGGGATGCGCCGCCGCGCCGCGTCAACTACGCCGCGCTGGATACGGAGGAACTCGGTTCGGTGTACGAGAGCCTGCTCGATTACCACCCCGCCATCACCTTCGATACGCGCGGTCGCCCGACCTTTGTGTTGACCTTCGGCTCGGAACGGAAAGCGACCGGCTCGTACTACACGCCGCCGTCACTGGTGAACGAACTGGTGCAGAGCGCGCTGGCGCCGGTGTTGGAGGAACGGTTGCGCCCGTGTCGAACGGCGCGGGAAAAGGAAGCGGCGTTGCTCGCGCTCAACGTGCTCGATCCGGCATGCGGCAGCGGCCATTTTCTGCTCGCCGCCGCCCGTCGTCTGGGGAAGGAACTGGCGCGCATCCGCACCGGCGAAGACGAACCCGCCCCGGAGCGGGTGCGCGAGGCGATCCGCGACGTGGTTGCGCACTGCATCTACGGCGTAGACCGGAACCCGCTGGCGGTTGAACTGGCGCGGGTGGCGCTCTGGCTCGAATCGCACGCCGAAGGGAAGCCGCTCACCTTCCTCGACCATCGGATCAAATGCGGCGACTCGCTGGTGGGGGTTCTCGACCTGGAAGCGTTGCGCGAGGGGCTGCCTGATGACGCCTTTGCGCCGGTCGTCGGCGATGACCGCAAACTGGCGGCAAACCTCAAGCGCCGGAACCGCACCGAGCGGGAAGGGCAACTCACCCTCTTCGACGCGCCGATCGACCACGATCTGTCGCCGCTGGCAGAGACGGTGCGGCGCATCGAGACCATCCGCGACGACACCCCCGATCAGGTGCATCGCAAACGCGCAACCTACGAAGCGTGGCGCACCGACCCGCACCTGCGCCGGTTGAGCAACGCCTGCGATCTGTGGACGGCAGCGTTTTTTCAGGCGCTCGCGCCTCACCCCCGCCCGACTGCGCCGGACGCCCCCGCGTCGCCCGCGCAGAACCCGGAGCGGATCATCACCACCGATGCCATTCGCCGCGTGCTTGCCGGTCAACCGATCGCAGCGAACCTCCTGGGGGAAGCGCAGGCGCTCGCCGCCGAACATCGCTTCTTCCACTGGCCGCTGGAGTTCCCGGAGGTGTTTGCTTTTCACCCCCAGCCCCATCAAGGAGGAACGGCGAGCGGAGGCTTCGACGTTGTTCTGGGCAACCCGCCCTGGGAGCGCATCAAATTGCAGGAAGAAGAGTTCTTCGCCGTCCGCGACCCGCAGATTGCCCGCGCCGCCAACGCCGCTGCCCGCAAACGGCTGATCGCCGCCCTGCCGCAGACCAACCCCGCCCTGTGGGAAGCCTATCAGCGCGCCCTGCATGCCGCCGAAAGCGCCAGTCGCTTCCTGCGCGGCAGCGGACAATACCCCCTCACCGGGCGCGGCGACATCAACACCTACTCGGTCTTCGCCGAACGGGTGCGTAGCCTGCTCAACGTCCGGGGGCGGGCGGGCATCATCGTCCCCACCGGCATCGCCACCGACGCGACCAACCAGTTCTTCTTCGCCGATCTGGCAGACAAGGGGCAACTGGCAAGTCTGTTCGATTTTGAGAACCGCCAGCGACTCTTTCCGGCAGTGGATAGCCGCATGAAGTTCTGCCTCCTCACCCTGGCAGGATCGTGGCAACCGACGCCAGCCGGCGTGCGCGAAGCGGCGCCGATGGTCTTCGCCTTCTTTGCCACCCACGCCGATCACCTGCGCGACCCGCGCCGTGTTTTCACCCTCACAGCGGACGACATTGCCCGCATCAACCCCAACACCCGCACCCTGCCGGTCTTCCGCACCCGGCAAGATGCCGACCTGACTCGCGCCGTCTATCGGCGTGTGCCGGTGTTGGTTAACGAACACACGGGAGAAAACCCCTGGGGCGTGCGCTTCCTGCGCATGTTCGATATGTCCAACGACTCGCACCTCTTCCGCACACGGGCAGAATTGGAGCAGCAGGGGTATCGGTTGGTGGGGAATCGATTGATAAAGGATGGAAGTATCTACCTGCCGATGTATGAAGGAAGGCTGGGGTTTCAATTCAATCATCGGTATGCCACACAACCTTCGGGTAATCTACAAGTCGTATCCCTGTCTCAACTCCAGGAGGCTTGCTTTCTGGTAGAACCCCAATTCTTTGTAGATCAAAATGACTTCAAGACACGGATGGGTCGCTTACGTCTCTCTTGTGTAACAGGATTGCTGGGATACAGGCGTATTTCAAACAATACCAATGAGCGCACTGTCGTTGCGAGTATTATTCCCTGGGGTCCGGCATCGTATGGTTGGATACTCTCACTGGGTCCCGATGCCGCAGGTCTCTCTCTTCTGTGTGCTACCTATAATTCTCTGGTTTTTGATTACCTTTTGAGGCAGTCCCTCAGTCAACCCAGTATTCCGCAATCTACCTTTGAGCAGGTCGCCGCACTTCCCCCCACCGCCTACACCCCCGCCGATCTCGCCTTCATTGTGCCGCGGGTGCTGGAACTGACCTATACCGCCTGGGACCTCAAGCCCTTCGCCGACGATGTGTGGAACGAAGCCGATGACGAACTGCGGGCAGCCATCCATGCTGCGTGGGAAGCGAACCGTATTGCTGCTGGCGGGCATGAATGGCGCCTGCCATCCTGGATCAGCGCTTACCCGGAGATCGAAGCCAACCCGCAGAAGGGCATCCCCTTCCCGCCCTTCCGCTGGGACGAAGACCGCCGCGCGGTGCTGCGCGCCGAACTCGATGCGTACTACGCCCGGCTCTACGGTCTGACGCGCAAGCAACTGCGCTACATCCTCGACCCGGCGGATTTGACCGAACGCGAACTTGCCGACATCCTCGATCCGTGGGAAGAGGTGCGCGACCCGCTCGACCCGGCGGGGTATGCCGCCCGCGTCGCCGCCAGCACCTTCCCCGGCGAAACCTTTCGCGTGCTGAAGGAGAAGGAACTGCGTCAGTTCGGCGAATACCGCACGCGACGGCTGGTGCTGGAGGCGTGGGAGCAGCTGGAGCGGCGTTGAGTACGGGGGTGTATAATACACATAAAATCGAGTTTCTATACACAAGAGGAGTGTCCTATGCGTACCAATATTGTGCTGGATGATGAATTGATTCAGCGCGCGCTTCAGGTGACCGGTCTCAAGACCAAACGTGAAGTGATTCATGAAGCCTTGCGAACACTGATTCGCCTGCATGAGCAGGCTGAAATCCGTGCTTTGCGCGGTCAGCTCGAGTGGGAAGGGGATGTGCACCAGCAACGTTTATCGCGTCTGGAGAAGTGAGCATGTTGCTGGTGGACAGCACGATCTGGATTGATTACTTCAACGGCGTTGCCTCTTCCCAAACCGATTACCTGGATCGCATCCTGGATTTGAAGCTTATCCTGGTCGGTGACCTGATTCTGGCCGAAGTCTTGCAGGGTTTTCGCAATGATACCGACTTTGAGCGCGCCCGCCGTGCATTGGAGAAATTCCGCCAGGTGTCTATGGTCAATCCGTCACTGGCATTGAAGAGCGCCCGAAATTTTCGCCTGTTGCGACGCAAGGGCATCACTGTGCGCAAAACGATAGATAGTTTGATTGCAACCTGGTGCATTGAGAGTCGTGTACCTTTGCTGCACCACGACAGTGACTTTGACGGGTATGAAGCGCATCTGGGGTTGCGAGTAATTCGCCCCTGAGGCTGATCTTGTCTGGTAACGGATGGAAAATAGTACACGGATTGACACCGATGTGACGCGCAGATCATCGGTGTTCTATTTCAACAGGCAGCAGTACGTCGATCCGTCCGGCTGAAATGCAAAGGCGCTGAAGGGTAAGGGGATACAGGAAGGTGGTGGGCCTCCAGGGACTCGAACCCTGAACCAATTGATTAAGAGTCAACTGCTCTGCCAATTGAGCTAGAGGCCCACGCGAAATAATACCACAACACGGCGCATTCCGCAAGTGAATGCGATCCCCGCGCGCACGACCCTTTCATCCGATTATCACGGCAGCGCGCTGCGAAGTGTGCTATACTGCTTACGGCATCGATAAGCGGAACGAGGAGCATGATCGAATGGTGGAGCGCATTTGTCCGCAATGTGGTCACGGCAATCCGCTTGATCATCACTTCTGCGGGAAATGCGGCGCAGCGCTGGAGCGTCTGCTTCCGGCGCCGCTGTCGCCGCAGCCGCTGGCGCGCCTGAGCGCAGCGCTTCCGGCACGCTGGCGCGACGTCGGGCGGGCGGTGGCGATCAGTGCGGTGGCGCTGGCGGCAGAAGCTGGCATTGCCTGGCTGGCACGGCGGATCGAACAGCGCCAGGTGCCGGTGGTTTCCTCCACGCCGCTAGCGCGGATCGTCACTCCGGCTGCGCCGCTGTCAACGCCGCGTGAAGCGACGAATATCGTCACGATCATCAGTGAACGGGTGATCGAGTTCATCGACGACGGCAACGGAACGCGCCGCATCAGCGAGCGCACATTCTGGCGTCGTATCGAAGAGTAGGCGACCTCCTGATGTCAGCGCCTTCTGTGACAGTTGAACAACTCCAGCAACGGTTGCGCCCGATGGCGCTGCGGCTGCGGCTGCGGGATACGCTCTGGTTCGCCAGCAGCACGCTGTGGATCGCTGCGCTTCTGTCGCTGCTGATGCAGATCGCGGGGCGTCTGTGGCCCATCGCCGGGCTGATCTGGATCTCGCTGGCGCCGCTGACGCTGTGGGCGCTGGCGGTCGTCGGGCATCTGATCCTGCGTCCGCTGCCGCCGCTGCGGGTCGCGCAGCGAGTCGATGCGTTGCTCGATGCGCGCGAACGCCTGGCGACGGCGCTCGAACTCGGTCGGCGCGCCGAGCGCACGCCGCTGGTCGAGTTGCAGCAGCGCGATGCGTATGCCTTCGCCGCAACCCTCAATCCGCGCCTGGTGCCGATCCAGATCAATCGCCGACCGCTGATGGTTGCGCTTGTGCTGATTGTTGCCGCGTTTGCGCTCATCATGACGCCCAACCCGCAAAGCCGGGCGCTGGAGGAGCGCGCTGCCATTCGCGAGGCGACGCAACAGGCGGCGGCGCAGATCGCAGAGTTGCGCCAGGAACTGGCGCAGAACCAGATGCTTTCCCCCGAAGAGCGCGCTGCGCTGGATGCCGAACTGGCGGAGTTGCAGCGACGCCTGGAACAGAATCCCGGCAATCGTGAAGAAGCGCTCGCCGATCTCTCGACGGCGGAAGCGCGCCTCCAGCAGCGCCTCTCGTCCGACACCGAAGCGCAACGCGCAGCCCTGGAGCAACTTGCTCGCAATCTTCAGGCGCTGGAAAATCAACAGCAGAGCGGACGCCCGACGCTGGATCAGGCGGAGAATGCGCTGCAACAACTGGCGCAGCAGATCGAGAACATGACTGCTGAAGAACGCGCGCAACTGGCGCAACAACTGCGCCAGGAAGCGCAGCAGTTGCAGCAGAGCGCGCCGCAAACCGCTCAGGCGTTGCAACAGGCGGCGGATGCCTTGCAGCAGAATGATGTCCAGCAGGCGCAACAGGCGCTCAACCAGGCGGCGCAAAGTGTGCAACAGGCGCAGCAGCAACAGGCGACACAACAGGCTGCGCAACAGGCGATTGCGCAGATCCAGGAAGAACGCCAGTCAATCGCCCAATCCGGGCAGCAGCAGGCGCAACAGGGACAGCAGCAGCAAGGGCAGCAGCAGGGGCAGCAGCAGCAAGGGCAGCAGCAGCAAGGGCAGCAGCAGGGGCAGCAGCAGCAGGGGCAGCAGCAGCAAGGGCAACAGGGGCAGCAGCAGGGGCAGCAGGGTCAACAGGGGCAGCAGGGCCAACAAGGGCAACAGCAGGGGCAGCAGGGCCAACAAGGGCAACAGCAGGGGCAGCAGGGGCAGCAGGGCCAACAAGGGCAACAGCAGGGGCAGCAGGGGCAGCAAGGACAACAGCAGTCAGAAAACGCGCAGAATCCGGCGACAGGCAGAGAGGCGGGCAGCGGCAGCAGCGACCTTGTCTATCAACCCTTCACGCCTGATGGGCAACCGCGCGATATTGAGCGCATTCAGGGACAGCAGGGCGAAGGGGGGCAGACGCAGATCCAGCAGGGGCAGATGGATGTGCCGGGTGGGGTCAGCCCGCTTCAGACGCCGTATCAGCAGGTGCTGCGCGATTATCAGCGGGCGGCTGGCGAAGCGCTCGATCAGAGCGCCATTCCGCCGCACTTGAAGGATTACGTGCGCGACTATTTCTCACGGCTTGAGCCGTGATCCGGTTTCCCTGGCTCCACGTTCGAGTTAGGAGGTTCAGATTCCTATGATGTGGTTCTTGCTCGCCGTGCTTGCGTTGATTGTCATCCTTGGAAGCGCGGCAATCATCGTCGGTGGACGATTTATGAAACCCTCTGCCAGCATCGTGGCGTTTGTCTTTGCAATCACGGCAGTATCGTGGGTGACACTGATTGTCGTTTCGATCAGTCTGGTGGTGCGGAGTTTCGCAACCACCGTAAGTCTCTGAGAAAGATGGACGTATGACAGCAGCCGAAGAGAAGATGCAGGATGTGTTGTCGCCTGAAGAGTTCCGCCAGCGCGCGCTGGCGATTGAAACCGAAATTGCGCAGGTGATTGTCGGTCAGCGCGAACTGATCCGGCAGACGGTCATCACCCTGCTGGCGGGGGGCAACGCGCTCCTCGAAGGGGTGCCGGGGCTGGCAAAAACCACCCTGGTGCGCACGCTCGCCGATGTGATCGACTGCTCCTTCAGTCGTATCCAGTTTACTCCCGACCTCATGCCGGCGGATATTGTCGGTACGACACTCATCAGTGAAGATGGATCGGGGCATAAGACATTTCGGTTCGAGCCGGGTCCGATCTTTGCCAATCTCATCCTGGCGGATGAGATCAATCGCGCAACGCCGAAAACCCAGAGCGCTTTGCTGGAAGCGATGCAGGAACATACGGTGACGGTCGCCAAAACCATCCATCGTCTCGAAAGTCCGTTCTTCGTTCTGGCGACGCAGAACCCGCTCGAAATGGAAGGCACCTATCCGTTGCCTGAAGCGCAACTTGATCGCTTTTTCTTCAAGATTCTGATCCCATTCCCCACTGCGGCGGACCTGGTTGAAATCGCCAACCGCACAACCAGCGCGCGTATGCCGCAGGTGCGCAAGGTGGCCAATGCGGCGACAATCCTGGCGATGCAGCGTTTGGCGCGCTCGGTTCCTATCGCCAGTCATGTGCTGGCGTATGCGGCGCGCCTGATCACGGCCACGCATCCCGAAGATAAGGACGCGCCCGCCGTCACCAGACAGTATGTGCGGTACGGCGCCAGCCCGCGCGGTATGCAGGCGCTCATTCTGGCAGGCAAAATCATGGCGCTCCTCGATGGACGCTACAATGTCGCCTTCGCCGATCTGCGTCAGGCGGCGCTTCCCGCTCTCCGTCACCGCGTTATCCTGAATTTCGAGGCGCAGGCGGAAGGAGTCTCGCCTGATGATATCGTCAGGCAGGTGGTCGAATCCGTGCGCGCAGAGTGAGTTCAGACCATTCTGCTGGCGTCGGTCTTGTGTGTGTCATGGTGCATCGGTGACAACCTCCTCTGCACAACCGTTGTTCGATTCGGCGTTTCTGCGCAAACTGGATCGCCTGGCGCTGCTGACGCGTCGCGCAATGGTCGGCGACATCCAGGGGGAGCGGCGCAGTCCGCGACGCGGGTCGTCGGTCGAGTTCGCCGATTTTCGCCCCTATGTCCACGGCGATGATATTCGCCAGATCGACTGGAACCTGTATGCGCGGATGGAACGCTTCTTCCTCAAACTCTTCGTGGCGGAGGAAGAGTTGACGATCCATCTGCTGGTCGATAACAGTGCGTCGATGGATTGGGGCGACCCGCATAAATTGACCTATGCCCGCCGTCTGGCGGCGGCGTTTGGGTATGTTGCGCTTTCGACGCTTGATCGAGTGACGGTTACGGCGTTTGCAGCGGGCGCTGGCGCGCAACTCCGCGGTGTGCGCGGCAAAGCCGGGGCGCTGCCGTTGTTCGCGTTTCTTCAGCGCCTCCAACCTGGCGGCTCGGGAGACCTCGCCGCTGCCTGCAAACGCTATGTGCGCACCGCCATCAATCCGGGACCGCTGATCCTCTGTTCCGACCTGCTCGATCCGCACTGGGAGGAAGCGCTGCGCGCGCTGGGGTCGCGCCCGTTCGAGATAACCCTGATCCATATTCTGGCGCCGCAGGAATTGCGCCCGCAACTCGATGGCGATTTTCGTCTGCTGGACGCCGAGACCGGCGAGGCGGTCGAAATCACCGCCGATCTGGAAACGTTGCAGCGCTACCTTGAGCATCTCCGCGACTGGCAGGAGTCGATTGAGCGCTTCTGCCACGGACGTGGTATCACATATGTGCAAGTCGATACGGCGCAACCGGTCGAGGAGTTCATTCTGACGATGTTACGTCAGCGCGGCGTGTTTCGTTGATCGCGCAGGTGTCGTATGTCGCTGCTCGCACCGCTCGCCCTCCTCAGCGCCCTTATCGTGGGTCCACTGATTGTGGCGATGTATCTGTTGAAACTGCGTCGTGAGGAACGTCGCGTCTCTTCGACGTTCCTGTGGCGACGCATGGTGCGCGATGTCGAGGCGAATGCGCCCTGGCAGCGTCTGCGGCGCAACTGGTTGCTGCTCCTTCAGTTGCTGATCCTGATTCTGCTGGCGATTGCGCTGGCGCGCCCCTTCTTCCTGACGACCGGCATCAGCGGGCGGAACCTGATTATCATTCTTGATCGCTCGGCGAGCATGGCGGCGACCGATGTCGCTCCATCACGTCTGGAGGCGGCGCGTCGCCAGGCGCAGACGCTGGTTGAACAACTGCCCGAAGGCGGGCGCGCAACCATTATTGCGATTGGCGGGCAGATGGAGGTGGTCGCTGCATCCACCACCGATCGCCGCCAGATGAACGATGCGATTCGTTCGATCACCCCCAGTGTCGGCAGTCGCAGCGATCTCTCGCAGGCGCTGGCGCTTGCTGCTGCGTTGTCGGCGCGTGAACCCGATAGCGAGGTCGCCATCATTTCCGATGGGAATGTGCAGGTTCCAACCGATATCCTGGTTCCGGCGACCGTGCGCTACTTCCCCATCGGTCAACGCGGCGAAAATATGGCGATCAGCGCGATGACCCTGCAACCCGGACCTGCCGGTCAAACGCTGTTCGTCCAGGTGACCAGGTATGGTTCGGCGTCGGTCACGCGACGGCTTGATCTGTACCTCGATGGTTCGCTCTTCAATGCGTATGAACTGAACTTCACCGCTGACGATGCGCCGGGAGCCTCGCAGACCGTTATCGTCGATATTCCGGCTCAGGTGCGCGTCGCCGAAGCGCGTCTCAACGCTGCGCCGAATGAGGACTACCTTCCGACTGATGATCGCGCGTGGGCGGTGAGTCAGGCGGGCGCTGGCATGAATGTGCAAATCGTCGGTCCCGGCAACCGGTTTCTCACAACGGCGCTCGCGCTGCTGCCCGGCGTTACGGCGACCAGCGCAACAACAGCGTCAGGTGCGGTCGATCCGGCGCCACAGGTGACGATCTTCGATCGGGTCGTGCCGGAAACATTGCCGACCGGGAATCTGTTCTTTATTGCGCCGCCGCGTTCAACCGATCTCTTTTCGGTGACCGGCGTCGTCGAGTTTCCGCTGTTGCGTCCGGCGCCATCCGCAATTGAAGGACAGACGCCGCCGCTGTTGCGCAATATCAGTGTGAGTGACGTGAATGTCCTGCGTGCGATGCGGGTCGAGCCGGGGATATGGGCGCGTGTGCTGGTCGAGGGGGATGGCAGCCCGATGCTGCTGGCTGGAGAACGTGAAGGACGTCGGATCGTGGTGCTGGCATTTGCGCTCCAGGACTCCGATCTGCCGCTCCAGGTCGCATTTCCGCTGCTGGTCTCGAACATTATTGGCTATCTTGCGCCGGGCAGCGGTCTTGAAGCGTCGCAGATCACGCCGGGACAACCGCTGATCGTGGCGGTTGATCCCTCGGCGACTGCGGTGCGTGTGGTGCGACCGGACGGGCGCGTTGAGGCGGCGCAGGTTCAAGACGGGCAGGCGATCTATGCCAGCACCGGGATGATCGGACCCTACCTGGTTGAGCAGGTGCGCGGCGATCAGGTGATCGAACAGCGTCGCTTCGCCGTTAATCTGTTCGATCCAGACGAATCGAACATTGCACCGGCGAGCGAGTTGCGCGTGTCGCAGGTGAGCGGTTTGCAGCAGGCAGTCACCCGTGAACAGGTCGGGCGCCAGGAGATCTGGCGCTGGCTGGCTGCCGCAGCGTTGCTGGTCGTCGTGGTCGAATGGCTTGTGTACCAGCGGAACAGCCTGGCGTACCTGCGGCAGCGTTTCCGCCACATGCTTGCTGCGCGTCGCCAATCGGCGTAGTATGAACGTTTCGTTCATTCATCCCGATGCCCTCTGGCTCTTGATCGTGTTGCCGCTGCTGTGGGGCGTTGCGTTGATCGCGCCGTCGACCGGCACCGCCTGGCAGCGGCGGATCGCGCTGATCCTCCGCACCCTGATGGTTCTGGCGCTCATCGGTGCGCTTGCAGGCGCGCAGGTTGTGCAACCTCCCGCTTTCACCACCACTATTTTTCTCCTCGATGGCTCGGATTCGGTTGCAGTGTCGCAGCGTGTCCGCGCCGAGGCGTTCATCGCACAGGCGCTGGCGTCGATGCCGCCGGATGATCAGGCTGGCGTGGTGGTCTTCGGGCGGGAAGCGCTGGTTGAGCGTATGCCGTCGCCGGAACGCACCTTTGGCGCACCGGCGGTGCGTCCGTCTGGCAGTGCAACCAGTATTGCCGATGCGTTGCAACTCGGTATGGCGCTGCTTCCCGCCGAAGGGCATCGACGGCTGGTGCTCCTTTCTGATGGCGGCGAAAATCGGGGGTCTGCCCGCGAGATTGCGCAACGCGCGGCGGTTGCGGGGATCCCTATCGATGTTGTGCCGCTCAGTGGCGTCGCTGATGGTCTCGATGCGCAGATTGTCAGTGTGACGCTGCCATCGACCGCGCGTGAAGGTCAGCGCCTGCCGTTGCGTGTCGATCTCGAAAGCAATGCGCCTGCCACAGGACGCCTGATCGTGACAGGACCTGATGGAGGAACGGTCGCAACCATACCGGTCGATATCGGCGCTGACCGGCAAACGATCTCCATCCTGCTTCCCGAAGCGCCGGCTGCATTCAATCGCTACACCGTGCGTCTCGATGTCCCCGGCGATACCCGCGCACAGAACAACGCGGTCGAAACCTTCAGCGTCGTCAGAGGCAGACCGCGCGCGTTGCTGGTTGCGCAGTCGCCCGAAGATGCAGCCGGTCTGGAACGTGCGCTGCGCGCCGCCCAGATAGATGTCGCCGTCGTCGCGCCAGCGGCAATGCCCGATACGCTGCTGGCGATGAGCCAGTACGATGCCATTGCTCTGGTGAATGTCCCCCGTCGTGCGTTCTCCGAATCGACGCTGCAACACCTGGCTACATACGTCCATGATCGCGGCGGCGGTCTGATCATGGTCGGCGGACCACGGTCGTTCGGTCCAGGCGGCTGGCGTGGTACGCCAGTCGAAGCGGCGCTGCCGGTGACCATGGACATTCCCATCTACCGCACAATGCCGCCGGTCAGTGTGGTGATCGTCATCGATATTTCAGGCAGCATGGCGATGACCGAGGATGGCATTCCCAAACTGTCGCTGGCGCTCGATGGTGCGCGACGGATTGCATCACTGCTGCGCGACGAGGATGAACTGACCATTCTTCCATTCGATGACCGTCCGGGGGTCGTCGTCGGTCCGCTTCCGGGATCGCAGCGCGACAAAGCCATCGAACAGATGAGTCAGGTGCGCCTCGGCGGAAGCGGTATCAACATCCATGATGCGCTCGTGGCGGCGGCGAGGTACGTTCGCGCCAGTGACCGCCCCATTCGCCATATCATCACGATCACCGATGGCAATGATACCGTGCAGCAGGAAGGCGCGCTCGACATTGTGCGCGCGCTGCGCGATGAGCGCGTCACCCTGACCTCGATTGCCGTCGGGCAGGGCAGCCATGTGCCGTTCATCCGCGATATGGCGGCGGTCGGCGGCGGGCGCACCTTCCTGACCGAACGCGCCGCCGATCTTCCCGACCTGTTGTTGGATGAGGCGGAAATGATCATTCAACCTTCGATCATTGAAGGGGTTGTCACACCGTTGCGCGGCGCGCCGCATCCTGCGATCCGCAGCATTGACGCAGCGCCCGTTCTGTATGGCTATGTTTTGACGACGCCGCGTGACACCGCGCAGGTGGCGCTCGTCACCCCGGAGGGGGATACGTTGATGGCAGCGTGGCAGTATGGTCTGGGACGCTCAATCGCCTGGACGAGCGATTTCAGCGGGCGATGGGCGAAGGAGTGGGTGGCGTGGGATCGGTTCCCGCAGTTCGGCGCGCACCTCTTCAACTGGCTCCTGCCGCCGCAAACCGATGATGTTCTGAGCATTGCAACGCACCCATCGGGCGACACGCTGACGATCGAGACCATTGCGCGGAGGCCCGATGGGTCCCCATGGAGCGGCTTACTCGTCTCTGTGCGTCTCATCGCGGCTTCTGGCGAGGTTATCGAAACCGTGCTGCGTGAAGTCAGCCCTGGTCAATACCGCGCTGCTCCGGATGGCGTGCCGCCTGGAGCGTATCTGGTTCAGGCGACCGCGCAGGACAGCCAGGGCGCGCTGGTCGCGGCAGTGACGGGCGGGGCGGTCATGCCGCTCAGTAGGGAGTATCGCAGCCAGGCGGGGAACCGCCATCTTCTCGAAGAACTGGCGCAGATCACCGGCGGGCGGCTTGATCCGCAACCACGCCAGGTGTTCGAGCGGGGTGGCGAAACGCGCGGCGCTGTGCGCGAGGTGGGCCTGCTATTGATCGTGCTGGCGCTGATCCTGCTGCCGCTTGACATTGCCGTGCGACGCCTGCCGCTCCAGCGCGGAATGATAGTCGCCGCGCTGCGGAAGGTCGGTCTGAGTGCACATACAGGGCAGTTCGAGACGCAGGCGGCGCCGGTTGCTGTTCCGTTCTCGCCGTCTCGCTCTGAATCGGCATCGCGTCCAGATCCAGCAGGGGAAGCACAGGTGCCCCCTGCTGAACTGGAACGTCTCCGCGCAGCGCAGGAAGCGGCGCGGCGGCGGCTACGCGGCGAAGATGCCGACGTGCGCCGCTGACCGATTCAGGCTGCCAGCGCCCCCGTGCGACCGATAGTTGCGTTGCTCCAGTGGTCGATCAGCGTGCTGGCGTGCTGCTGCATCCACGCCGAAAGACGCTTCCCCTGCGCCAGCACTGCCGCGTGGTAATCGGGCGCTCCTTCCGGCGTCGAGATGACACGTCCGAGTTCGCTGCGCAACCAGAGAACCTCGATCAGCACCGGCAACGCAGCGACTTCGCCAGGGAGCAGCGGCGCAATCTGCCCATAACTGCACACCAGGGTGATCGTCTGCGCAATATCCAGCGGACCGCGGAAGACGCCCCACGACGTCGCTTCAGATGGCAGCGGTCTGGTCGTAAACCCGACCAGCGCATCCGCAAGATCAACGATTCGCGCATCGTGTTCGACCTGGTCGAAATCGAGCAGCGCCACGACCCGATCACCGGCGAAGCGCACATTATCAGGGTGCATATCGCCGTGAATCAAGACCCGCGGCAACGCCGCGTAGACCTGATCGGGCATTGCACTGCGGAGTGCAGCCGCGCGGGCGTCGTACCAGGCGAGATCGGCGTGCAGTTCGCCCATCACGTCTCGTTCATACAGCGTCTCAGTCAACGCGGTAATACGCGCCGGTGCATAGCGGGGTAGCGTCTCGTTCCCGGGAGGGGGAAATTCAGCAACCGCCTGGTGATAACAGGCGAGCGTTGCGCCAACCTCCGCGATCTGGCCGGGACGGTGCGGATCGAAATCCGTTCCGTGAACATACTCCTGAACTTCATAGATCCGCCCGTCAATAATAGTGACCGTTGATCCGCCAGCGTTCGGAACGAGACGCGCCGTGGGAAATGATCGCTGACAGAGATGATCGATCAGGCGATGCCGGTAGCAAATTGCAGCCAGTGAAAACCGGTGATGATTGCGGCGTACCACGAAGCGCCCGCATTTGGTGACGACGATGGCGGTCTCATTAACAAATCCGTGCCCTGCGGCTGCGATTCTTTCGACTGGTCCCAGGTTGTACCGGGACAAAACGTGTGTGATATCAGATGATGTCAGCATTGTTTTATGATGTGCCGGGGCGCTTCATTGCACTCAGATGCCCGTTCGCCTGCCGCAAGCGATGTCGGACGGGGAGCGGGGGCGTTATACCGGGTATTGTGCGGCGGCGGCTGAAGCGTTCGCCTCACAATGCCCGACGCTCTTCTGAGCGAGCGGTAAAGCCTGCGCTGCCTTTACCGCTATGACCACGGCAATATCTCCTGTTGCGCGCTAGTTTCAGGTTTTAATCGATCCATCAGCGCCTGTACGAACGCATTAATTTTGGCGCGTTCCACAGGCGTTATCCTTGACCATGGTACGAAATCCGGCACTGGCAGGATGACCCTCAACGGGGGAACAATCAGTCGCACACCGCGCTTCGTCAGCATGTTGACCAGTTCATCGACGCCGGATGGTCGTTCGTCCATGGTTTGCGTGCCAAAAACTGCTACTGCCATACGCTTGAGACGGCGTTCTGGAATGGTCTCGACCAGATGCCGCATGCGCCGGCTGGCGTGATGAGCGTGGGTGAAACTCCCCAGCACCAGCAGGTCACATCCAATGGTATCGCTGGCAGTTACAGCAACTACCGGCGCGCAGATCACGTGTGAAGCGCAGGACGAGATCTGGTCGGCGATGAGTCTGGCGATTTCGCGATTGTGCCCGAACCAGGATGCGTAGACGATCAGGGTTCGCATGGCATGCACCTCGGTTGCATTCGCACCTCATTGTGCTCCCTTTGAGCATACCATAGCGCCATTACGGTGCAGGCATGGTCTGGCAACTGCCTGTGAAGGTCTCATTACGCAGTGCGTTATCACCAGCGTGGAAGGTGAATATTTCTTTACGCAGTGCGTTATATTGCTTAACTCAGAATTGTCGTTTCTCAATGCCGCACTGCGGCATGGGAGTGCTATACTTATACTCGGTTGATGGACCTGTCGGGTTGGGCAAAGGCGGTTGGCGGAGAGCCGCGTTTGCCGTATCGCTCGGAGCGACGCCCGACTGAGCCGCAACCCACGGTGGCCGCCCCCCAAAGCCACGTGTACTGGCGTCGGCACCCCCGCCGGCGCCAGTTGTTTTTATAGCGGTTCTCAGATACGTTGAACCTTACTTCGTGCGCCTCCGGCGGGCTGATGGAGATTGAGAATGTATTCCGCTATCCCCCGCTAGCCGTGGGGCTGAAGCCCTCGGCTAGTCAAGGCGAAGCCCGCCTGCGCGGGCTATACCGGATTATTTCTTCAAAGACCATAAGCCCTGGCTGAGGTCGGGCAAGCCCTGCGGGCTGGATCAACCCAGGTTCCCCCGGCATATGGCAAAGGTAACTGAGACGCCAGCCCAGCAGGGCTTCCACGCGCTCAGGGAGGGCTTTAGCCCGCACGTGCTGCGATCGTCCGAGCAGGTTCAACCTCTATGAGAACCACTATAAGGGGCGCAGTCGGGGCGCAGCGGCGCAGTCGGGGCGCAGCGGCGCAGTCGGGGCGCAGCGGCGCGGCGGGGGGCGGATGGTAGGGGCGCAGCCACGCTGCGCCCGTACTGGCGGAGGGGGGCGCAGCGGCGCAGTCGGGGCGCAGCCACGCTGCGCCCGTACTGGCGGAGGGGGGCGCAGCGGCGCAGTCGGGGCGCAGCGCCGCTGCGCCCGTACTGGCGGCGGGGTGGCGCAGGGGCGCAGTCGGGGCGCAGCGGCGCAGTCGGGGCGCAGCGGCGCAGTCGGGGCGCAGCGGCGCGGCGGGGGGCGGATGGTAGGGGCGCAGCCACGCTGCGCCCGTACTGGCGGAGGGGGGCGCAGCGGCGCAGTCGGGGCGCAGGGGCGCGGCGGGGGGCGGATGGTAGGGGCGCAGCCACGCTGCGCCCGTACTGGCGGAGGGGGGCGCAGCGGCGCAGTCGGGGCGCAGCGGCGCAGTCGGGGCGCAGGGGCGCGGCGCCCGTACAGGAGGCGCAGCCGTGCTGTGCCTGGCGGGTATTCCCGCCCCGCATTCATTCATTCGGCGGCGACTTCGCGTTCGACCATGCGGCGGAACAGATCGCTCTCGGTGATGACCCCGACCACGCGATCCCCTTCGACGACCGGGACGCCGCTGATGCGATGGAGAAGCAGGAGTTGTGCAACCGCAATAATTGGCTCGTCGGGTCCGACGGTGATGACAGGGCGGGTCATGAAATCGCGCAAGGGAAGATCGGCAGCGCGGTGATAAAGATTGTATTCCCGCACATCGTGGGCATGCGAGGCGGAGATACGATTGATGTCGCCCTCGGTGACGATCCCGGTCAGGCGACCGGCGCTGTCCAGAACCGGCAGGCGACGGATACGGGATTTGTGCATGAGCCGTCGCGCTTCAGGCAGAGTCATCGTTTCGGGAGCACAGATCGGCGGCTGGCTCATCCAGTCACGTACTTTATCCATACTCTTCCACATATGAGCAATGTCGATCTGGCTGCCCTAGCCCCAGTGAATGCCGCTTTCGGAGGCATTGACCAGCTTTCCGTTGCGATCAAAGAGCAGGCGAATCGAATGCCGCACCGGACAGTCAATGATCGGGCATCGTCCACTGGCGGCATCCTCGGGGGGAACTTCGTATGGACACCCGTTCGCCCGGCATTGCTCGATTGAGACTGCATATCGCGGCGATCCAGGCGGTCCGTCGAGCAGATGGATGCGCAGCGGCGCCTCTTTCAGCGCTGGCTGATGTTCACTCAAATAAGCGCGGGCAACTTTGATCAGCGGATGTTGACGTTTTCTTCGCGGCATAGTCGTGCTCTCACAGATCGATCAATACACAGGGTAGCGATAGTGTACTTTTTTTGTACCGCACTACACGAGAAATCTTCTTGACTGCCCGTTGCTGTCTCACAACATTCCGTTTGCGACAGAGGCAAAGGTGTGATACGATGATGTTCAGTAAAAAGTTGCGCATATCAGGACAATGAAACAGCAATCTGTCTCTCCACGACGGGGGCGAACCTCGTCCGCCAATGGACAACAGGAAGAAGTTGCTCATTTGCGGGCTGAGCTGGCGGCGGCGCATGCGCGTATTGCGGAGCTGGACGCACAACTGGCTGCGTCTGTGCGACAGACACGCCTGGTCAATGAGCGCCTGAATACGATTCTCACGGTGAGCGCAGCATTGCTGATCACCCACGAGATAGATACGGTCATGCAGGTGGTGGTGCGCGAAGCAGTGCACCTGTTTCCCGATACCAGCGGTGCGTTACTGTTTCTGGTCGATCAGGCGGGAATGCGGTTGCGTCTCGCTGCGAGCAGCAGCGGGCAGACAGGCGTGCCTGTGCTGCGACCGGGTCAGGGTCCGGCGGGACGTGCGTTTCTTTCGCCTCGCGCCATGCTGATCGCTGGTCCGGCGCTCGAGGAGGCGCTGAGTGAACTGAGCGAGACGCAGCGTGCACAGGAACGCGGCGCTCTGACGTACTGGCCCCCAAGCAGCGCTTTGCTGACGCCGTTGCGGATCGAAGACACCCGGCTTGGTGCGCTGGTCGTGTATGGCAACCAGAATCCGCACCTGATCCATCCGCGTGATATTCCCTTCGCGCAGGCGCTGGCAGACCTGACGGCGGTGGCGATTGCAGAACATCGTCAGCGGACGCGGGCGGCGGCATTGCAGCGCGATCTCGATCAGACGCAGTCGCTGCACGCCGAGGCGCAGGCGCGCCTCAGTGCAGCGCAGGCGCAGTTGCTGCAAAGCGCAAAACTTGCCGCTGTCGGCGAACTGGCGGCTTCAGTGGCGCACGAAATCAATAACCCGCTCTACGCGGCGCGGAATAGCCTCTACCTGGTCGAACAGGATATGCCGCCCGATGCGCCGCAACGCCATTTCCTTACGATTGCCCAGAATGAGCTCGGTCGTATTGCGCGCATCATCACCCGCATGCGCGATTTTTATCGCCCGGCGCGGGATGAACTGGAGCTCACTGAGGTCAACGATCTGCTGGCGGAAACGATTGAACTGGTGCAGACCCATCTGCGTCATGGGCATGTGACGGTCACTGCCAGTTTCTGTCCGAATCTTCCGCTTCTGGTCGCCCACCCGGATCAGTTGCGTCAGGTCTTTCTCAATTTGATGCTGAATGCATGTGATGCCATGCCCAACGGCGGTCAGTTGCATATTTCAACCGAACTTTCCTGCCGTAACGAGCGGGATGAGCAGTGGGTCGTTGTTGCCGTGCGCGATACTGGCGTCGGTATCAATCCGGAACATATGCCGCATCTGTTCGAGCCGTTCTACACCACGAAACCGCAGGGCACGGGGCTTGGTCTGGCTATCAGCGCCCATATCGTGACGCAGCACGGCGGGCATATTCAGGTCGAAAGCACGCCGGGTGTCGGAAGTACGTTTACTGTTTTGCTCCCTGTTGATCGGGGAGTTGAGGAGGCCTGACACCAGGTTTGCACGCTGCCTGCGCAGCAACCCGCAGGTGGTTCTGCGGTTCGATCTGTTCTTCCGCGAGTTTGACGTGCTGCTCCTTCCTCTGCAATGACAGCGGCGTCGATTGAGAACCTGGAATCGGCGACCTGTGCGCCGACGATGACGCGATTCACTGCCTTCTTCAATCTGACCAGTCTGCCCGCCAATTCGCTTCCCTGTGACTGTGTTGCGCATGGAATGCCGATTGAGATGCAGCGTTGCCGGTCACCGGCGGAAAGCAAGGCGCCTGCGCGCAGCTCATGCCTGGGAACAGACCACCGCTCATCTGGCGCTCAGCGATGAAAAAAAGATGGGAACCTTTCTGGTAGAACATGATGCACGGTCTATCGGTGTTCGTTCACTCTCTGCGCTGTTTGCCACGGAGCGGGGGCGTCCCGCTCTCGGCTGCACAGGCGGGCTTCGCCTGGCATCGCCGAGGGCTTCTCGTAGCCGACAGGTGCAATGTTACAATATGTTAGCGCACCTCTGGAGGGTGCTTCGAGCGAACGGTGCAGGTGATCGACGCATGATCACCCGAAGGCGGCCTTGACCAGCGGGCAACGTGCCCGTGTCCAACACCTGCATCGTGCCGGGATGAGTCAATCCGCGTTGGCCCGTCAAGTTGGCGTGCATCGCCGCACGATCCAGCGCTGGATCGCCCGTCCGGACACCGCTGATCGCACCGGCGGGCTGCGCACCCATGGGCGGCGAGTCGTGACCGACGTCTATCGTGACGCCGTGATCGCGGAATGGCAGGCGCATCCCCGGCACGGCCCCAAACGCAGTGCGCAGGATTGGCGGCTGCGGGTTCCCACCGCCAACACCGCGACGGTCTGGCGCATCCTGCATGCCGCCGGGTTGACCCGATGCCCGCCCCAAAAAAAACGGCAGCGCCGCCCGATTCCGGTCGGACGCCATCGGGTCCAACTGGATATTCAGGAGTTGCCAGCGATTCGCGGGAGCCGCGGACGGGAGGACACGATCCGTCTGATTCCTCTGCGAACCCGGATGAAGTCCACGGAAATCCACCCCCCAGGCGCCAGTCGCCGGAGTGCCGGGGTGCTGCGCCGGGCGATTGGACGCTTGCCCCCGTTTCATCTGGCGGGAACGGATACTGCCATGGGCGTTACGATGGCGCACGCCCCGCATCCAGAGCGACGCACGGCCTTCGAACGAACGGTCGCCGACATGGGGGTGCGGCATTGGCGGATCACACCCCGATCGCCGTGGCAAAATGGCATCATTGAACGGAGCAATCGGACGGATACTGCGGAATGGTTCCATCAGCAGGAGTGCTCCTGTTCCGACCATCGTCGGTATGGGCATCGGTGATGGGAGATGTAGTCCAACGATCACCGGCCACAGCAAGGGCGCGATGGCGCCACACCGTTGGCGATCTTCCGTCGGTACTATCCGACTCCATGCCGCTGCCATGGGTGCGCTACCATAATGAAGCAGTACAGCTATCGACTACCACGGGCGCGCCCTTACCTTCTCACCTTCCACCTCTCCACCTGCAACGCTCAACGCCGTGCTATAATGTCTCCCCAGTTGGCGCATCGGCAGGCAGGGGCGCGTTATGAACCAGATCTACATCGCAATCGATGTCGAAACGACCGGGCTTGAGGCGGGGGTTGATGAGATTATCGAGATCGCTGCGGTCAAGTTCAACGCAGATGAGGTGCTCGAAACGTTCAGCACCCTGGT
Source organism: Roseiflexus sp. RS-1 (assembly GCF_000016665.1). Classification (NCBI taxonomy): domain Bacteria; kingdom Bacillati; phylum Chloroflexota; class Chloroflexia; order Chloroflexales; family Roseiflexaceae; genus Roseiflexus; species Roseiflexus sp. RS-1. Next base: position 2,356,727 of record NC_009523.1, read on the forward strand.
GCAACCGGTCCATTCACTCCCCCTTAATTCCAGCCGGTTGACAGGCATCACTGCAGATATGCTCGCCAGCGCCCCGCGCTTTGCCGAAGTTGCGCCACGTTTTGCCGCGTTCCTCAAGAATTACCCGCTCGTCGGGCACAATGTCGAGTTCGACCTGCGTATGCTGCGCGCTCAGGGGATGCGACTGCCCCAACCAGCATTCGATACGTTTGAACTGGCAACGTTGCTGATGCCGCGCACGCCAGCGTACCGCCTTAGCGCGCTCGCGGCAACCCTGGGTATTCATCACGATGAAGCTCACCGCGCGCTGAGCGACGCAGATGTAACCCGTCAGATCTTCCTCTACCTGCTGCGCCGGATTGAGGCGCTCCCCCTGGACGATCTCAATGAGATCATGCGCCTGACCAGCCAGATTGAGTGGGGTCTGCGGAGCCTGTTCGAGGAAGCGCAACGCGCAAAAGCGCGACGCGTCTTTGTGGACGCAATACCCATCCAGGCAGACCGTTACGACGATCGTGATGAGAAGATCGTGCCGCTGAAACCGACCGGTGATGAGCGCCCGATCGATCTGGCGGACATCCGTCGGTTCTTCAGTCCTGATGGCGCGCTCGGTCGCGCGTTTGCGGGGTATGAACAGCGCGATCAGCAGGTGCGTATGTCCGAAGCGGTCGCCGATACGTTCAACCAGGGAGGGGCGCTGATCGCCGAAGCCGGCACCGGCACCGGCAAAGGGCTGGCGTACCTGGTTCCTGCGGCGCTGCACGCTGCGCGCCGTGGCGAACGGGTGGTGATTTCGACCAATACGATCAATCTGCAAGATCAACTCTTCTTCAAAGACATCCCGGCGTTGCAACAGGTGATGTCCAACGGCGCCGACGAAGCGCCGTTCACTGCGGCGCTGCTCAAAGGGCGCAGCAACTATCTCTGTCTCAAGCGCTATAAAGACCTGCGCCGCGATCAGCGGTTGATGTCGGACGATGTGCGCGCGCTGCTCAAGGTGCAGTTGTGGCTGCCGACGACCGAAAGCGGGGATCGGGCGGAACTGCCGCTTCACGAGGGCGAGAATGCGTCCTGGAACAGGATGAGCGCCGCCTGGGAACAGTGCACCGGTCCACGGTGCAGCGAGTTTCAGCGCTGCTTCTTCTTCAAGGCGCGCAAACAGGCGGAAGCGGCGCACCTGGTGATCGTCAACCACGCGCTGCTCATGGCGGATCTGGCGGTCGAAAACGATGTCATCCCACCCTACGACTACCTCATCATCGATGAGGCGCACAATCTGGAAGACGTGGCTACCGACCAGTTGAGTTTCAATGTTGATCGTGAAGGATTGCTTGCATTTCTCGACGATATTTTCACCGAAGGGCAGGCGCAGGTGGTCGGCGGTCTGCTGAGCGAACTGCCCAACCACTTCCGCGAAAGTATGGCAACCCGCACCGACATCGACCGCGCCGATGCGATTGCCGATACGTTGCGCCCGGCAGTGGCGCGCGCGCGCGATGCGGTGTATGGGTGCTTCAATGTGCTGATGACATTCATCAAGCGCGAAGCCGAACTGACCGCCTATGACTCGCGGTTGCGCATCACCGATTCGCTGCGACGCAAACCGTCGTGGGCAGAGGTCGAACGCGCCTGGGACGCGCTCAGCGTGGCGCTCCACGCTGTCGGCGAGGGGCTGGGGCGTCTGGAGACGTTGTTGATCGACCTTAAGGATGCAGAATTACTGGAGTACGACGCCCTGATGCTACGGGTGCAGGCGCTCAGGCGCTACGCCACCGACGTGCGCGTCAATATCGGGCATATCCTGACCGGCGGCGCGGAAGAAAAGGTCACCTGGCTGACTCACGATCGTATGCGCGATACGCTGACTCTTTCCGCAGCGCCGTTGTCGGTCGCTGACGTGCTGCGCACCAACCTGTTCGAAGCGAAGACTGCGACCATCCTGACCTCGGCGACGCTGTCGGTCGGCGGCAACTTTGCCTTCATCCGTGAACGCATTGGTCTTGATCACGCCGAAGAGTTGACGCTGGACTCGCCGTTCGACTATACCCGGCAGGCGTTGCTCTACATCCCGCAGGATATTCCCGAACCAAACCAGAATGGCTACCAGCGGGCGCTGGAGCAGGCGATCATCGACCTGGCGCGCGCGACCGGCGGTCGAATGCTGGTGCTGTTTACCGCTACAAATGCGCTACGCCAGACGTACCGCGCCATCCAGGAGCCGCTGGAAGATGCAGGGATCGCGGTGCTCGGTCAGGGGATCGACGGTTCGCGCCGCAGTCTGCTCGAACGTTTCAAGGAGTTTCCCGGTACCGTGCTGCTCGGCACGTCGAGTTTCTGGGAAGGGGTTGATGTCGTCGGCGATGCGCTCTCGGTGCTGGTGATCGCCAAACTCCCTTTCAGCGTGCCCACCGACCCGATCTTTGCAGCGCGGTCGGAACAGTTCGACGATCCCTTCAACCAGTATGCAGTGCCACAGTCGATCCTGCGCTTCAAGCAGGGGTTCGGGCGCCTGATCCGTTCCAGAGAGGATCGCGGCGTGGTGGCAGTCCTCGACCGTCGCCTGCTGACGAAGAAGTATGGACAGATGTTCCTTGAGTCGCTGCCGCATACCACCGTGCGCAGCGGACCGTTGCAACGCCTGCCCGATCTTGCGAAACGCTTCCTGGCGGTCGGCAACGGTGCGATCAACGGCGCTCCCGGCGCAACGGCAACCGCTTCTGAAATGAAACGCACGCAGCGATAAACGTGAGCATAGACCTCAGGGTTCAGCGGAACGGCGTCGGGTGAAGGCGCATGTTGGACGGCTACTCGACCTTTGCCATCATTGTGGCCCAGCGCTCTGCCATTCGCTTCATCTCATCTGCATATTTTGGCCAATTGTACAATGTCTCCGGGTCAAAGTCCGCCCCATTTGGCCATACCAGTGTGTGTACTTCCGCGTCTATGTGAACCTGTTTGAACAGTTCTTCGTCCCGCAACATTCCATACACCGGTCCTTCCAACACTGGCTCGAAATTGATCTCTCGAACCATTCCATCATCAAAAGCGATGCGTAATGTGTAGGGACCTGTGATTTCAAATCCAATCACCCGGCAGATCAAGTGTTCCATTTTTCACTCCTTTAGTGCAGTGGCGCTATCTTATGCGGCGCCTGTCCTGCCTGCAACCGCTCCCAACTCTCTCGTAGTTCGCCTTGATGCAATTCCGCCCATGCCTCCACAAGCCGTTGTTGTCTACGAGGCAACTCACCACTTATCCTCTCTATTGGGTCAATGCTGTATACTGCTGCATGGTTCTGGTAATACACGTGGAAGTGGGGAACATGGTGGGGCACGCCCGGCTCCACATACATGCGGATGATGATACCGAAGAAGCGCGCAAGTTCAGGCAAGGCAGCACTCCACAATTCTGCATCATCATTTCCCTGAACGACTTATAACCTTTGAGTGCGCTACGTTCCAGCATCCGCGGAGGCATAGGCAAACCCTTTCCAGATGATGCTTCCTTCAAGTGTACCACGGATCGGGTTTGCCTGGATATTTACGCCCGCGCTGCCGCACCGATCGTCTCCGCGACGGCGCGCTCGATGCGTGTATCGTCGCCGGAGGTCTCGAGCGGATCTTTGCGCAACCGGTGACGCAGTGAGAGGGTCGCAACCCGCGCGATGTCAGACGGTTGGGCGCTGTCGCGTCCCTCGAACGCCGCCAGCGCCACGGCTGCACGCGCCAGCGTCAACTCGCCGCGGTGACCGTCGATGTTCAGCGCGACACACAAACGCGCTGCCGCGTACAATGCCTCATCGGTCAGTTCAACGGAACTGAGACGCTTCTGCGCTGCGCGAATGCGCCGCTGGAGGCGCTGCTGTTCCCGCTCCCACTGTTGCGCAAAGGCAACTGGATCGGCGTCGAACGCGCGCCGGCGCTTGACAATCTCAACCCGCTCCGCCACATCGTCGATGGTCGTGATCCGCGCATGCAGCCCGAACCGGTCGAGCAGTTGCGGGCGCAGGTCACCCTCCTCCGGGTTGCCGCTGCCGACGAGCACAAAACGCGCCGGGTGCCGTACCGAAATTCCTTCACGTTCGACGACATTGACCCCGCTCTGCGCCACATCGAGCAACAGATCGACCAGGTGATCTTCGAGCAGGTTCACTTCATCGATGTACAGAAAGCCACGATTGGCGCGCGCCAGCAATCCCGGCGCAAATGCCTGCACTCCTTCGACCAGCGCACGCTCGATGTCGAGTGCGCCGACCACCCGATCCTCAGTTGCACCAAGCGGCAGATCAACCACCGGAACCGGGCGCAGGATCGAGGGCGGGCGTTTCGCGCCAGCGCGCCGCTTCTCCTGCCCGTTCTTTGTTGTGTGCTGATCGGGTGCAGAGCAGTGTGGACAGATTGGCGATGGCGCTGCCGGATCGCATCCGTAGGGGCACCCGGCGACGGCGCGCTGCGGCGGAAGGAGCGCAGCCAGCGCGCGCACCGCTGTGCTCTTTGCTGTTCCGCGATGCCCCATGACCATAACGCCGCCTATCGTTGGATCAATCACACAGAGGAGCAGCGCGAGTTTCAGTTCCGCCTGACCGACAATCGCAGTGAATGGATAGACCGGCAGCGTTGTGGGGACGCTGTCGGTCTCCCTGCCATTATGGGTTTCAGATGATGATCCTGTCATATGCATTCAGATCAGGCATCGCCAGTGATCGCAACCAGTTCGGTCAGCGACGGTTGGCGGCTGCGGAAGGCGGTCACATCGATTCGCTGTAATAATACCAGAGAAATGCCCAGCAGCATTGCCTCGATCAGGAAGACGCTGACATAGCCGCTGACGGCGCTGCCGCTCATATGGGCAATGACATCGCGCATCACGCCGCCAAGCAACGTGCCGACGCCACGGGCGATTGCATCTGCCACACCCCACGCACCGATGAACAAGCCGACCTGCTCGGCTGTTGTCATATCGAGCATCAGCGCCAGGTTGGTCGTGGTGGCAATGCCGGTGCCGAAACCAAGGAGCAGGATTCCAGGGATGAACATGGCTTCGATGGCGAGCATGCCGCTCAGCGCAATCAGCAGGAAGCCGGTTGCGGCAATCGAACCGCCGATCATCGCGCCGCGCTTCTTGCTGATCCAGCGACTGAGCACCGCACCGTACAGCAGTAATGCCGTCAATGTGGCGCCGCCCCACATCGCGGTCAGTTGCGTCGTTTCTTTGACATTCATTCCGAATGCCTGCGCGCCAAACGGCTCGAGCAGAACATCCTGCCCCAGGATCGCCGCCAGCAGCATGATGAGATAGACGAAAAAGAAACGTGCCTGCGGATTGCCGATAATGGCGCGGATGGCTGCCATCTGCCCGGCGCGGCTCTGCTGCACGGTCGCCGTTGTGCGGCGCGGCTCGAGACCGATCAACCCCACAAGCGCCAGCGCCAGCGCCACGCCGCCTGTCTCCAGAAAGACGGTGAAGAGACGCTCTTCGCTGTACGGCTCCAGCGCACGCCCAACGACAATCGCCGTCACTATGACGCTGGTGATCATCATGAACCACATGATCGCAACAGTCCGCGAACGCTGCTGCTCAGTGGACATATCGCTGGCGAGCGACAGGTAGGCGACCACTGCGAGATTGTATCCAACGCCCCACATCCCAAACAGCAGAACCGCCAGCGGCACGCCGATCAGCGGCTCCCGCGCCAGCGCCAGCGCGGCGTGCGGCGCCAGGGCAGCGCCTGTGATGGCGAGCAATGTCCCCAGTGCGATATACGGCGTGCGTCGGTACCCGAAGATCGGGTGGGTGTCGGAGTATTGCCCGATCCAGACCTGCGCTGGCGACAGCACGTAGGGCAACACGACCAGCACGGCAACAATGCTCGCCAGAATGTTCAGATCGTGGATCATGATCCGGTTCAGCACGCTGTTGATCAGCACGAACGTCATCGCAATCGCAACGTGCAGCAATCCCAGACGAATGTTCTTGAACAGCGTCATCGCGCGCTCCTTTCATTCCTGGCGTTGAACGTTCAACGTTGTAATGTTCAACGCTTAACGTTAACCTTTCATTCCTGGCGTTCAACGTTCTAACGTTCAACGTTCAACGTTCTAACGTTCAACGCTCAACATCCAACCGCAACCCCTTCCAGCCGATCCTCAAGATCCGCATAAATGGCTTGAAGCGCTTCGAGGGTTGCTTCATCCGCATTCCAGAACCCACGACTGTGCGCTTCGAGCAGTCTGCCGGCGATAGCTGTGGCAGCATGCGGGTTGAGGCTTGCCAGTCGCTCACGCATGGCTTCATCGAGGATGAAGGTTTCCGCCACTCCCTGATACACCCACCCCTCGACGGCATCGGCGGTGGCGCTCCAGCCATAGGTGTTGCTGACGCGCGCTTCGATTTCGTGCACCCCCTGATAGCCGTGCGCCAGCATTGCCTCGAACCACTTCGGATTCAAGAGTTTGGCGCGGGTTTCAATACGCACCTGTTGCTCCAGCGTACTGATGCGCTCGCCGGTGGTCGCCAGCGCCTCGGCGACCAGGACGCGCGGGCGGGCGCCGCGCAGTTTCTCGACGCTCTTCGTTACGCCACCCAGATATTCGTAGTAGTGATCGATGTCGCTGATCCCAATCTCGAAACTGTCCACATTCTGGAAGGTGGCGTCAACTGTCGCCAGCGCGCGTTCCATGATGGCGCGCGCATCACGCCATTCGCCGCGCGCGTCGAGCGTGAAACTCTTCCGTGCAACGAAGGCTTCGCTCATTTCGGCATCGCTGTTCCAGGTGCTGCTTTCCACCAGGTGATTGACATTCGCGCCGTAACTCCCCGGCGCATTCGAGAATACCCGGATGGCAGCGTCATCGAGACTGATGCCGAGTTCCGCGGCATGCGCGAGCGCATGTTTGCGCACATAATTCCACTCTGGCGGTTCATCGGCGTGCGCCGCCAGTCGCGCCGCCTTATCCAGCAGGCGCATCTGGTGGGCGAACAGGTCGCGGAAGATGCCGCTGACGGTGATCACTGCATCGACGCGCGGTCTGCCCAGTTCTTCCAGCGGAATGAGCGTCACGTCGCTGACATTGCCGAGTTCGTCGGTGACCGGGCGCGCGCCCATGAGCGCCAGCGCCTGCGCCACACCTTCGCCGTCACTCTTCAGGTTATCGGTCCCCCACAGCACGATGGCAACGCTTTCCGGCATACGTCCCTGCTCGCGGGTCAGGCGCGCCAGCAGGTCGGCAACCAGACGTTCGCCGGTTGCCTGAGCCGCAGGCGTGGGCACACGATAGGGATCCAGACCGTGGATGTTGCGTCCGGTCGGCACGGCAGCCGGGTTGCGCACCACATCGTTGCCGGGCGATGGTGGAATGTAGCCGCCGTCCAGCGCGTGCAACAGGTTGCAGAGTTCGTGGTCGTGCACCATTCGGTCGAGCAGCGCTTCAAGATAGGCGCGGAACCGGCGCAGCGCATCAGTCGGCAGGTGTGCACGCTGTTGCAACAGGCGCTCGAATGTCGCAACCGGCGGAGACGCCGATGACTCCCGACTCCGATACTCGTCCACCAGCGCACGCACCGCATCGCGCACGATCGTATCGATCTGCTGAAAGGTCTCCTGGGCGCACGGATCGTGGCGCAGCGCCGCCTGCAAACGACCGTAATCGCGCCCCAGCGCCGCAGCCACCAGATGGGTCAGCGGATGTTCAACACCCGGCGGACGGGCGAATGCGGCAACCAGCGCCAGCACATCGGCAAGTTCGGCGGGATCGGGGTCCTTATCGAGAACGTGCAATCCCACCGGGATCATGCGCTGCTCGATCTGGATCAGTTCATGCGCCAGTGATGCCACATATGCTTCATCGTTTGCAGCATCGGGCGATTCGCTGCCAATGCCCAGTTGTTCCGCCTGTGCGCGAATATCCGCCAGCATACCCGGATCGGGTCGCGCGCGGTAAGCATCGAGCGTGTCTTTCAGGCGACGCAACCCTTTGTACAGACCCGCCTGCTGGAGCGGCGGGACCATATAACTCACCAGCGTTGCGGCGCTGCGTCGCTTTGCAATCGTGCCTTCGCTGGGGTTGTTGACGCTGTAGTAGTAGATGTTCGGCAACGGACCGAGCAACCGCATAGGCCAGCACTGCGCGCTGAGACCGGCTTGCTTGCCGGGCATAAACTCCAGCGCGCCATGGGTGCCGAAGTGCACCACCGCATGCGCGCCGAACACATGCGTCAGCCATGTGTAGAAAGCGGCAAACGCATGGTTGGGCGCCGCGTCCTTCGCCATCAGCAGACGCATCGGGTCGCGCTCATAACCGAACGAAGGCTGTAATCCGACGAACACATTCCCGAACATGTGACCACAAATGAAGAAATCGCGACCATCGTTTAGCAACTCGCCAGGCGCCGCGCCCCAGAACGGCTCGATAGCCGCGTATGCCGGGAAGAGCCGCCGGTAATCAGCGACGCTGAGACGGGCAGCCACATTGCCGGGCGTGCCAAAGAGTTCAGCGTTCTGCTGCACCACACGATAGCGCAGTTCGTCCGGCGTCTCTGGAACCTCGACCGTATATCCGGCGTCGCGCAACGCCAGGAGCAGACGATGGAGCGATGCAAACACATCGAGATACGCGGCAGTGCCAGCGTTGCCAAGATTCGGCGGAAAGTTGAAGAGCACCAGCGCCAGTTTTTTCGCATGGTTTGGCGTGCGTCGCAGCGCCACGTGCCGCTCGATCCGCCCGGCGGCAAGTTCAATCTGATCGGGCAACGGCACAAACTGATCACTACCGGCGGTCGGTCCGCCAAAAACCAGCGGCTCGGTCGCACTATCGAGTTCCGGCAGCGCCACATTCATCGCCACCTGAATCGGGGAGAGTCCGGCATCGTCGCGCTGCCACTCTTCGACTCGCTGGAAAGAGAGCGGCACCAGACTCAGATACGAAACATCGAGATCGCTGAGCGCTGCAACCGCTTCCTCTGGCTGGCTCGCCGCCATCCCGCCGACCAGGGCAAAGCCCACGCCGTTGACCAGCACATCGACCGTTGCCCGGCGGGGATGGCGGGGGGTCTTTGCAGCGCCGAACCAGTGGTGTTGCGCCTGGCGTTCCATAAAGAAACGCTCAATCGCCGGACGGAAATCGAGACCGGCAGCGTATGCCATGCGAACCTCGAGACCGCGCTGCTCCAGCGCCCGGTAGAGTGCGTGCAAATGCGCCATATTGCCGCTCAATGCCACCGTGCGCAACGTGAGCAGACCAACGGTTCCCTTGACCGTCTCGCCTTTGCGTCGTCTGGAACGTTGCGCCAGCCATTGTGCATACTCTCGCTCGTCACCGAACGGTTCCGGCGCATCGGGATGCAGCAGCGCCACATCGGGATACTCAATCGGCGGCAACACCTTCAGGCGCCCCTGATACCCCGGCACGTAGCGTTCGATCAGCATTGCCAGCATGCGGCGCAGATTTTCCGGCGAACTGTGCATCCAGTATTGATGAACGGCGATGTAGGTTGCCAGATCGCGCGCTTTTCCGGGAATATGCTGCAACACGCGTCCCAGGTTGCGCATCAGCGCCAGTTGCCGCTGCCCCTCGCCGCGCCCGTTCTTTGGACGGAACTTATGCATCCAGCGACTGAGCAGCGACGCCTCCTGCTCCTCCACTTTCTTCCGCAGATCGAAATGACCAATGCACGTCTTCCGGATCAGCGCCGGATTGCTCGTGATAATGCAGACCGGTGCATGCGCTCGTTCCAGCACACGCTCCAGCGGGCGAACAAACTCCTCGCCGAAGAGCATCGAGCCGAAGACGAAATCACACGCCGCCACATCATCCGCCAGGCGTTGCCAGTCCGCACCAGTGCGTAGCGCATTTGTGTCATAGCATCCCAGACTCAGTGCGATCCCCTCATCGCGGCGCAACAATTCCGCTCCTTTGCGCAACGCCGCGAAGTGATTCCCGTCCATGGTCAAAAAGATGAAGCGCATGGCAGAGTCCTTATGGTTACGTGATGGAATGCGGTGCATCCCATCATTCATGCGGATATGACCCGCTGATTGAGCGTTGCATCCTGTTTCCAACCCGGTCCAGGATAGTTTGGGAAGCCTTCAAGCCCCTGCCAGCGATTGGCGTCGGTGGTTGGCACGACCGGCAGGCGGTAGGTCGCCAGGAGACGCGCCGCAATCGCAGCGCCCAATCGCGCCCGCTGCGCGGTTGCAATCGGATCGCTGCGCCCTTCGAGCGCGCGTATCTGAGCGTCATACGTCACACATGCGTCGAGATGACGGAAGAAGCGTGGATCATCGACCGGCAGCGTCACCGGGAACACCTGCGTGGCGATATGGTTCGTCAGGCGGATCACCCGCTGATCATAGTCGCGCCAGTCGAGACCGAGCGCCTGGTAGAAACCGGCGCGACGGGCATCGTTCAGGTACATCGTGGCGTACACCGCAAGCAAGAAGAAGCGGATCCAGCGCAGATTGCCGCCACGTAGCAGATCCGGCTGGCTGCGCATCAAAAGTGAGAAAAACTCGCCGTGACGATACTCGTCGTTGCACCACTTCTCGAACCATTTGAAGATCGGATGGATCATGCCCTGCGGATATTTCTGCAAGTGACGATAAATCGTGATGTAGCGGGCGTAGCCGATCTTCTCCGACAGGTAGACACTGTAGAAGATAAACTTTGGCTGAAAATAGGTGTACTTCTTGCGCGTATGCAACACCTGCAGATTCATCTCGACACCCAGATCAGCCATGGTTTTATTGAGAAAACCGGCATGACGACCTTCATCACGGCTCATGCAGCGGAAGATTGCCTTGAGCGTTGGATCGTGCAGGTGCTTGACCATTTCCGCGTAGAGCAGACATCCGCTGAACTCCGCCGTGCAACTGCGTTCAAGGAACTCGATGAAGAGATCGCGCGCCGGCATATCGTCGAAATTCGCCAGAAACTCATCGTTGCGCACGAAATGCTTCCGGTTGTAATCAACCTCGAACTCATTGCGGATCCAATCGAACTCATCACGCATGTGCGCAACATTCAGCCGATCAATCGCGCGGAAGTCGGTCGTGTAGAAACGCGGGTTCAGGATCGCCTCACGCAACGCATGGCGCGTCGTCGGGGTGTATTCGCCGGGTATGTTCATCATTGTCGCTCTCTCCTCTTCGGAATACGTCGCTTCAGCGTTCGACCGGACGATCGTGCTGCGTTCATGGATGCTCGACCAGTTCGTTGATTTCGACCAGGCTGCTACGCCGCACCAGTTCACGTCGCAGGCTGCTCGCCTTGGTCAACCGGATACGGCTTGGATAGGTGATCTCGCCATTCGTCTGACCATGGGTTTTGGGAACCGTGAGAATTTCGAGCGTATCACCCGGCTCGATCTCCATGCCCTGCGGAAGATCGACGTGCAGATGGAAGTGTTCGTGTTCGCTCTGGAGGTGCACCACCCCTTCGCCTTCCAGGACAGTCTCACGGCGATACCAGAGCCATACTGCTCCGGCAACCAGCGCCAGCAGCGGCAGAAACCATCGCTTCATACGCCCTCGCATTCCTTTTCATTCCTAAAGATGTAGTTCATATTCGTTACTACAGGAACAATGAATAAAACTATTCACGTTCTTCACGACAGCAACGTTCATCAAGTGCAAGATGCCCTCGATCACAGGAGAAATGTGACCACAGACCACAGCGAAGACCTCAGAGGGTTCAATCTTCAACCTTCAACCTTCCCACCTTCAACCTTCCCACCTTCAACGTTCAACGTGCACCGCCTCGACCAGATTGACATGGTAGAACCCACTGCGGATCGGCTCGATCCGACCGACATGCAAGCCATGCGCACCGACTGCACGGCGAACATCGTCTTCACGGATCATCTGGATTTCGGTCCGGCGATTGGCACGTGGGAAGAACCCGCCGATCCAGTGCATTGCGGCGAGCAACGGTTCGTATGGCGCATAGGTGAACAGGAGCAAACCGCGCGTACAATCTGCCAGATGAGCGATCAACTGATCGAATGCCGGTTGAGGATAGTGAATCAGCACATCGAAGCACGCCACCACATCGAAGGTTCCGGCAACCGCATCAATGTCGCCGGTCAGACAGGTTACACGCTGTGCAACTCCTGCCGCTCGAACCCGTTCGGCAGTTGCGGCGGTCATCTGTGGCGCAATGTCCACCGCTGTCACACTGAAGCCGTGCTGCGCCAGCGTGGTGCTGAACATCCCCGTGCCGCACCCGGCGTCGAGCGCGTTCAGGGTATGCGGGTCGCGCCCGGTGGCGCTGACCCATTCGAGCAACCACGCTTCGGCGCGCGCCAGCATCCGGTTGTGCCCGACACGGATCGTGCGCCGGACGCGCGAAACCTCCGCTTCACCATAGATCGCACTCCAGCGCTGGAATCCGTCGCCATCAAAATAATCGCGCAACTGCTGCTTATGTTGAGATACGTCGGTCATCGCCATCCGCCGATCACATTGAAGATCTCACGATCACCCAGGGGCTTCGGAACGGTCGAGCGCGGACGATTCAGCAATTCCTCCGCCATCTCCAGGAAGGGTGCGGTGCATTCCTCCTTCCCTGGACCCTCCATCTCGAACAGGGTCTTGCCCATCAACCGCGAGCGCCGGATGAGATCGTGGTACGGCACCCGTCCAATGATGCGTGTGCCGACGGTTTCGGCAAACTGTTCCAGCAACGTCGTGCCGCCGCCAAGTTCGTAATCCACGCGATTGGCAATGATGCCGGCAAGTTCGACGCGGTAACGCGCGCTTTTCTGCTTGATCGCCAGGCACAGGCGGTTGGCGGCGAAAATGCTGTCGAAGTCGTTGCAGGCGATAATGATGCCGTAGTCCGCATAGTTCAGCGGCGCCGAGAACCCGCCGCACACCACGTCGCCAAGCACATCGAACACAATCACATCGTATTTGTCGTACAGCCCGAATTCGTGCAGCAGTTTGACCGTCTCGCCGACGACATAACCGCCGCAGCCGCTGCCAGCCGGCGGACCGCCCGACTCCAGCGTGTCCACCCCGGCAAAACCGGTATGCACCACATCCTCGACCGATACCTCTTCGTGGTGGAAATCAACTTCGGTCAACACATCGATGACCGTCGGTTGCAGCGTTCCGGTCAGGGCGAAGGTGCTGTCGTGCTTGGGATCGCAGCCGATCTGAAGCACCTTCGCGCCTTTGAGCGCCAGCGCCGCCGACAGGTTCGAACTGGTTGTGCTCTTGCCGATGCCACCTTTTCCGTAAATGGCAAGTGTGAGACTCATACCCTTCCTCCGCCTGTGTTTCAACCGCCCAATGCCTCTCGCGCTTCAACCAGAACCTCAGCGGTGATCGTTGCATACCCGTGCTGCATCGCGTACCGTTCGACGTTCTTTTGCACCCGTCCCCGCACGAAGAAGGGTATCTTCTTCAGCATCGCCTGTGCGTCTGGAGTCCAGACGGGGTGAACGGTAGAAGATGATGGTGTGGTTGCGCGATTGGATTCTTCCGTCACGACGCTCCTGGATGGAGCAGCCGAAGGTTCAGCGGCGCCGACGCTAACGCCTGCTTCCGGATGTCCGTTCGCCGATGCCCGGTTTTCGACTCTCAACTCCTGGTTTTCGGTTCGCGGTTCCCCGGTTTGCGGTTCGTCATAGTCCAGCCCTGCGTCGCCGAACATATCAATCAGATGCTTTTCCATGCCCAGCGTCGCTGTGGTGTAGACTGCGTCCGCCAGGACGTCGGCGCCATCGAAGCCGAGCACCGGTCGGTAGCTCAACAGATGGTTTTCGATATGCGTCGGCGGCGCGATCACCAGGCAGGGGATGTCGAGTTTGCGGCAGGCGTGGCGTTCCATCTGCGTGCCACAGACCAGTTCGGGCGACAGGTCGGCGATCCGTCGCGCGACATGCTGAAACACATCGGTCGCCAGAAAGGAAGATTTGGGCGATCCCGAATCATCGGGGGGCAGATACTCTTTGAGTTCCTGGTACACCCACTCTGCCTCTTCCTCCAGGTAGGTTCCCGCTCCGGCGATCTGCATGCCCAACTCGTCGCGCAGAAACTTCACCATGCCGACGGTATGGGTGGCATCGCCGAAGACAAAGGCGCGCTTCATGCTGTAGCTTTCCATGTCGGCAGTGCGCGCGAACCAGGGAACCGAACTCGGCGCGCTCATCCCGTCGAGTGAGAAAGCAGTCAGCGGCGGCAGGCGCAGCGGTGTTGACAGGCGTTGCAGGCGCGCACCGGCTTCATTCAGCGTCTCAACCAGTCGTCGGAGCCAGCGTAATGTCGGTTGCACCCCGATAGGAGCGTCGGTCAACGCCGGGATGCCGAACTGATCTTCGAGCCAGCGGGCGGCGTTCTGACCCAATTCACGGTACGGCGCAATTGTTGCCCATGCCGCCGGCAGACGCTCCAGATCGTGGATCGATGCGCCGAGCGGCGCCACCACGTTGATCTGCACGCCGAGTGTCGCAAGCATGCGCCGCAGGCAGATCAGGTCGCTGCGGTTGTGGAAGCCGAGCGACGCCGGACCGAGAATGTTGACAGACGGCGTCGGCAGCGGCGCCTGCGGGCGCGCAAAACGCTGCACCAGCGTCGTCAGCAGCCCATCGGCGGAACGAACCTCCTGCATCCGGTACGGATTGGCGTCATACACCAGCACCTCTGCGCTCGTTCCGGCGCTGCGCGCCATCCGTTCCAGGTCTTCCTGGAGCAGAATGGTCGAACAACTGGCGCACACGATGATCAGATCGGGATGAACCTGCGCATCGACAGCGCGCAGTGTTTCAGGGAGACGCACCGTACCCTGCGCCAGGTCGCGCCCGCTGACAATGCTGGTCGTCATCCGGGGGAAATCAGGGGTACGTTCCAGCATGGTGAAGATCGGATTGACGTAGTCATCTCCCTGGGGAGCGTGGAAGACAGCGTGCACCCCGCGCATGCTGTTGGCGATCCGCCCGACGCCGTGATGGGCAGTGCCCTGATACATCCAGAGAGCCAGTCGCATAGCAGTGTCCTTTGGTTCGCCACCCACGTGCGCGCCACTGGCGCGCCCCTACCGCCGCTTGCAACCTGCAACCCGTAACCCGCAACCCGTAACCCGCAACCCGTAACCCGCAACCTGCAACCCGTAACCTGCAACCTGCAACCCGTAACCTGCAACCTGCAACCCTACCGCGCCGGCATCAACCCCGCCACCCAGAGCGGATCGTCCATAAGCGGATCGAGTTGGGCGTGGCGCTTGAGCGGGCGGGTAAACATCCCGGCGAGCGTTGCTGCGCCACTCCAGCCGTGGATCGGCATAAAACTGAACTCCGTGCTCCACTTTGCCACCACGCCATGCCCGACGAGCGGGTTGGTGGTTGCCAGGTTGCTGATCACCAGGTCGGGGCGCAACTCCTGGATGTCGCGCAACTGCCGGTCGAAGTTGGGCTGCTCGACGACGCGTACGCCATCGAGCGCTTCCAGTTCGCGGGCGTGGAACTTGCGATTGATATACGGACTGCTGCATTCGAGAATGGTGCATCCCGCGTGCCTGAGAAAACGCGCCAGCGGCAATTCCATAAGGTTATCTGCGGTGAAGAACACTTTCTTGCCGCGCAACACATCGAGGTGTGGTTCAAGACGCTCCCACGCCTGCCGCTCGCGTTCGCGCAGATCGACGGCAATCCCCATCGCAGCCGCTACGTCCTCCCAGAACGCCCGCGTTCCATCAGGACCGAACGGGAACAGCGAACTGACCACAGTGGCGCCACGTTCGCGCGCCAGTCGACCGGCAACCTTCGCCAGGTATGGTTGCAGCGGCGCAACCACCGTTCCCGGACCGATCGGCGGCAGATCGTGGAAATGGCTCTCCGGCAGAAAACCAGCCACCGGAATACCAAGGCGCGCTGCCTCAGTGCGAAAATCATCGGCAATCGCATCGTTCACCGAGCCAAGAAACACCACCCGCCGGTCGTCGGGGGGAGCGACGGGGCAGAAAGGCAACAGCGCCTGCAACACCGAATCTTCCGCCTGGCTGAAGGTATAGTCGAGACCGCTGGCTGGCACGAAGAGCACCGGCAGGTTGGGGCGACTGACCGCGCGCGCCAGACCGTCGAACTCGACCTTCATCACTTCCGGCGTGCACGACGACAGCAGGAAAATCACCGAAGGATGATGATCGGCGACAATCTCATCAATGATCCGATCCAGTTCCGGCTGTTGCTTTGAAAGATCGGCTTCTTCTATCAGCGCAACGCCAAAGCGCGGACGGGCGAAGATCATGACGCCGAGCACATTCTGGAGCAGATGGGCGCAGGTATGCGTGCCAAGCACGAGGAAGAAACTGTCCTTGATCTTCTGGTACAACCATCCCACACATGTCAGACCACAGAAACTATGGTACGCGCCGTCTTCCCGAATCACTGTTGCAGGCATGGCATCACCTTTTGGTCAGGGGTCAGGGTCACGGGTCAGAGGCGCCCGCAACCCACAACCTTCAACCCCACAATCTTCAACCCCACAACCCCACAACCTTCAACCCCACAGCCCTCAACCTTCAACCCTCAACCTTCAACCCTCAACCTTCAACCTTCACCCCCCGCCGCGCCACCTGGATGACGAAGCGCCGCTCAACCATCTCCGGTTGCTGAACATCGTCGTAGACACTCTCCGCCCAGGCGCGCAACCGCTGGATCGCAGCGTGCAGGGTTGCATCGTCGAGCACCCAGGTTTCGGCGTCGGAGCGCGATTCCATCTCGTCCAGCACCTGCGCCGGACTGATCGGCGCAACCCAGGTCGCCGCCACCATCTCCGGTTCGACCGTCGCCCCCAGTTTTGTCAGCGCCTGCCCGACAGCGGCGCCCGCGCCTGGCGGACGCGAACCGGGCAACAGTTCGATCAGCGTTTCTCGCAGTTTGCTGCGCAGACGACCCACACAACTCTGCGGATCGCGCCAGTCGCGCCCCTGGATGAAGACCCCGCCGGGGCGGAGAACGCGCAGCGCCTCGGCAAGTGCGGTGCGCCAGTCGCGCGCCAGGTGGAGCACATGCACCGCCAGGGTTGCATCGAACACCCCATCGGCAAACGGGAGATGCTCAATCGTGCCCTGGAGCAACCACAGCGCCTGACCGTGATCCTTCGCACGCGCCATCCGCAGCATCTCTTCCGAGATGTCGATGCCGACGACCCGGCAACCGGCTGTGGCGACGGGCAGAGCGATGCGACCGGTGCCAACGCCAAGTTCAAGCACACGCGCATGGGTTCCTGCCACTGCCGCAATCGCTCTGCCAATCTGCTCCGCAACCTCAGGCGGATGACCGCGCACACTGTCATAATTACCGGCAATTGCATCGAATCGAATGGGCAGCACATCGGTCATCCGCACACCTCGATCATCACGCCACTGCGCCAGCTTCCATTGCGCGGGTCAGATCGGTGCGGGTCAATCCACGGAACGCCTCGACGCTGACGCCGGACAGCAGCGCAATGCCGATGACCATCAGCACCGCTTCCAGACCAAAGATCACCCCGTACCCCAGCGTCTGACCCAGCACCTGCGCCTCGATCAGCACCGTATGCAGCGCACCCGCCAGAATATTCGCCGTCGCCGTCCCAAACGCCTGCGCCATGCCCCACATGCCCATATAGAGACCTGTGGCGCCCTCGACGGTCATATCCATCATCAACGACAGCGCACCAACGTTGTAGAGACCAGTGCTGAAGCCCATGAGCATAATCGCCGGGTTGAGCAACGAACGCTGCTCAGTCAGAGCACAGGCTGCCAGCAACCCCAAACCGAACGCGGTGCCAACGCCGCCGATCAGCGCAATCACCTTCTTGCCAATCGGGAAAATGGAACTCAAGAGACCCATGATCAGCATACCGCCGAGCACGCCGCCGCCCCACGTCTGGGTGAATGTCGTCGTCTCCCTGATCGTCATATGGAAGACCTCAGCGCCGAAGACTTCCAGGATCGAGTCCTGCAGGAAGATGCCGACGATCGAGAGGAACACAAAGCCGAAGAAGGCGCGCACCTGCGGGTTCTGGCGAAACAGACCGACAGCCGCACGCAACGGATTTCCGGGAGGCGCCGCTGCGCGCGCGCGCTCAAGGGCGACTGCCAGTTCCTCGCGGCTCAGACGCTTCTCAATGCCGAGAACACCGAGCAGCGCCGAACCAATGACCACCAGCGGGGTCAGATTGTAGAGCGCCTGCATCGCTTCAGGGGTATAAGACGGCATCTGCGCCTTGATCACCGTTGCGGCGATGATCGTGCTCATAATCGTGAACGTCCACACCACCGCAATCACACCGCCGCGCGTCCTGGGATTGGTCACCTCGGCGATCAGCGCGTGGTGGCAGTCACCCATTGCCGCAATGCTGACGCCGAACAGGATCAGCAACGCATACCCCGCCACAATTGCCAGCACCGAACCCTCACCCATTGCAACCGCCACCGACGGCAGCGCCAGGAAGACCAGACTGGCGACCGTTGCGCCGATCAGCAGGTACGGCGTGCGACGCAACCCGAAGACCGGATGACTATCGGCGATCCGTCCCCACACCACCTGGAACGGCGACAGGAAGTGGTGCAGACCGATCATCGTTGTGACGATGATCGCCATCACGCCCAACTCCACAATCGACACCCGGTTGAAGTTACTGGTCAGCAGGGCGAACATCCATCCGACACCCAGTTTGGGCAGCGCCAGACGCAACACCTTGAGCGCGCCCAGCAGGAACCGACCGATTGCGCGAAGCAGATTCATACGTCGCCTCCGTCCAACATACCTTCTTCAATCTGTTCACCTTCCCCTCAGAACGATCAGCCCAGAACGATGGAAATCCACGCGTCGCACCGTAGGAAAAGTGAACATTCGACAACCGTGTAGTAATAAATCTGAACTACAAGAACGGTATCAAAATCAAAGAAACATACAAACCGTGCAAGAACGGCATGCACAGTGCAGCAAGGCAATGTATGTAGTTCAGAGTTTGTAGTCTTACTATAGCACACGTCACTGGAGTTTCAACACTATTTTCACTACGCATCACTTACATCTTCTCTGCGCAATCGCTCGAAATGTCTGTCGATATTTTGCATATGATTTGCGAAGATCCTTCAAAACCTTTGCAATCTGAGATTGCAATGATGACGTCACTGCAAAAACGCACCGCAGCGGCGCAGAGGACGCGAAGTTTCAGCAGCGAAGCACAGAACAGTTGACCGCCGGGACCGCGCGCATCGGGCGCGCACAACGCCTGTGCACCTGGCCTCTCAAGGGTAGAGTTTTTGGGAGAGATGAGCGATGTTCTGAATTCCCGTGCGCCTTTGGCCCTCTTTCCCACCAACCTCCTTCTTCCACACGAGGAGAAGGGGAGTTCGGTCATCCTGATGGCTGAAACGGGAGATGGCACGCAGGGGCTTGCCAAAAAATCTACCCCTGTGAGGTGTACCCGGCACCCAAGAGGAGCAGAACATGCGGCTTTTTCATCAAGCCAATCTCTGCGTGCTGCGTCGCAGCGGTGAGGCGACCTTCTTGCAGGAGACGCAAGAATTTATAGCAGTTTTCAGATACGCTGACCTCTGTCTGGTCCTGCCGTGTCGCGCGAGGCGCCCGCTTCTAGCGAAGTGTAGACCGAAATGATGGAGATTGAGTATTTATTCCGCTCTACCGCGCGAGCCGTGGGGCTGAAGCCCTCGGCTAGCCAGGGCGAAGCCCGTCTGCGCGGGCTATGGCAGATTATTTACTCAAAGACCATTATTTCGGTTATCGCGTGGGGTGCGTCATTCCCAGGAGTGTTCAACACGGACGGTGGCAGATGGCTTCTCTCCGACCGCCACGCACGGCGGTCACCGCATTGGGGGGGCGATTGTGACTGCGCTCGTCCGAGGAGGTTCAACCTCTATGAGAACTGCTATAAATGCTCAATCGCCATTATTCATCACGCGAGGCGCGCCATTCCAAGGAGTGTTCACTCTCGTCCAGGTGGAGGCGTTGTCATGAGTGAGCACCGGTTTTCTGCGTTCCGACGCATCTGTACCCTCATCTGCTTTCCCCCTGCCTCTCAAGGGTAGAGTTCGACGAGTGGTTTTCTGGATTCTTGTGCGCGGTTGCCCCTCTTCCCCCCGACCCCCTTCTCCCACACGGGGAGAAGGTGGAGGTTGGGCGTCCTGAAGCCCAAAACGAGCGAAGGAACGCAGGCGCCTCCAAAAAACCTATCCTTGTACGGTGCACAAGCGTCCCACCCGCCTGCCCACCCGCGGCGCGCGTTCCCCCACCGCCTGGGTGCGCGGGCGTCCCCTCTCAAAGGGAGCGTTCTTGGGCGCGATACGCGGTTTGCGGCATTCCCGTGCGCGTTTGCTCCCTCATCCCCCCGACCCCCTTCTCCCACAAGGTGAGAAGGGGGAGTTTAGGCGTCCTGATGGCTGAAACGGGAGATGGCACGCAGGGGCTTGCCAAAAAATCTACCCCTGTAAGGTATCGCCTGGGGGGGTATCGCCGAGAGGTTTACCCCGGACGGCGCACGCCAGCCCGCGCAGGCGGACTTCGCATTCCATAGCCGAGGGCTGTACCCCTGCGGCAGTTCGAGATACCGGATTTCATTCTCAATCTTCATGTTCGCTCACAGAGCATCACCAGCGTAGACGCTGCGCCCGTTTGCAGCTATCGCCTCATCGCCCGTATATGCATCATCCACCGGCGCTGGCGTCTGCCCTGTGGGTTCGGTGTACCCGCCCAGACTGAACTCATGCGCCCATGCCTGCACATCGGGCCAGTCGCGCAGCGCAAGTTCGACCACCTGATCAGGACGCCAGAGGGTGCGAAGATAGGGGAGATCGATAGTTTCGGGATGGAGACTGGTCATCGGCATGACCGTCGCGGTTTCGCCCTTGCCCCACTGCTCTTCCTGCCCCGGACCAAGGGGCAACGCCAGCTCGTAACAGTGGATGACATCGGGGTGTTTCGCGCGATCCACCAGGGTGTCTGCAATTTCGCAGACCCGCACGTGATCGACGAGCGCGGCAAGCAGTTCATCGGTCATGCGTGAGCGAACCGAGATCTGGACCAGACGCGGGTACAGCAGCCATTCGCCGCCTGTTTCATCCGTGCCGCGCCGGAGGATCTGAAGATAGCCGCGGATCGCCATCTTCGAGCGCTCACCCTCGCCTCGACCCCAGCGTAAGCCAATGCCAGCCTCGATCGTCGCAGCAACATTGCGCGCCGACAGGCTGGCAGCAACGGTCGTCGCCACCGGACCGCTGGTGAGCGGGAAGAAACGCAGACGCTCGCCAAGATTCCAGTGACGGACGATCTGCGCGGTCGCACCCTGGCGCGGATGGCGAATCTCCATCTGTGGAATGCCTGCCTGGTAGACGAATCGGTCGAATTCGTCGTCACGCCCGACTTCGGCGTACCATCCAACGTGGGAAACGAAGCGCCCGACACCCGGTGTGAGCCGCGCCTCGTTCTTGCCATTTGCCCACTGGATGGTCATTGCATCGGTGAACTGACGGATTTTGTTGCGCCCGATAGCCATGGCTGTTTCTTTCTCTGGTTTTAGTACATTTGTTCTTATTCTACACCACGGCATCACTGATGTCAATATCCGATTTTGAGCGTCGCTATGGCAGGCGGGAAGACGCTAGAGAACCCACAACCACGGCACAATATTTCCTATGGGACGGATGGGTGCGGCGCTGCCAGGAACTCTCGCACAAGATGGATGAACTCCTCTGGTCGTTCATCCTGCACCGAGAGACGCGCCTTGTCTACCACCGCAAGGCGCGCGCGGGGATTGCGCGCCAGAAAGTCATCGGCGCTGCGTAGCGGCGTCAGATCCGCCTGACGACCCCACACCAGCAGGATCGGCTGACGCAGTTGCCCGAAGGCATCACGCACATCACAGTTCAACAACCCCGTCAGAAAACAGATCGGCGCCCACTTTGCGCCTGCCTGGTACGCTGCACGGTAGAACCCTTCGATAAGTTCATCGGTCACAACGGCTGGATCGTAGTACGATTGCGCGCGCAGAAAATAGGCAATACTGGAGCGGCTCGCCAGCAGGCGAAAGACCAGATCGCCGAAGGGACTTGCAAGCGTCCTGTACGCCAGTCCGGGTTGTTGCGGATGCACGAGATTTCTCATACCCGTAGGACAGATCAGGATCAGAGGTCCGAAGAGATCGGCATCCCGTGCGGCTGCCCGGATGGTGTAGGCAGCGCCGAGCGAACTGGCGATCACCACTGCGCCCCGTCCAACTGTATCACGCACAAAATCGCCGATCAGGTCAATGTAATCGTCAGCGCAGTATATGCGCTGCGGTCGATCCGATCCACCAAATCCCAGAAAATCAAGCGCGAAGACGCGATGATCGGTGCGAAGCGCTGCGAACGGACGGCGCATTTCGAACGAGGACGCGGCTGCGTTGATGCTGTGGATCAAGAGGATTGCAGGACCGGCGCCTGCGGTGTAGCACGCGACTCGATAGCCGCGCCAGCGATAGAATTGTCGCGGGGCGTCTACCGGATAGCCGTTGTTCCTCATTGATTTCTCATTTCTCTCAACTATCTGCGGGGTATCGGGTACAGTATACTCTAAATAGCATCTGCCTGTGCATTTCTTACACAAGAGCATTTTTGCGCATCTTTGATTGAATGAACGACGTCTCTCTGTGATTATGCGGTTCGTAACCCTGGCGCTCATTGCGATCCTTGGAACTGGCATCGTCCCTGCCAAAGTGCACGCAGCGCAACAGGACGGTCAGGGGCGCATCGTCTTTGCCGCTTCCCGCGGTGATGGCGGTGCATTCGATATCTTTAGCGCCGATCTGGCTGGCGAGCGTGTGGTGAATCTCACTGCCGACCCGCATCCCGACCGCAGCCCGTCCTGGTCGCCCGCAGGAGATCGCATTGTATTCGCCAGCCGTCGCGCCAGTAACTGGGATCTCTACGTGATGCGCGCCGACGGCAGTGATCTCCGCCGCCTGACCGAACATCCCGCCTACGATGGCGAACCGGCATGGTCGCCTGATGGACGGCAGATCGCCTTTACCAGTATGCGTGATGGTCAGCTCGATATCTATACGCTCGACCTGGATAGCGGTGATCTGCGACGCATCACCAGCCATCCATCCGCCGACTCGCAGCCGACGTGGGCGCCCGATGGGCGACGACTTGCATTCACGTCGTGGCGCGACAGCAACCAGGAGATTTATATCACCGACGTAGAGGGCAGTACGATTGTCAATCTGACCAATCACCCCGCTCCTGATCACAGTCCGGCGTGGTCGCCCGATGGTCGCTTCATAGCGTTCATTTCGGATCGCGACGGCGGCGGCAACCTGCATATCGCTGATCTGGTCACCGGTGAAGAACGCCGCGCCGGTCCAGACAACCTGGGGTTGCGTGATCCGGCGTGGACGCCAGGCGGCGGGTTGATGGCGGTCGCCCCCTGGGCGCTGGGCGAGCGCCGGTTCTTTTCACGGCAGGGGGTGGCGTTGTTCACTCCTGGGTTGAGCGGCGGAACCTTCGTGGTTGCCAGTGTTCACGGGTATAACCGCCCGGCATGGAGTAATCGCGCGATTGCGCCATCACTGCCCGACGATCGCTGGCAGGACGGGCGTTCGTTCGCTGCGGCGACCGCGCCGGTCGATACCGCGTCGCTGCCGCGTGGCATGACGCCGCTTGGCGATGTGCGCGCTGGCGGTCTGCCGGTGCTTGCTGCGGCGGTCAAACCTTCATTCGATGCGCTACGCCAGGAAGTCATCGAAGCCAGCGGGTATGACTTTCTCGGACAGTTGAGCGAAGCATCGCGGGCGGTCGATTTTCAGAATGGTACGTCCTCGTTCACCAGCTGGCACAAGGCGGGACGGGCATTCGACACCCGCTGGGATTATCGTGTGAATGGCCAGCAGATCCTCTTTATTTCTCCCGAATGGCGCGCCGGACGGCTCTTCTGGCGCCTTTACCTGCGCGCGGCGCGCCAGGATGGACGTATGGGCGAACCGCTGGCAGCGCCGGTCTTCGATGCGCACAACCGCCGCCTGTTGCCGCCCCCTGCCGGGTATTTCGTCGATTTCACGGCGCTGGCCGCCGCGCATGGCTGGAACCGGATCGCCGCGCAGGAACGTGAGACCTTCGACTGGCGCACCCAACCGCTGGCGCTGGAATACTGGCATTTTGAGCGCCGCGATGGGTTGAGCTGGTACCAGGCGATGCGTCTGGTGCACGACGACCAGACGCTGGAGCGTATCTTCACCCGCGAGCGCGTGCTGGCAGCCGGCGCGCGCCCGAACTTCCTCCCGTTCCTGGGGTTGCCCTGGGCGCAATTGCCCCCGCCCGTCGCCGGACCGATCACCCTGCCGCCGGGGTATCGTCAGTGAGTGCTTCCAGGGCAGATGAGAACCCGTTCCTCACGGCGTCGGCGGACCGGTCTCCATCATCTGGCGGTCTTCCCAATCGACCCAATCCACCTCGAACGTTCTGACATACGCGCTGACCGCTTCACCGATCGTCGGGAAGAAGAGCTGCTCGCCAAACCGCGTGAATAACCCAAAGCGCTTCAGCTTATCCTTCACCGGGTCTTTCATTTCGGCGAAGCACAACTCAATACCCGCCTGACTCAGCGCATCATCCAGGTCGGCGAGCATATCGGCAGCGGTCACATCCACGCTTGTCACCGGCTCGGCGGCGACAACCACCCGCCGCACCGGTGTTGGCGACGCGGCGACGGCATCGAGCACACGGGAGCGGAAATACTCAGCGTTGGCGAAAAAGAGCGGCGCATCCCAGCGGAAGATCACCAACCCTGGAATCAACCGTGCCTGCGGGTAGCGTGTGATGTCGTGGTACCCTTTGATACCATCAACGCGCCCCAGAATTGCCGAATGAGGTCGCCAACCATCCCACAGGAACTCGATAATCGCAATTACAATCGCCAGCCCAATGCCCTGAATAACGCCGAGCAGCGCAACGCCCGCCAGACACGCCATCGACAGCCAGAACTCCCAGCGCTGAATGCGATAGATGCGACGCAGATCGGCGATCTGCACCAGACCGAGCGCCGAAACGATTACAATAGCCGCCAGGACGGCGACCGGCACGTTGTGCAACAGTGATGGCGCCAGGAGGATCAGCCCGACAATCGCGCCCGCGCCTACCATGCCGGTGACCTGGGTTCGTGCGCCAGCCGCCTCGGCGACCGGTGTTCGCGAGGCGCTGCTGGAAATCGCAAAACCCTGAAAGAAGCCGGCAGCAAGATTGGCGGCGCCCAATCCGATCAATTCCTGATTGGGATCGACCCGGTCACCCGTTTTGGCGGCATAGGCGCGTGCGAGTACGCTGGTATCGGCAAAAGCGACCAGCGCCACCGCAACGCTGCCGATCACGATCGGCGCCATACCGTCAATCCCAATCCAGGGCAGCATCGGCGCAGGCAGTCCCGGCGGAATCTCTCCCAGCACGACCACGCCTGCTCGACTGTCAAGGTCGAAAAGTGTGACCGCAAGCGTGGCGATAATCAGCGCGACCAGCATACCCGGAATCCTGGTCTGGCGTCTGAACGCAAAGATCATTGCCAGAGCGCCGGCGCCGAGCAGAAAAGCGATCCAGTTGATGCGTCCGGCGGCGATTCCCTGGATCAATGACCAGAACCGCTCGATCAGGTGATCGCCAGCGACAGAAAACCCCAGGAGTACAGGCATCTGACTCACCGCCACGGTGAGCGCGATGCCGTTCATGTAGCCGTAGCGTATCGGCTTGGAGAGCAACTCGGTCACGAAACCGAACCGCGCGACGCCAGCGCCAATGCAGATCAGACCGACTACGATTGCCATCATACCGGCGAGCGCGACCGCACGCTGCGGGTCGCCGTGTGCAAGCGGGAGCACGGTCGCGGCAATCAGCGGCGCCAGCGACGAATCCGGTCCCAACACGAGGAAGCGACTGGGTCCAAAAATCGCGTAGGCGAGCAGCGCGGCAATCGTAGCGTATAAGCCGTGTACTGCGGGCAGACCGGCAGCCTGGGCATACGCCATCCCAACCGGCACAAGCATGGTTGTCAGCACCAGCCCGGCGCTCAGGTCGTCACGCAGCCAGGCGCGGGGATAGGTGCGCAACCGGTGCAACCCCGGCGCCCACCGTTGCCATCCGCGCACCGGGAGGGGATCACCCTGAAGGTGTCGGTCGTCGGATTCAGTCATGGGAACATTATAGCGCCGGATGCCGTCATCACGTCGGATGGCGGTTTGGAACCGACCCGTCGCTCGCGGTTGGTATTCGCTCAGGTCGGCGTAGGTTTTGAGCCAAATGGAACTGACCCGTCGCTCGCGGTTGGTATAGCTGGCTGAACTCCTTCACGATGACACTTCCTTTACCGGGAATTATCAAAATCTCCCTCGTCAAACAAGTATGCGCGCTTATACTTCAACCATATGTTGAACTATTATTGCGACTGGAGCTCAGTCGCCCGCTGCCGTAAGCATAGTGATGGCGTCAGTTTGAGATAACGCACCAGGAGTTCGTATGTCACACACTTCCACAACCGTGCCGCACTCCACGCCGAGCGTCACGCGCCAGCTTTCCGCCCTGGATCGCTACCTCACCCTCTGGATTTTCCTGGCAATGGCTCTGGGAGTCGGTCTGGGCTATTTCTTGCCCGGCGTCGAGCAGTTCATCAATCGCTTCCAGGTCGGTACAACCAATATTCCGATTGCGATTGGCCTGGTATTGATGATGTATCCGCCGTTCGCCAAAGTGAAATATGAGGAACTGGGCGAGGTTTTTCGTAACACAAAGGTGCTTGGCTTATCACTGATCCAGAACTGGGTCGTCGGACCGATCCTCATGTTTGGGCTGGCAATCATCTTCCTGCGTGATTATCCCGAGTACATGGTCGGCCTGATTCTGATTGGTCTGGCACGCTGTATCGCCATGGTGATCGTTTGGAACGAACTGGCAAAAGGCGATACC
This sequence comes from Roseiflexus sp. RS-1, assembly GCF_000016665.1. Lineage (NCBI taxonomy): Bacteria > Bacillati > Chloroflexota > Chloroflexia > Chloroflexales > Roseiflexaceae > Roseiflexus > Roseiflexus sp. RS-1. Next base: position 2,383,660 of record NC_009523.1, read on the forward strand.
GAATATGCCGCCGGGATTGTAGCGTTCAACAGCCTGTTCCAGGTCTTCTTCTACAGCATTTACGCCTGGGTGTTCATTACTGTATTGCCGCCGTTGTTTGGCATGCAGGGCAGTATCGTTCGCATCGGCATTGTTCAGATTGCTGAAAGCGTGTTTATCTACCTGGGCATCCCGATGATCGCTGGCTTCCTGACCCGCTTTATCCTGCTGCGCGCCAGGGGGCGGGAGTGGTATGAACGCGTCTTCGTGCCACGTATCAGTCCACTGACGCTGATTGCGCTACTGTTTACAATCGTGTTGATGTTCAGCCTGAAGGGTGAATTGATCGTCCAGATCCCGCTTGATGTGGTGCGCATCGCCATTCCGCTGCTGCTCTATTTTGTGCTCATGTTCCTGGTCAGCTTCTGGATAGGCTATCGTCTCGGCGCAGATTACCGCAAAACGACGACGCTCTCGTTCACTGCGGCGAGTAACAACTTCGAACTGGCGATCGCTGTTGCAGTCGCCGTCTTCGGCATCGGTTCCGGCGCAGCCTTTGCAGCGGTGATTGGTCCGCTGATTGAGGTGCCGGTGATGATCGGCCTGGTGAATGTCGCCTTCTGGTTCCAGCGGCGCTATTTCGCTCATGAAGCCCAACCAGCCGATGTCTTGTTGCAAACGACCGCCGAGGCTGGCTGTGGGTCGCCGGTGCGTGATCCAGGACAACGAACAGCGAACCGATGAGCGCACGGTTGACACTAGACACCATCAAGGTTTAATGGTATACCGGGATGCAATCTTCCCGCAGCAACCAGATCGTCCGGCGTGTTATGCGCTGGCGCGATCCCGCCGCGCCAGCCACAGAATCACGATCACCCACACGATGACCACGCTACTGATGAGCGCGTTGCCGACGCCTTCCGCGATGGGCGACGCGCTCACGAAATCGAACAGACCGTGCCACAGCGCCACCACCAGGATGCTGCGCCCGCTTCCCCGATACATCCACGAGAGTAAGATCGACCCCATCGTGATACTGATCAGATAACCAGCGAAGCCGCCGATGCCCAACGCAATGAAGTTTGCCTTGTAGAAAAAGTACGGCAGATGCCACAAGCCCCACAGCACGCCGATCATTACTGCCGCCTGCACCCAACCTCCGCCCTCCATGCGATGGAAGGCGAAGCCGCGCCAGCCGACCTCCTCACCGAAGCCATAGGTGGCAATCCACAACGCCAGCGCCGCCAGTGCGCCGATAGCGCCCAGATAATCGACCTCGCCAAACAACGCCAGATCGGGCAGAACGCCGTTACTCAGCCAGAAGACGACAATCGCCGCCACACCGAGTGCAACCGGCGTGCCGACGCCGATCAGCCACCAGCGCCAGCCAACATCAGCGCGCATGCCCCGTCGCCAGAGATCGAGCAGACCAGGGCGACCGCTGATGAGCGCAGTCACAACAATCGCTGCGACCATCGGACCGAAAGCGCTGACATAATGGAGCGCTCCTGGCACACTCAGCGCCCCCTGATAATCCGCAATCAGCAACCCGCCGATCGTCCACGAGAACGCATAGGCGATCAGGAAAAAGACGACGACAGGATACTGATGGACGAGACCCTGGCGAGGCGCTTCAGACGGATAGACCGTCATACGATGAACTCGCTTTCTTCTCGGCGCGATCAGGTGTTCGGAAGCGGTGCGGCATCGTCGTTCTTCATCGCGTCCTGTTCCGCGCTGATCGCCGCACGCAATCGTTCTTGCGCACGCCTTCGAACCGCATCGCTCTGATCGTTCAGCAGGAGGCGAAGCACATCAGTGCGGGTCGCCTCACGCGCAAGCTTCCGCCGAAAGTCTGTCGATACACGTGGATCGGCAAGCATCGTGTGAATCGCATCGAGCGGTGTGTGGGGATGGTTGCACAGGGCGCTGCCGGCTGCGAGACCGTTGTCGTTCCCGCGTCCACGGTTGAGCACTGCCGGTAAACGTTCAGCCAGCACACGCAACCCATGCGCCGGGGTGTTGGGATGCCGTGCAAGAGCGAGAGCAAGACGCTGTTCATTCCAGGATGTGATATGCTGTGGGGTAAGTGCAACAAGCACATCCGCCTCCGCATGCGGATGTTCCGCGACCGCCAATCGAACAAAATCGTACACCGAACCGGCAAGGAAGCGCAATTCTTCGGGCGAGGCTGCCGGATCACGGGCGGCGTCCAGATAGTCTTTGGGGGAGTGATAGCGTCTCATTATATCAGGAAGCAGGATAGTGATAACGATGTATCAAGTATACCATACACAGGCGAGCGAACGCCCTGTATAATTTTCGAGTATGGATAAACAGCAACACATAACCTTTGGTCAGGCGCCGCGGATCGCGCTCTGGATTGGTCTCCTGATGCTTCTGACGGGGCTGGTCATCCGCTATATCCTGGGAGAGCGCGGTGTCAACACGCTGATCCCAACCCTGCTTGGCATGCCGATCTCGATGCTAGGCTTTGTGGCGCTGGAACCAGAATACGCATCAGGCGCAATGCGCGGCGTAACGGCGCTGGCGCTGCTCGGCGTACTACTCACCTTCAATGTCGTGCCACAGCTGAACGCAGTGCTGCTCGGTCAACCGCCAACCAGCAGCGTCATCACCCTTGTGACCAACACGCTCACACTTGTGCTCTGCGGCGCCCTGCTGTGCGTCTGCCTCATCGCATTTGGCTGGGTCTGGTACAAACGGCGCGCCACCAGAACCGGCGAATAGACAGAAGAGCGGATGTGCTGCCGTTTGGTGATCTGGGATGTTCTATGACAGCGAACTGCACCCTTACCCGCGACTGACGGGCAATCCGTACACCAGATGGTTGACCGGTCCGTATCCTTTGCCGATCGCTGGCGCGTGGACGATGGCATCTTGGAGATAAGCGTGCGCCTGACGAACCGCCTGTTCGACCGGTAGACCGCGCGCGATCAGTGCGGCAATGGCAGCAGCGTAGGTGCAACCGGTGCCGTGGGTATGGTTCGTTTCCAGGCGCGGTGCGCGCAGTGTGACAAAACGCTCGCCGTCGTACAGCAGATCGACGACATCGCTCCCCGACAGGTGCCCTCCCTTCAGCAACACATACCGTGGTCCGAGTGTGTGGAGATCGCGCGCAGCATCCTGCATGTCGCGTTCGTCGGTCACCGGGCGATTCAACAGCACCGACGCTTCTGGCAGGTTCGGCGTCACTACCAGCGCCAGCGGCAATAGCCGCGCACGCAGCGTGGCGATAGCATCTTCTTCGAGCAGGCGCGCACCACTCTTCGCAACCATTACCGGATCGATCACCAGACGCTCGACCCGGTATCGCTCCAGCGTGTCGGCGACCGCCTGGATAATGGAAGCGTTCCCCAGCATGCCGGTTTTGACCGCATCGGCGCCGATGTCGTCGAGCACCGCCTCGATTTGCGCAACAACGAGTGATGGTTCGAGCATGAGCACGGCATGCACGCCGACCGTGTTTTGAGCAGTGATAGCGGTGATCGCGCTGGCGCCGTAGACCCCATGCGCCATAAATGTTTTCAAATCTGCCTGGATGCCGGCGCCGCCGCCCGAATCGGAACCGGCAATCGTCAATGCTCGCGGTATCATGTGCGCCTCCTCACAGCATCATGAGTATCATCACGAACAGGGTTGCGCCGACGAGCGCCCAGTCCTGCCAGCGCACCCGATAGTCTCCCAGTGGAGTGCGGTGCGGGCTGCCGAATCCGCGCGTTTCCAACCCTTCCGCCAGATCATCGGCAAAACGCATCACACTCAGCAGCAGCGGTGTCAGCAGCAACGGACCATTGTGCAGCAGATGCCATCCGTCGAACCGGATGCCGCGACTCGCCTGCGCATCGTATACATCACGCGCCAGTGCGCCCATCAGCGGTGTAAAGCGCAACGCTCCTTCCAGCAGAAAGGTCATCTGAGACGGAACGCCGCTTGCCAGCAACGCATCGCCCAATTCTTCGGGCGGGGTGACGCTAAAGAAGACGATGCCTGCGCTGACAAGCGCAATCAGGCGCAGCGCAGCGCCGATTGCCGCCTCGTAGCCGCCGCTCCAACCGGCAACCAGAGCGAACAGCAGGAGTGTCGGCAGCAGGATGCGCATCACCTGCAACCAGCGTCGTTCAAGTCCCAGCCCGATCAGTAATGCGCCGGTTACACCGGTGATCAGCGCGAGCCGCACGAGATCGGTTGTCAGGATGATGGTCGCCGAGCCGATCAGGTACGCCAGCGCCTTTGCGCGCGGGTCGAACCGTGATGTCGTCGAGCAATTCATACACGTGCAACAATGCGCATCGCCTTCTGCCGCAATGCTTCTTCTGCTGGAAGGCGCAAACGCGCCTGCTCGATAATTGTCGGTTGGGCGCAGATTGCCGACGGTGCGTCACAGGCAACAACACTGCCGTGATCCAGCACCGCCCAGCGGTTACAGAGGTGGTACGCCCATTCGGTATCGTGGGTGGCGATGACCACCGTCATTCCATCGCCAGCAACATCGGCGATCAGCGCCCGCAATGCCTGCCGGTTGAGCGCGTCCTGCCCCGCTGTCGGTTCGTCGAGGAGCAGGATGGATGGTCGTGATGCCAGGATTGCGGCGATTGCGACTCGACGTTGCTCACCGGCGCTCAACCGGTGCGGTGACCGGTGCAGCAGCGGTTCGAGATGGCAGCGCTCGATGACACGCGCCAGCCAGGTACGATCCAGCCGGTTCAGCGCGCGTGGTCCGGTCTCCAGTTCGTCCTGCACCGTCGGCGCGAACAGCATATGCCATGGGTGTTGCCCGACTATCCCGACATCACGCGCAATCTCCCACAGCGGTCATCGCCCGATCGGTCGCCCCTGCACGCGAACGATGCCGCGCTGTGGTCGCAGCAATCCGTTTCCCAGCCGAAGAAGTGTTGTTTTGCCGGCGCCATTTGCGCCCAGCAACCCGACGATGTCCCTGGGAGCAGCGGACAGGCGCGCTTGATGCAGTATCAGGCGGTTGCCGCGCGCAAACGATACGTCTTCCCAGATAATCGCTGGCGATACCGCCGGCGCGTTATTTTGAGACGATAAGCGGCGCGCAAGCGACGGCGCAATATCCAGCGCCTCATCGAGCGTCAGGGGTGTTGCGGCCAAACCGGCGGCGCGCGCCAGACACACCAGCGGCGGCAATTCCAGGTTCCATTGCGATACATCACACGCCAGCACCGACCGCGGCATCCCGTCCGCAACCACCTGACCTTCGTGCAACACTATCAGGCGCGTTGCCAGGTCGGCTACTTCTGCCAGGCGATGTTCGGCAACCACAATGGTCACCCCGCGCCGATGGAGCATGCGCAACGTTTCGCGCAGTCGTCCGCCGCCAGCCGCGTCGAGAAAGGCAAATGGCTCATCGAGCGCCAGCAGGCGCGGATGCAGCGCGAGCACCCCGGCAATCGCCACGCGCTGCACTTCGCCGCCCGATAGCGCGCTTACCTGGCGATCAAGCAACGGATCAATCGCCAGCAATGCCGCGACCTCATGAACACGCTCCGCAATTGTGGCACAGTCGAGACCCTGGCAGGCTGGACCAAGCGCCAGATCACGAGCGACCGTTGTCGCCAGACTCTGGGCTTCAGGGTTCTGTAATGCCAGCCCTACGCTGCGACTCAGGACGTATGGCGGCGTCGAGCGCACATCCTGCCCTGCAACCAGTGCGCGCCCGCTCAGGTCGCCACTGTAGAGATGGGGAATGAGACCGTTGAACAGGCGGCAGAGGGTGGATTTACCCGACCCGCTGGCGCCTGCCAGAATGACGAACTCTCCCTCCTCGATGGTGAGTGACACCTGATGCAGGGCAAGCGTCCCATCCCGGTACCGATAGGTCACCCCGTCACAGACAACCAGAGGGTTCATTGCGTTCCATCGGGACGTTCCAGGTAACCGGTTCGCCGCAGCGCCAGTAAGCCGAGCGCGCCCAGCACTGCGCCAACCAGTGACGAGAGCGCAAATGGAATAATGAGCGCCGTTGCACCCATCGGGCGATTCATCACATACGGCGCCACCGCCAGCGCGCCGACCAGTGCGCCGATGATGCCGGTGCCGATCACTTCGCCTGCGACCGTCAGCGGGATGTTCCGTGTCGCGCGGTAGATCAGCCCCGCGAGCAGCACGCCGAAGATGCTGCCGGGAAATGCCAGCGGCGTGCCCAGTCCCAGCGCATTGCGGATGATCGAGGTGACCAGCGCCACCGCCAGACCCCACCAGGGACCAACGAGCGCTCCGGCAAGCACATTGACCATATGCTGCACCGGAAAGACTTTTGCAATCCCGACCGGGATACTGATCGGCGACAACGCGACTGCCAGCGCCGTCAACACGATGGCATACGCCAGCCGTCGCGTCTGTCCCCGCACAATTGAGGTTGTTGCTGCCATTGCGTTTCTCCTTGTGTTAGGAGTTACAAGAACCAGGAACCGAGAACCGAGAATCAAGAACCGAGAACTGAGAACCAGGAACCAAGAACCAGGAACCGGGAGTCAGGGGTTCAAGGGCGGACAGAAAATATGTGCGATCCACCTTTCCACCGGTACCATGCAACGCGCAATGCGTTCCAAACATGCAACGTGCAACCCCCACACCCCCTCAGGGCGCGCCTTTAGTATTCAACGTGCAACATTCAACGTTCAACGTTCAACGTTCAACGTTCAACGTGCCACAACCTCCCCACCTTCAACCTTCAACGTACAACGTGCCACAACCTCCCCACCTTCAACCTTCAACGTACAACGTGCCACAACCTTCAACCTTCAACCTTCAACGTGCAACGTGCAACGTGCCACAACCTCCCCACCTTCAACCTTCAACGTGCAACCTTCAACCCTCGCGCCCCTATCGCCTCACGCCTCCCGCCTCATGACCCTCACGAACCACCTTCCACAACCCGTGCACCGTTCGCCACCTGTTCCGGCGTAAGGTTGTAGATCTGGTCGAACAGCGCAACCTTGAAACTGGCGGGACCGTGCGCCTTTTCGGCAGCCAGTTCCGCTGCCAGCCCAAACATTGCCAGCCCGCCAGCCGCTGCCAGCAGATAATCACGCTCGACCGCCGCAAACGCCGCAACCATCGTCGTTGCCATACATCCGGTGCCGGTCAGCGTTGTCAGCCAGATGTGACCATTGTTGACCGTAAGGACACGCTCGCCGTCAGTAATAATGTCGCGCGCGCCGGTCAACGCCACAACCGTGTGATACGTCTGCGCCAGACGACGGGCCGCCGTCAACGGGTCTTCCGGTCCGGATACGCTCTCTACGCCTTTCACCTCGCCGCCCTCACCGCTCAGCGCACCGATCTCGCCGCCATTGCCGCGCACCACAGCGATCCGCAACGAGCGCAGCAACTCAAGATTCGTCCTGGTGCGGAGCTGGGTTGCGCCTGCTCCCACCGGGTCGAGCACCACCGGCGTCTGGAGTTCGTTTGCGCGACGACCGGCAATCAGCATCGACTCGATCCAGTCGGGTGAAAGGGTGCCGACATTCAACACCAACGCCCCGGCATGCGCCACCATCTCGGCGACTTCTTCTGCATCATGCGCCATGACCGGCAATCCGCCAACGTGCAAGGTTACATTCGCGGTATCGTTCATGACGACCAGATTGGTAATGTGGTGGATCAACGGTCTGGTTGCGCGAATGCGAGCAAGCATGTCACCAATGCGCTGGTTGATAGGATCCATCGTGCGCCTCCTTTTGGTAGAAGCATATCGTCCTCATATCGACTACCCGGCGCGTGCACGTTCATCGAGCGCTGACGCAATGACGGCATGGAGTGCCCGCGTTGCTGCTTCAGGGTCTGGCGCGCCGATCACCGCCGAGATGACCGCCACGCCAACAGCGCCTGCCCGAATAACCGAAGCGGCATTTGCGAGGTTGATGCCGCCGATGCCCAGCACCGGCAGGTTGACCGTGCGGGCAATCTCCGCCAGCGGTTCCAGCCCGATGGGTGGTCCCGCATCCGGTTTACTCGGCGTCCCGAAAAGATCGCCGACACTGACATACGTCGCGCCAGCGTCCATCGCGCGCTGCGCCTGCTCGACCGTTGCGACCGATACGCCGAGAATGCGTTCCGGACCGATGATCCGCCGCACCATTTCCGCCGGAATATCGTCCTGACCGACATGGACGCCATCGGCATCGAGCGCCAGCGCGACATCGACACGGTCGTTGACGATGAGCGGGACTCCGGCATCGCGGGTGAGCGGAAGTAACGCCTGCCCCAGTGCAACCATGTCGCGCGCCGGCACGTCCTTGTCGCGGAGTTGAATCACATGCGCGCCACCACGCAACGCTGCACTCACAATATCCGTCAGCGCACGCTCTCCAGCTGCGCGCCGGTCGGTAATGACGTAGACAATACCTCCTCCAGATGGAAACGGTATCGGATCAGACTGGACCGACGGGAGTGGTTCGATCAGGGTGGACAGAACCATAGCGGTACCCTCCTGAAGCGCCAGAAACAAAACTGCCGCTGACCCCACCAACGTGGATCAGCGGCAGACTCTGGTCTGGACACTTCCCTACGCTGGTATGACCCAGGTCAGGTTCAAAGGGTCTGCGGCATCGATGGGGCCGCACTCTCAGCCAGGCTCGCCTGGCTCCCCCAGTGGCGCCGTTTACCGGCGCATTTTTATACAATTGTCAACAGGCAGTTAACGGTATGATACACGATGCTGCGACGGATGGCAAGATGTTTCCCAGATTAGTTGCTCGCCCGGTGAACGCCGTCCAAACGCGGTGCGGGCGGGACGCCCGCGTACCCAGCGACGCCCGCGCACCCAGCGACGCCCGCGCACCCAGCGGTGCGGGCGGGACGCTCGCGCTCCCAGGCGCGGGTTACCAGACCAGCGCGCGTCGGTGGAATGCCATCTGCTCCAACCGCGCGATGCGCTCTTCGGTTGGCGGATGCGTGCTGAAGAGACGGACGATTGCGCCGCCGTCGAGCGGGTTGATGATATACAGGTTAGCCATCGCCGGATTGGTCGCCAGCGGCAGTTGCTGCTTCCATGCCTCAATTTTGCGCAGCGCCGAAGCCAGCGCCAGCGGTTCACCGCTGATCGTCGCGCCTGCGGCATCAGCCTCAAACTCGCGTGTGCGCGAAATCGCCAGCTGGATCAACGTCGCTGCAATTGGCGCAACCAGGATGAGCAGCAATCCGCCCACCACTCCTGCAACCCCGCTATCCTCTCCCTCATCGTCGTGACGTCCAAACCCGCCAAGCAACAGCGCCCACTGCGCCATATCCGCCAGAATTGCCACGGCGCCGGCAAACGTTGCCGCAATTGTGCTGATCAACGTGTCCCGGTTCTTGATATGCCCCAACTCGTGCGCAATGACCGCAGCAACTTCGTTATCATTCAGCAGTTGCAGCAACCCGGTTGTCACTGCAACCGCGCCATGCTTTGGACTGCGCCCGGTCGCAAATGCATTTGGCGCCGCCGAGTCGATCAGATAGACGCGCGGCATCGGCAGATTGGCGCGCTGCGCCAGTTGAGCAACCATCTGGTAGAGACGCGGCGCTTCGTACCGGTCGACCTCCCGCGCGCCTGCCATGCTCAACGCCAGTTTGTCGGAAAACCAGTATGCCCCGCCGTTCATCAAGACGGCAATCAGGAAAGCAATCAGCATACCCTGCGTCCCGCCAAACCACTGGCCCGCCAGAACCAGCAGCACGGTCAGAGTCGCCAGCAGGGCTGTCGTTTTCAATGTATTCGTCAGTCTCGTCATTGCCAGATCCCCATCAGTAAAGGTTAGAAGAAAGCCGGGCATATAAATTGCCCGGCACGTTCGTTGCCCGCAGTCCCATTGAGCCTGAACCGGCTCCCGGATTGCCTGTCAGCCTTATCACCGCCTGGGGCTGCGGTATGCATGCATCAATCGCACGTTATTACGCAGCCTGGATGGTGATGCGGTGCGGTCGAGCATGCTCGACTTTCGGCAGCCGGATGGTCAGCACACCATCGTTGAGCGACGCCGAGATCTTGTCTGCGTCTACCGTCGCGGGTAGACGGACGCTCCGCTCGATCTTGCCGCTCGCGCGCTCCTGGATCAGATAGTGCGCATCCTTCGGCTGCTCAGCATGCACCTCACCACGAATGGTGAGCGTGTTCTGTTCGAGCTGGATATCGATCTTGTCGCTGGGAACACCCGGCATGAGCGCCGTCACCACGTATGCCTCATCAGTTTCGTAGAGGTCCAACGGAATGCGCGACGTTCCTGCCCAACCGCTGAAGAAGCTCCGTGGCATCACCCAGCTCTCGTTCAGCAGTTGCTCGACTGCGTCCGACAGCCGCAGCGCTTCAGCGAATGGCTCGAAACGAGTCAACGCGGTTGTCATTGGTCCTCACCTCCTTGTGGCATCTGGTGTTTTCGATTATGTATATTAGTGTCTCTACGTTAGAATTGTGTCAGAAAAACATTAGTGTTGCGTCAAACCTCATCGGTCTGCAACACCCACGTCACCCCTTCTTCCGCTGTGCTGAACACCCCGTCGAGCTGCGCTTCATAGGCGCGCCGCAGCAACGCTCCCAGGCGCGGTCCTGGCGCAACCCCCGCCGCAATCAGGTCACGCCCGCGCACCAGTGGCGCCGGGCGGCTCATCGCTGCGCCTTCCGCTTCGGCAACCGCCAGAAATGCCGCCGCTGGTCGATCCGGCGGACACGGCGGACGTCCAGAGGCGTCAGCTTCCACCAGGCGCTCCCACTGTTGCAGAGTCGCTGGCGCAAGACGATGCGCCAGCCGCCGCACAACGCGCGGTGTGGGTTGCACATTGAGATGCGCCAGATGTTCGCGCACCAGCGGCGTCACCCGGCGCTCGATCCAGTGCGGCGCGCCAATGCGCACCAGAAACGTCTGGGTCAACGACACGCCCGCTTCCGAATGCCCGATGCTACGCGGGATGCCATCGTCATCGATCACCGTGGTTGGCGGTTTTCCCAGGTCGTGGCACAGCGCCGCAACGATCAGTGTCAGGCGTTCATGACCATCGAGCGCATCGCGGTCGGCGATCCGCACCGCAGCATCACAGACGTGCAACGTGTGCGTCCACACATCCCCCTCAGGGTGGTAACGGGGATGCTGCGGGCATCCCTGGAGCGCGGCAAGTTCCGGGTAGAGCGCCAGCCATCCCGATTCGTCGAGTGCGCGCAACCCGGCAGATGGGAACACGCCGAGGAGCGCCCATTTCTGCCATTCCCGCCAGATGCGATCCGGCGGCAGACCGGCAGCCTGCGACAACAACGTGCGGCACAACGCAGCCGTCTCCGGCGCCAGACGCATGGCAAAGCGTGCAGCAAACTGCATCGCGCGCAACACTCGCAGCGGATCATCGCCGAATGCCTCGGAGGTGTGACGTAATACCCGCGCCTCGAGGTCCGCGCGACCGCCAAAATAGTCGATCAGATCGCCGGATGGCGTCAGCGCCAGCGCGTTGATCGTGAAATCGCGTCGCGCCAGCGCCTCGCGCGGCGTCAGTGATGGGTCGTAATCCGGCAACGCACCGGTCTCCTCATCAGGCAGCGGATGGCGTCGCGACGGCAACGCCACATCCACCTCATACTCATCGAGACGCATTTTCAGTACGCCGAATGATCGCCCAACGACATTGACGCGACCGAATGGCGCAAGCGCAGCGGCAAGCGTTTGCCCATCAACGCCATAGACCTCGATATCGATATCGGTCGGCGTGAGACCGAGCAACAGATCACGCACCGCTCCACCCACGAGCAGCGGATGCCCGCCGACGCGCATCATTGCAGCGAAGAGCGGATCGAGACGTTCAAGGAGAGCATACCAGGACGGCTGAAGCATAGAACTTCCATCTCCGCAACTTCTGTCGCCTGCTCAGAAGGTTCGTGTTGCATGGATGAAAGGTGCGCTGCACCCGCATCCACACCAGAGCAACCCGAACCAGAGAGACATTGTAGCACGGTACGTCTTGCCGCCCCCATCGGAACATGAGATGCTCGTACCAGAACGGTTACGCGGTATAATGGCGCCGGGTCGTTCCACGTCAGAGCGCCCACACGACTGATCGCTTCTTGAAATGGAGGTCGGAGATGGCGACGCAACCGGCCGAATATCTCTGGTGGCAGCGCGGGGTGATCTATCAGATCTATCCGCGATCATTCCAGGACAGTAATGGCGATGGGGTTGGCGATCTGCGCGGCATTCGCTCCCGACTCGATTATCTGGTCGATCTGGGAGTTGATGCAATCTGGCTCTCTCCTATCTTTCCTTCGCCCATGGCCGATTTCGGCTACGATGTGTCCGATTACTGCGATATTCATCCCCTCTTTGGCACACTCACCGACTTCGACACCCTGGTTGCCGATGCCCATCGACGAAATCTGAAGGTCATTCTCGACTTCGTGCCAAACCACACATCGGATCAACATCCCTGGTTCATCGAGTCGCGCAGTTCGCGTAGCAACCCCAAACGTGACTGGTACATCTGGCGCGACCCGGCGCCGGATGGCGGTCCGCCGAACAACTGGCTCTCCTATTTTGGCGGATCGGCGTGGGAGTATGATGCAACTACCGGTCAGTACTATCTCCACCTCTTCCTCAAGGAACAACCTGACCTGAACTGGCGCAATCCGCAGGTGCAGGCGGCAATGCTCGACGCCATGCGCTTCTGGCTCGACCGCGGCGTGGATGGATTTCGTGTCGATGTCATGTGGCTGATGATCAAGGACGATCAGTTCCGCGATAATCCTCCCAACCCTGCCTGGAAACCCGGCATGATGCCGCATATGAGACTGCTCGAAACCTACTCCGCCGACCAACCGGATGTTCACACCATTGTTGCGATGATGCGCCGGGTGCTCGATTCATACGATGAGCGGATGATGGTCGGTGAGATCTACCTGCCGTATGATCGCCTGATGCGCTATTACGGAACCCCCGAAGCGCCTGAAGCGCACCTGCCGTTCAACTTTGCACTCGTGCTGCTGCCATGGGATGCGCAAACCATCGCGCAGACGATTGCACTGTACGAAGCGCTGCTCCCACCTTTTGCCTGGCCCAACTGGGTGCTTGGGAATCATGATCAACCCCGCATTGCCAGCCGGGTCGGTGAGGCGCAGGCGCGCGTCGCTGCCATGCTGTTGCTGACGCTGCGCGGCACGCCGACGATCTACTACGGTGATGAGATCGGGATGCACAATGTGCCGATCCCGCCCGACCGCGTGCAGGACCCGTTTGAGAAGAATGTGCCAGGTGAAGGGCATGGCCGCGATCCGCAGCGCACGCCGATGCAATGGGATGCCAGCGAGTACGCCGGCTTCAGCAAAGTTCAACCCTGGCTGCCGGTCGCCGATGATTACCGGCAGCGCAATGTGGCGACACAGCGCAACGTGCCGCACTCCATGCTCTCGCTCTATCGCCGTTTGCTGGCGCTGCGCCGCTCCGAGCCAGCGCTGTCGATCGGTTCGTATCAGGCGGTGACGGTCGAGGGAGATGATGCCGCACGACAGTCGGTGCTGGCATTCATACGCGAAGCGGATGGCTGTCGCTTTCTGATCGCCCTCAACCTTGCATCGCATCCGGCGCGGATGAACCTTTCTGCCATCGGCGAAGGAACGATTGCACTCTCGACCCATCTCGACCGCGGCGGCATCACTGTCCGCGACTCTCTGGAACTGCGCGCAGATGAAGGGGTGGTTGTGGCGCTTGCGTCTTGATCACAATACGTTCACATTCGGTTATTGCACAGAACGGCAATCTGCGCGATAATACCCATGCGGAAGGTCCTGTCCCGGTATACGCCCGATCCCGCCCCGTTCCTGCGGTCCTCGGACGAATGACGACACTTCCCCTGTCTGGTACGCAATGGTGCTTAAGGTGTGTAAGGCTGTGCGTTACGTGTGGGCGCATGCCTGAGGAGACGACGGATGGCTGTGCAGGTCTGGATCGGTGAGAAACCAGAACACGCAAATGAGCGGCGCGCAATTATGGCGCTGGCGCGCGGTCTGGACCGTCTCGACGGTCTGTACCTGATCCTTGCCAATTTCAGCGTCGGCGGTCGAAACATCGACCTGGTCATTATCAAGCAAGACGGGATTTTCATCATCGAACTGAAGCATTGCGACGGCAAGGTCTTCGGCGATGTCAACGGTCCGTGGTTTGTCGAAGGCTCCAACGGCGAGCGCAAACGGTTGAACCCCGGGCGCAAGAATCCATACAACCAGGTCATTTCGTATTACTACAATCTGGTCAATTTTCTCAACGACCATCGCGCTGAATTGCTGTCGCCCCAGAAGGCGAAGACGGTCGATTTTCGCACCTGCCGTCGCCTGGTTGTGATTGCGCCGACGCTTCAGGAAGGCTCACGCGTCGAAACCGACTGGAAGGTCGATCTCAAAGGGCTTGATGAGTTGCCCGCCTACCTGGTGACCGAGCGTTCGAGCGAAATCGACCTCACCGATGAGGAGATGCTCCGCATCCCGGAACTGCTCCACCTCACGCGCTGGGCGGAGATCAATACGTTGCTCAAAGGCGTGCTCCCGCGCCTCGATGAACCGACCGTTGTCGTGGAACGTCCGGCGTCGCCGGAACATCCTGTGATCGATGTTCCGCCAACCGAACAGGCGCGAACATTAACTGCTGATCCTGAAGCGCAACAGGTATCGACGCCAGCACCTCCAACGTCCAATCGGCGCCTGGCATCTCTCTGGCAATCCTGGACTGGTCGTGTCGCGCTGGCATCAGGACTGGTCATCCTTGCGCTGATCGGCATCCTGTTCAGCCAGGGGCGTTCCGCTCCCCGTCCGGATCAATCGGCGCAGAGCCTGGTGGTTTCGACCAGCCTTCCTGCCGGTGGCGCCGACGCCGGCGCCATTTCGCCGGTCAGTACCTGTGTCTGGAGCGGGTTCCAACCGGTCGGACGGCGCATGATCAACGGGGTCTGGGAGAATGTCGGCGTCGGCGGCAACGCGCCTGGACTATCCCCCGATGTGGTGGTAACCCTCGAAGAGGTTGAGTTCTGCAACGGCAAAATGACGCTGCGCTGGAGCCTGCGGAACAACCTGAGCGACCAGAGCATTGTGTTGCCGCTGACAGCGGAGAACATCGAGGTGCGCGACTCGGTCGGAACGCGCTACCTGGTGGCGGATGACCTCTCTCAACCGCGCGAACTGCGCGCCCCCCCCGGCGAAAGAGTGCGAGGAAGCGCTATCATTGATCGCCCTGTCAATTTGAATGCTTCCACCCTGGTGGTTGTACTGAAGAAACTTCCCTTCGGCGAAACGACCTGGCTGGTGCCGACGCCGGGAACGGGGTGAGTCAGGGACGCGTGTTTCCACTCAGCCGCTAAGAATGGTATCAACCCAACATTGCTGTTTGCGCCTGCTGACCTTTTTTCCCGTCGTAGCCGCGCTCTCCGCCTGCTTCGGTCGTTGTGACTGATCAGGAGTCCAGGGCGCTGATGGACGGCTCTGGGTCGCGATCCAGCGCGTGTCGCGCCAGTTGACGCAGCGTATCATCGATTTTGACCAATGTTCCATCGCGATTCCATTTGTCGAAATAGTACCGAACCGAACTCATCGGCGGAAAATCTTTCGGAAGCATGCGCCACTGGCAGCCCGTGCGATGTTTGTACAGCAGCGCGTTGACGATCGCGCGGCGATCGATTTCGGTCGGGCGGCCGCCGTTGGACGACGGGGTGACGACCAACGGTGCGATAGCGGCCCACTGTTCATCGGTCAGATCGGTTGCATACTTCGTTGGATAGGATCGAAGCGCACGTCGTGGCATACGAGATTGCTCCTCATCAGAACGGCATGGTCACCATCATGATACCACAAACCCGAGTTTCTGATCGCCCTCTCAGAACGGCATGGTCACCATCATGATACCACAAATCCGGGTTTCTGATCGCCCTCTAATGGTTGACGCACTATCGGTTGCCAGTTCAGCGCTGGCAGCGCCGCCGAACGGCGCTTTGGGAAATGTCGCTGCTCTGTCTGGAGATCAGCACGCAAGGAGTACACACGGGCAGGCACTGTGATCTGGACTGGTGGGCGGAGGCGGCGCCTTCGCCTGCCCCAGGGCTGTTTCCGCACGTGCGCAGCGGCGCCTACACCCGTGGTGAACGCCCGGTAAGCCGGGTGAATGCCTGATACCCCAACCAGCGGAACGGCTCCGGCGGTATGGGTGGGTAACGCCGCTCATAGAACGGCAACCACCGCCATCGGCTGTCATCCCCGCCGTACAGGTCGGCAATGAACTCACCGGCAAGATTCGCCAGTGTAATCCCGTGACCAGAGTACCCCAGCGCGTAGTAGATATTCCGGTATTCGCCGCACCGACCCCACAGCGGTTGACGGTTCAGCGTGATCCCCAGAACCCCGCTCCAGCGGCAGGCGATGGGCAGCGCCGACGCCGCCGGAAAATATTCCAACAGCGTTTGCCGGATCGCTTCCTGAGCGCGACGGGCAATACCGCTCTGCATCGGGAAGCGGGTACGATTGTTGAACAGATAAGCATACGCCTGGTTACTGCCGCCGCCAAACACCAGGTGACCTGTACACGTCAGCGATCCATACGAAATGCGATCACGATCATCAGCAAACCCGGCAAACGAGCGCCATCCCAGTTCCTCCCGTTGAGCCGGGGTGAGCGGCGCCGTGGCAAACACGCTTGAATGCAGCGGGAACAGCGCATCGCGGAACAACCCCAACTTGCTGGTGTAGCCATTTGTCGCCAGCACCACCGCCTGTGACCGCACCTCGCCGCGTGGCGTCGTCAGATGGATCTCTCGACCGACCCGGAGACGAAGCACCGGCGTCTGCTCATAGATCGCAACGCCGCGCTCCTCCAGAATTGGACGCAATCCGCGCACAAACTGCGCTCCGTTGATCTGCCCGGTATCCGGCTCGAACGTCGCCCCATACACGCCGCGAGCGTTGAACTGTGGCGCCAGTTCATTGCGGTACAGGAACTGCACCGGAATGCCCAACCCGCGCAGATATTCCCCTTCGGCGTGCGCAGCTTCGGCGCGTTCAGGGCTGGTATGCAGCGTCAATGTGCCATCGAAACGATGATCGACCGGGAGACGGTGACGTTCAATCAGGGTGCGGATGGCGCACAACCCGGCGCTCGTCAACCCATAAACCTTGCGGGTCAGGTCGGGATCGCTCGTGTCGATCCCGTTGATCCAGTTCAGCGCCAGACCGCCGTTCCGTCCACTGGCGCCATTCGCCAGCGATGTCGCTTCGAGCAGGACAATGCGCCGTTGGGGAAAGCGCTGTGCGATATGATACGCGGTGCTGACGCCGGTGAACCCGCCGCCAATAATGGCAAGGTCGGCAGTGATGGAACCTTCGAGCGATGGACGTGGTCGATAGTCCGACGTCCCGGCATGCCAGATAGACTGAGTATCATCAAACTCCAGGCGCTCAGGCAAAAGCCGCTCCATCACGGGCCAGGCTGTGGATGCCAGTGCGGCAGCGCCTTCCAGCGCACGCGCTGTGAACGAGTTTTGGATCGAAGCCATACTGGATGTGCGGTGCAATCAAATGATCCATAGGGTAGGATGAGAGACGAGTTCTGTCAAATCCACGACTGAATGGCTGGTAATACCCTGGTGACATCCGTTGGATATACTCACAACACGTCGCGCGCATGTGACCCTGACACGAACACATTATCTTGTGGCGCCGTCACGTTGCAGCAGTGTTTCCGTCAACCAGCCATGTATGCTCTCAGGAGGAAACAGAAGTGTCGTGGAGTCTGACCCGCAAAACCGCCGTGCTGGCAGTCGGGTATCTCATTATTCTGGGGGTTCTGGCGATTGATCTGATCTTCACGGTGATCGAAATCCAGAACGTCGCCAATGATCTGAACCAGGCGATCATAGATGATGTTCAGACAGTTGCAGCAATCAATCTCGCCGCACAACAATTCCTGACCGAGTCCTACTCATATCTGCAAACCCGCCATCCTGCAGAGTACGAGGAGAGCGCCGAACTGCTCAAGCAACTGGAAGAGGCGACGGCGCGGATGCGCACTTCAGAACATATCTCCAGCCTTGTCCTGGCAGATATCGACCAACAGCATGCGTCGATTGCAGACGAGGCTGAAGCGCTCCTGCGCGCGGCGCAGCGCCTGTACAATCGGCTGCCGTCTGAAACCGACGCGCTGACCGATACGCAGCGCGAGGCGTTTTACGCAGAGATTGAACTGGTCGAGGAGCAGCGCGAGGCATTCACAGATCAGGCGAACGCGCATTTCGCAGGCATGGGCGATGTCGCCCGGCAGTACATTGCAAATGATGTTACACTCACATTCGCGGATGTTGTGCTGGCGCTGATGGCAATGGTTGCGCTGACCGCCGGCGCGCTCTGGCTGATCGAGCGCCGCATTGTGCGTCCCCTGCGCTCGATTACAAACGTGGCAAGTCGCCTGGCGGAGGGTCGTCTGGATGGCGAACTGCCAGTCACGAGCAATGACGAGATCGGCATGCTGCAACAGACGTTCAACCGTATGGCAGCAACAGTCCAGCAGCAAGCCAGTGATCTCGAGTTGCACTACCGGCAGGTGACGCAGGCGCGCGATGCGCTCGAAATAGCGCACCGACAGGCTGTCGAGCAACTGACGATTATTCAGCAGCAGCAGGAAGCCATTCGCGAATTGAGCGTCCCTGTGCTGCCGGTAAGCCATGATACCCTGGTGATGCCGCTGGTCGGTGCACTCGATAGCACCCGCCTGCTCCAGGTTCAGGAGCAGGCGCTGGAACGCATCGCAGCGACCCGCGCCCGTCGCCTGCTGCTCGACATCACCGGCGTACCGGTGGTGGACAGTCATGTGGCGCAAGGACTGATCCGCGTCGTTCAGGCGGCGCGCCTGCTTGGATCAGACGTCACCCTGATCGGCATTCGTTCCGAGGTGGCGCAGTCCATCGTCGGACTGGGAATAAGCCTGAGTAGTATTCGAACCTGCAGCGATTTGCAGAGCGCACTGGCGCAAAAAGGAGGAGGCTCGTGATCCGTCTGACACAACGACAGATCCATCATGGAACCTTTGGATTACTCAATGGATTGGGGTTGTTCACTCTTACTGTCGCCCTCTTTCCGGAACCGCAGTGGCTCACCATCATCCCAATCGTTGCAGGTCTGGCGTTCGGCGGCGGTCTGTGGTTCGCCTACTGGCGCGGATGGGAACCTGCCCGTCCATTGCTCATCGTTTTTCTCACCCTGGTCGTGGCGCTTGGCATGAATGAGCAGTTCCTTGAGTCGCGCTTCAATCATGTCATCTACACCATCCCAGCGCTGGCATTGGTGCTGACCGGTCCGGTCTGGGTTGCCAGCAGTGCGCTGGCGCTGCTCGCCGCCTTCGCCATTCGCACAGGCGGCGGTCCCTATCTCAATCCCTTCGAGTTGGTGACGTTTACGTTGATTATCGGCGGAATGATCTTCAGTCGCCTGTCGATCGATAACGCTCAGCGCCTGGAAGCGGCAAAGCGTGAGGCGGAAGAAGCGCGCGCTCGCGCCGAGCAGCGCGAACGCGACCTTGCGGCGCAGGCGGAGGAACTGGCACAGCGCAACGCCGAACAGCAGCGACTCCTCGAACTCGTCTCGGTGCTGGAAACGCCAACCATCGCGCTGGCAGAAGGAGTGCTGCTGGCGCCAATTGTCGGCGCGCTCGACACCCGCCGCGCGCAGGCGCTCACTGCGCGGCTGCTCAACGACGCCAGCGCCCAACGAGCGCAACGGGTCATTCTCGACATCAGCGGCGTGACGGCTGTCGACACTCAGGTGGCGCAGGCGCTCATCCAGACTGCCCGGGCGCTGAGTTTGCTCGGCTGTCAGGTGACGCTCACCGGCATCTCGGCGACCGTGGCTATGACCCTGACCCATCTGGGGGTGGCGCTGGAAAGCATCCACACCGTGCGTTCGCCGCAGGAGGCGCTGACGCAGACTCAGTGATAGCACAGGTGAGGTCAAGACATGCCCGCTTTTCATCTCATACAATGCTTCCGCAATCTCTTCACTGTCCAGACCACGCCGCCAATCAGTCCATACTGGCGCACTGGTCTCTGGGGCGGGGTAGGATTGTTTGCCAGCTTGATCTATGTCCTGTTCCCATGACCAGCGTTGCTGGCGCGACTGCCAGATGGTCTTTGAGGAAATAATCCGCCATAGCCCGCGCAGGCGGGCTTTGCATTCCATAGCCGAGGGCTTATGGTCTTTGAATAAATAATCCGGTATAGCCCGCGCAGGCGGGCTTCGCCTTGGCTAGCCGAGGGCTTCAGCCCCACGGCTAGCGCAGGATAGCGGATTTAATTTTCAATCTCCATCAGCCCCATGGCAAGGGTGCATACCGGATGTATTTCTCAATCTCCAGATGGCAGCGTAGCCATAACCGCAATGCTGCTACGCGTTGTGCAAGTCGCGCTGGTGGGCGCCTGGATCGCCTGGCGACAGCCCTGGCGCGCCACCTCGCCAGCGCAACAGCGATTGGGGCATCTGGTGATGGTGATGGTCGCCGTGCTGCTCTTTCCGGCAGGAGCAACACTGTTTTTGCAGTCGAATTCGACAGCGTTCAACTGATGTGGTGCTTCAATCATCGATAGTGCTCCTCTATCAAGCCGATAAAGCGACGGTCGTTCCATCCCCGATACCTCGTCATCGGTCTTTGGTCACACCGGCTGCACGCCGGGTTTCTGGCGGCGTGCAACGGTGTATTCGTGGCCCCGCGTCACCAGGAGGATGATCACCAATACCTGGGCCACTACAAACGCCGGCACAGCAAAGGTCGGAATGAACCAGATCGGTCCGAGCGCGTAG
Organism: Roseiflexus sp. RS-1; assembly: GCF_000016665.1. Taxonomy (NCBI): domain Bacteria; kingdom Bacillati; phylum Chloroflexota; class Chloroflexia; order Chloroflexales; family Roseiflexaceae; genus Roseiflexus; species Roseiflexus sp. RS-1. Next base: position 2,404,463 of record NC_009523.1, read on the forward strand.
TTTGCGGCAATGTTGAAGCTGATACCCAGCGTAAAGGCAGAAAGAAAGTCAAGCAGACCGATGATGCTGAACAACCACACGAGGATGAGGGCGCCGCGCCAGCCCCGCCGCAACGCGAAGAGGCTGACAAGCGCCAGTGTCACCGCGAGCAGGTCGCCGTAGGCGCCTGGAGCCGCAAACCCTTCAGGCAACGCCGTGCCGACGACACCCGGAAGGAGGAAGGTGGCGCCCATTGTTCGCAATACCTGAAACAGCAACAGTGGCGTTAGCGCCGCTACGAGCGGTAGTTGCTTCAGTCGTGGCTGGATATGCCAGCGAGCGACCAGGCTGTAGAGCAACAGATTCACGACGACCTGCATTCCGAAGATGAGTGTTGCGAACATGGCATGTTCCTTTCGTGAGATGAGCTGAGAGAACGATACGCTATCTTCTGGTCAAACCCGACCTGCCGCAATCATGGCTGATGGTCTTTGAAGAAATAATCCGCTATAGCCCGCGCAGGCGGGCTTCGCATTCCATAGCCGAGGGCTTCAGCCCGATGGCTAGCGCGGGATAGCGGATTTAATTTTCAATCTCCATTAGCTCAGTCGCCAGGATGTTGCGCGGTCGAGGGCGTTGCACGCCCGTCCTCACACGACAGGCTCGTAGTCCGAGGCGCCCTCCTTGCGAGCTGGCACGACTACCTGCGGCAGTCCGGCGCTGATCGCGCTCACCACCAATCCACCCGCGAGCATCAAGCCGAAGATCGGCGCGAAGGACACGGCTGTCAGCACCCCGTCGCCCAGCAACAGCACGGTCAGCGCGACCCCGAGCACACTGGCGAACTGGCGCAGGGCCTGCACCACGCTGCTGCCGGTCGCGAGTTGCGCCAGGGACAGTCCCTGCACGGCCGCGCCGCTCAACAGCGGGATGATCAGGGCGACGCCCAGGCCAGTGAGCACCATTGCTGGCAGCCAGCGGACAAGAAACTGCGGCGTCGGACCAGCCCCAATGAGCAGCACCAGGGCGCCAGCGGCGTAGAGCAGGCCGCCGACGACCAGCAGGCGCCGATGTCCCCAGCGGCTTGCGAGCCGCCCCGCCAGCGGCGCCCCGAGGACTACCATGAGCGGTCCCGGGGTGATCGCCAGCCCGGCCTGGACGAGGCTAAAGCCCCAAATCCGGGTCAGGAAGAACACCGAGCCGAAGAACATTGCGGTGAAGGCTACGCCGAACAACGTGTTGGCCAGATTCGCCCGGCGGAACGGGCCGCTTGCGAATAGCGCGAGATCCAGCACCGGGACGGCCACCCGCTGCGCACGACGTAGAAAGCCGCCCAGCACCGTGGCCCCGACGGCCAGCATGGCGAGCACTGCTGGCGATGACCAACCCCAGGCTTCGCTCTGCACCAGCCCGCCAGTCAGTAGACCGACACCGACGATGAGCAGGGTCACCCCCAACCCGTCAGGCCAGGCAGTGGTCGGCTCGCGCCATTCCGCCAGCACACGCCACCCAACCACGAGCGCCAGCAGCCCGATTGGCAGGTTGAGAAAAAAGATCCCCGACCAGCCGACCGTCTGTACGATCAGCGCGCCAAGGGGTGGCCCGGCCACGACTGCCAGGGCGCCAACTGCGCCATTGAGCGCCACCGCGAGGGTCCGTCGCTCTGGTGGGAAGGCGGCAAGCGTGAGGGCCAGCGCAGCTGGCGAGAGGAGCGCCCCACCTGCCGCCTGCGCCATTCGCAGCGCGACCAGCCACCCCGGTGACAGCGCCAGTCCGCACAGGACTGAGGCCGTCGTGAACAGCGTCACACCGAGCAGAAAGGTCCGGCGGCGTCCGATTCGGTCGGCAAGACGCCCGGCAGGAACCAACAGTGCGCCGTAGATGATCGTGTAGGCGTTGAGCACCCAGGAGAGCGCGGTGGCAGAGACGGCGGGGAAACTGCGTTCGATGTCCGGGAAGGCCACCACCAGCACCAGACTATCAAGCAACACGGCGAAGACTGCCAGGCTGGTGACGGTAAGCACATGCCAGGGTGAGCGGGCGGTTAATGGCGTTGCCACAAGCGACTCCTTCCTGGCGCACACAATGGTGCGCCCTGCGAGAGACCGATCGGTCGCAAATTGAGCCAAAAAAAGGGCGGCTGCTCAGCACGCGCGAACGGACTGCTCGATATAACTGCACAGGTGGTTCGCAGCCTGCTCCAGTGGCGCAGCATCACGCAACAGGCGGGCGAGCATCACGGCGCCCTCCAGCGTAGCGATCATGAGGAGAGCGAGGGCATCGCCGTCGATCTCGGGCCGGATCTCGCCGCGCGCGATGCCCTGGGCGACAGTGGTGCGGATCAGGCTGCGCCACTCGTCGATCACCGCCGCCGCCCGCTGTGCCAGCGCAGGATTGGTGTCGTCGCTGTCGATAGCGGTGTTGAGGATGGGACAGCCGCCGACCACGGGCGGGTTGTGGGCATAGCCGCGAAAAACTTCCACGAACCCCAGCAAGGTCGCCACTGCGGTCGGACTCCCAGCCAGACTGGCGGCGATGCGCTGACGCACCTGCCCGGCGGCATAGTCGAACGCAGCCAGGGCGAGTGCATCCTTGCCGCTGAAGTGGCGGTAGATGCCACCCTTTTCCAGGCCAGTAGCGCGCATGATATCGCTGATTGCCGTCCCTGCATAGCCATCGACGTTGAAGATCTCTGCTGCCCGAGCGATGATTCGCTCACGTGTTTCTGTGCCTTTACCCATATGCATGCCTCATTAGAGACCGATTGGTCTCAAATCTATCACACTCGTGGCTGCCTGTCAAGATGTCAGAATGCCAGTTCAGGGCTTCTTAAGGTTCTCATTTTCGATGCTGATAGTTATTACCGCCTCCATCGAGAAGAGATCGAGCAACAGATCGTTGAGAACGAGGCGGCGTAACAGATGGCGCGCTTATACGCCAATGAGCATTTTCCCCTTCCAGCCGTTGAGGAAGTGCGACGGTCGGGACATGATGTGCTAACCAGCTACGAGAGCGGTCGGGCGGGGCAGGCAGTCTCCGATGAAGATGTGCTGGCGTTTGCTGGAGCGGAAGAGTGCATCGTGATCACGCTCAATCGCAAACATAAGGCTATGGGCTGCCAGGCGAGGGAGTCGTCGGCCGCAGTGTCAACGGCGGCAGCCGCTGCGCCCGGAACGTGATCGCCGCGTTGGATGATGCCTCACCGTGCGCGATCTGCTGGTCAAATAGGGCTACAGACCCGGGGATTTTGGCTACAAACCTGGCTGCATGAACGACCAGACGCGAGATCGCAGGATCTCGCGTCTGGCTTTCTTATGCGCTGAACTGTGGCGCCCCCGGCGCGACTCGAACGCACGACACGCGGTTTAGGAAACCGCTGCTCTATCCACTGAGCTACGGGGGCATCATCTTTCTGCTCACGATTATACCGGATTGGACGGTTTGCTGCAAACCGGCATGACCGCGCCTGCCTGCACATCGAATGGAAACACTCTGTACGATCATTGATCGTAGATCAACGATTTCGATCCTTTTTCGCAATCAGAGCGACTCACTTCTTGCGCGCGCGGCGTGATACAAATATCTCGCCGGGTGTGTACCATACGTTTGAGCATTGCATTGCACCAGGAAGAAGATACGCGATGTCACACTACCTCAATATGCTCCGGCAACAGCGCCGACGCTCCACCGGGATCGAGTTTACCGCGCGCACGCTCCTGGCAATCCTGGCATTCGTTGCCATGGGCGGCTCTGCCGTCTACTGGTGGGGCGTGCAGTCGCAACTCACCGACAACCGGATCGTCGCCGTCGCCTTCACCGCCATTCTGGTCCTCGCGCCACCGAGCCTCGTCTCGTTCCTCATCCCCTGGTCGCCTGCCGGGATGCTGCTCCAGAAAGTCAACGCCCGCACCTGGGCGTTCCCGGTCATCATCGGCTGCGCGCTCTACCTCCTCTACTACGCCTTTCAGCTCCAGTGGGCCTGGTGGGCGGCGCAACCGGTCGTCGCCGAGACCAACCTGGTCTACCAGCAGGTGCTGATCGGCATGATCGGCTTCATCATCATTCCCGCCCTGCTGTGGACGCCGGTCTCGTCGGACGAACTGGTCGAGCAGGTGCGGCAGGCGCATCTGGTGAAGCGCTATGAGTTGCAGACGCAGGCGGATATTGCGATCCTGCGCGCGACGCTGCTGCGGGCGCAGGAGAAGGCGCTGATCGGGTTCGCCAATCTGACGGTGCAGGAGCGCGAGGAGCTGGCGGCGGTGATGCAGTCGCTGGTAAGCGGGATCGACCGCACGCTGAAGGAGATCGGGCAGACGGTGAAGACCGTCTCCGGTGTGGCGCTGCCGTTCGATAGCATGCTCGACGATAACGAGGATATTCGCGATATTCTTGATTATATCGGCGACACCCTGCAAACCGGCGTTTTGGAGGATACGACGCAGGACCACAAGGAAGCGCAGCAACGCGGCAGCGCACACGAACGTGAAGAAGCGTTGCCGCGCAGCGTGCGCGAGCGCAGGCAGCGGTAGGAGGCAACCGTGGCAGTGCGCAGCAAATCGCTTGGTCCTACACCGCAGCGCTCGACGCGACAGCGCAAACCTGCTGTTCCGCCGCGCCGACCCTTTGCCCCCTACCCGATTGTCGAACCGCCAGCGCGCAGCGGCATCGGCGCGCCCGCCGGGCTGATGATGATCCTCTTCGGGCTGCCGCTCTGGGCGCTCGGCGCGAAATACACCCTCGACGGCGTGGTGATCGGGATCAATATGCTGGCGGCGTTCCTCGAATTGCCCGCCCGCGTTCCTGCGCCCACCGGCTGGTGGAACCTGCTGCTCATTCCGATCGGGCTGCTCTTTTCGTATGTCGAATCGAGTGTGCGCCTGAACCTGTTCGGCGGTCCTGCCCAACTCCTGGCGTTGCTTATCCTGCTCGCCCTGACCCACGGCATTGATATCTACACTACCTACCTGGGCATCTCTTCCCTCGCGGCGCAATCGACCGGCATCGGGCAGGTCCTCAACCTGTTCTGGTGGAGTCCCTACGTTGCCGCAGTGGTGCTGACCTACCTCCCCGAACTCCTCATTCGCGGCGGATGGTCGCTGCTGACGGAATAGCGCATATTGAAAGGGTTTTTTGCCCGCCGGACAGAGCGCGATCCCGAATGGCATCAGTAGTATAATGAAGAACAGACCGATCAGCGAGTCGCCTGACCATGGGGGCAGATCCATGCGCGTTCACCGATTTCACATGTGTGTGACGACGCTGAAGGCATTGCTTCAGACGTATCTCGATATGCCTCACTGTTGATTGAAGCGCGTGAACGTGTCGTGGTTGCCCTATGCGTCTGCCACATGGCGATCAGGCAATAGTTGAGATGGTGAAGCTTCAGGAGTATTGCCTGAGTCCGACCCATCCTCGAGGACGTCACAAGGCGCGTGTGTTTGCAGCCGTGTTGGGCATCACTGCCGACAACGCTGAGATTCTGCGAGATGCCTTGCTCCGTGCAGCTCTCGCAGGGGACGCGATCCTCACCAGTCAGGACGCCTTCGGACAGCGCTATGTCATTGACTTTCAGATGCAAGGTCCACGAGGAACCGCAATCGTTCGCAGTGCGTGGATTGTGCGAACCGGCGAACATATTCCACGGCTTACAAGCTGTTACGTGCGCTAAGGGAGGCGGACGCGATGAATGATACGCCAAAACTGTTCGATGTTGTCGCCCTGCTCGAAGATATTCCAGACTATCGCCTCAGCCGCGGTCAGGTCGGCACGATCGTCGAGGAGCTGGCGCCGCACGTTTTTGAGGTGGAGTTCAGCGACGATAACGGTCGAACATACGCACTGCTCGCGCTGCGCTCAGATCAGTTTATCGTCCTGCATTACGAACCGAAACTGGCAGCATGAAGCGATCAGGATCAATATGCTGGCGGCGTTCCTGGAACTGCCTGCCCGTGTTCCTGCGCCCACCGGCAAAAAGGACGCGCCTCACCGCTGACATTCCGGGCAATAGTGCGTTCCGCGCTGCGCGACGACCGTTTTGATGATCGTTGCGCCGCAGCGCGGACACGGTTGTCCCTCACGGTCATAGGCGTTGAAGTGATCCTGGTTCGTGCCGCGCGTTCCGTATGAGTTACGGTAGTCGCGCAACGTGCTGCCGCCGTTGGTCAGCGCCTGCCGCAGCGCCGCGCGAATGCCATCGTGGAGCGCCGCAACTTCGTCGGCGCTCAGGTCGGATGCCGGGCGCAATGGATGGATGCGGGCGCGCCACAGCGCTTCATCGGCGTAAATGTTGCCAATTCCCGCAATCACCGCCTGGTCCAGCAACAGCGGCTTGATCGCCCGTTTCCGCCCGCGCAGCAGCTCCGCCAGGCGCTCGACGGTGAATGCGTTGGATAGCGGCTCATCGCCGTGCGCCGCATCGAGCGCCGCCCGACCATCCGCATCCAGCAATCGTGCACGCCCGAACTTGCGCGGGTCGCGGAAGAAAACCTGGCGACCATCATCGAGGCGGAGCACCAGGTGCGTGTGCTTATCGGGAGGTGCGTCCGCAGGTTGGACCGTCAGACTGCCGGACATGCGCAGGTGCAACGCCAGCGTCCAGCCGCCATCAAGAAAGAGCAGAATCCACTTGGCGCGACGCCCCCACCCATGCACCTGACGACCGGCGAGCAGCGTGATGAACTCATCGGGCGAGGGGGTCTCGACCATGCGGGTCCAGTCGAGCCGTTCCACACGCACGATCCGCGCACCGACGATCTGCACTCCCAGGCTATCGGCAGCAAGTTGAACTTCGGGTAACTCGGGCATAGCCGCTATTATAGCAAGTGCGAACCCGCATGCTACAATACATTCCGCTATGAACCATCTCATATCGCTCAACCGGATCGCGATCCTTGCGCTTGTCGCATGCGTGGCGCTGTTCCTTTTCGCGCAACCCCAACCCCTGGTGCTGTCGCGCTGGTCGCCGGTCAGTCCATCAGTGCCGACAATCGGCGCTGTTGCCGTGCCGGTTGCGGACGTATCGCCGTTGAACATCGTAGTGAACGACGGACTCTACATTGACGAACGTGATCGACTCGATCAGGATGCACGCCGCGCCTATGCGTATGTCGCTGCGCGATTCGGCAGCGAACTGATGAGTCCGCTCACCGTCGCATTCATCCAGGATGCCGGATGCGCCCTGAGCGGCATTGCCTATACTGATATTCGTCGGGTTCAGGTTTTCACCTGCAATGCTATCGGGCGCGAACGGGCGATTGCCATTCTGGCGCACGAATATGTGCATCAACTCCAGCAGGACCGGTATGGGTCGCGGCATCTGAGCGCCGATCTGATCCTGTCTGAGGGCATGGCAACCTGGGGAGCGGGGGTCTACTGGCTTGGCGAATACCCCGATTTTTGCAGATATGTGCGCGCTCAGCGGACGAACGGTATCTCCCATCCCCTGGCAACCCACTACGCCGGGCGTGGCGTTGCACTGATGAACGCGCTCTACTACCAGTGGGCAAGTTTTGTTGAGTTCCTCATCGACCGGTATGGGCGTGAACGTCTGGACGCCGTGTACGTTACCGGCGCAGGAACGCCCGGATCGGCAGATTATCGCGCAGTGTACGGAAAAGACCTGGCAACGCTGGAACAGGAATGGATCGCCTGGCTGGAAGCCGCTCCTTGAACGTTGTCCGTTGCCCGGTTCTCAGTGTGGCGCAGGAAACAGGTGATGCAGGTAAAGCCGAACAGCGGTTCGATCTATTGGCGAGGTTTCATCGCGCTGATACGCTTTCTCTGGCGTCTTTGCCTGGCATTCGTGAAATTGACGATCGTGGCGACCATCCTGACGGCGCTGGCGGTCTTCGTCGTCTACCGGCACTACAGCCGCGATCTGCCCGATCCGGCGCAGATCGGGCGACACCGCCCGGCGGAAACGGGGTATATCTATGCGCGTGATGGAACACTGCTCTACGAACTGATCGATCCGCTGAGCGGCAGACGCACCGTTGTGCCGTTCGAGCGTATTCCGCGCATCCTGATCGACGCGACTGTCGCCGTTGAAGATGCCGGTTTCTGGACCAACCCCGGCGTCGATCTGCGCGGCATTCTGCGCGCGTTGATCCTCAACTACCAGGCGGGCGAAGTGGTCAGCGGCGGTTCAACGATCACTCAGCAACTGGTGCGAAACGTCCTGCTCTCGCCCGATGAGCGCGACGACCTCTCGCTCGACCGGAAACTGCGCGAAGCCATCCTGGCAATCGAAGTATCCCGTCGCTACAGTAAAGAACAGATCCTTGGCGTGTACCTGAACGAAGTCTACTATGGCAATCAGGCATACGGCATCGAAGCTGCGGCGCAGTCCTATTTCGGCAAACACGTCTGGGAACTCTCAGCAGGCGAAGCCACTCTGCTCGCCGGTCTTCCCCAATCGCCAACAACCCTCAATCCGCTGCACAATTTCGCCGGAGCGAAGCAGCGTCAGCGCACCACCCTCGATCTGATGGTCAAATACGGCTATCTGACTGCAACAGAGGCGCAGGAGATCTTCGAAGAGCCGCTACGTTTCGCCCCGATTGCCAGAGACATCACGGCGCCGCACTTTGTGTTTTACGTCATCCGGTTGCTCGAAGAGCGTTACGGACCGGAGACGCTCTACCGCAGCGGATTGCGTGTCGTGACGACGCTCGACCCGCAGTGGCAGGCGGAAGCGGAACGCATCGCCCGGCAATGGATCCGCGAAGGTGGACCGGGATATACGCCCCTGCGTGATCGGAACGCAACCAATGCCGGTGTGGTGATGCTCACGCCCGACGCGCAGATCATTGCGATGGTCGGCAGTATCGATTACAACGATCCAACCATCGACGGGCAGGTGAATGTCACCCTCGCGCCGCGTCAACCGGGTTCTGCGCTCAAGCCGGTGGTGTATGCCGCTGCGCTCCAGCGGGGATGGACGCCAGCGACGATCATCTGGGATACGCCGGTGACATACCCTGCTGGCGATGGAACTGTCTACGCGCCACGCAACTACGACAACGCCTTCCACGGTCCGCAACGCCTGCGTATGGCGCTGGCAAACTCCCTCAACATTCCGGCAGTCCGAACCCTCGAATATGTCGGCATCGAGAACTTCGTATCGCTTGCCCACCGCATGGGAATCACCACCCTGAACGACCCGCAGCGTTACGGTTTGCCGCTGGCGCTCGGCGCTGGCGAGGTGCGCCTGCTCGACCTGACGGCAGTGTACAATACCCTTCGCAACGGCGGACGTTATCGCCCGCCAGCAGCGATCCTGAAGATCACGAATGCGCGCGGTGAAACTCTCGAAACCCTGAACGACACCCCCGGTCGTCAGACCCTCGGCGAACGCGGTGAACAGATCGCCTATCTGATCACCGACATCCTCAGCGACAATGCCGCGCGCCGGTCCATGTTCGGGCGAAACAATGTGATGGAACTCCGCGACGGGCGACCGGCTGCGGTCAAGACCGGCACCAGCAATGAGTGGCGCGACTCCTGGACGGTCGGATACACGCCCGACATTACGATAGGCGTGTGGGTGGGCAACAACGACAACGCACCGATGCAGGAAGTTGCTGGCTCGAACGGCGCCGGGGTCATCTGGCGCGCTCTGATGGAACGCTACCACGAAGGGCGCCCTATCCTGACATTCGAGCCGCCAGATGGGATCAGCGAAGTGGTGATCTGCGCCGACACCGGCGCACTCGCGGATGAGCATTGCCCGCGACCGATCAGCGAGCGATTCATTGCTGGCACTGAGCCGCGCACCAGTGATGTGACCATCCTGACCGTTCGCGTCTCCGATGACGGCGCCTGTCTGGCGGCATCGTACACCCCACCGGAGCGTGTCCGCCAGGTCACATTCGTTGTTTATCCGCTGGCATTCCGGGACTGGGCGGAGTCACATGGCATTCCCCAACCGCCACAGCGCTACTGCCCGCCGCCGGAAGCCTCAACCGGGCGTGAAGGAGGGATCATCGCACGAATCACCCAACCGATCACTAACACGACCGTGCACGGACCGCTGGTGTATGTGCGGGGCGCCGCTCTCGGCGTCTATGCACTTGAGATCGCACCCGGTCGCAGCCCCCAGGGAGGCTGGCGCACGATTGCCCGCGGCGAGGCGATCCAGGAAGGTATGCTGGGCATCTGGCAGACAGGCGACGACGCGCCGGGAGAATATACACTGCGTCTGCGCGTGACGACCCGCGAGGGGATTCTGCTCGAACAACACGTGTGGGTGCGGCTGGAAGGAGAAGCAGGAAGCGGGAACTGAGCGATAGATGTCCTGTCACTGCTCACCTTCCGCCTTCCACCTGCAACTGCCAGATTTCCAGCCGATTCTTACCCGCCTGCTTCGCACAGAGCAGCGCCTCATCCGCCCGTGCGACCAGTGTATCGATGCTCATCCCATCAAACGGCTCAGCATACACTGCCATGCCAAAACTGGACGTCATCCTCGCCACCCCCTGACCGGTTGCAATCGTTGTCTGGCTCCACAGCAGGCGCACACGCTCGACAACCTGCACGCCGCCGTTTTCGTCCGTCTCCGGCAACAGCAGAATGAATTCCTCACCGCCATAGCGCGCCACCAGATCGATAGAGCGCAATTCGCGGCGTAACAGATCGCTGAACGCCCGCAGCGCCCGATCACCAACCGGATGACCGAAGTCATCGTTGATCCGTTTGAAATCGTCAAGATCGGCAATGATCACCACCAGCGGCGAGTGGTGACGGTGCGCGCGTTCGAGTTCGCGCCGCGCCGCACTCAGAAAATATCGCCGGTTGTACAGCCCCGTAAGCGGATCGGTGATCGCCAGATACTGCACTTCTTCAAACAGACGGGCATTTTTGATCGCAACCGTCGCCTGTTGCGCGAACATGCTGAGCAACCGGATATCATCTGCGGTGAAGATTCGCTTGAGATCGCCGTCTCCCGCGCTCATCGCGCCGATCAGTTCATCGCCCGCCAGCAGCGGAACCGCCAGGACATTCGCCGTTGACTCCGCCTCGCACTGGAGCGAACGCTCACTCCACGCGCGATAGTCGCACACAACGACCGGCTGGCGCGTAAGCGCCGCCTTGCCCATCGCCCCCTCCCCCAACGCCAGGCGCACACCGGCATAGTCGTAGTCCATGTTAACGCTCACATGGACAATGAGATGATTCTGCTGCGCGTCGTACAACGCCAGCGCACCGTGCGCGGCGCGTATCAGAGTCAGCATCCGCGTTACGATCGCCCGTAACACATCATCGAGATTCAGATTGCCGGTAATATCGCCCATGATGCTGTACAGCGCATCGAGTTGCTGCACGCGCTGCCACAACCGCTCATACAGCCGCGCGCGCTCAATGGCGACATGGATATGTTCCGCCAGTTCCGTCATCAAACGCAGGTCATCTTCGGTGAGCACAACGCCGTTAATGCTTTCAACGTTGAGCGCTCCGATAACCCTGTCATCTTCCCAGAGCGGCACGCAAATTTCGGACACCACCCCTTCAATTGCGCCAAGAAAATCGCTGTCGGCGCTCACATCGGCAATCAGCGCCGGTCGTTCGCTCAGGATGGTGCGGCTGATAATCCCTTTTCCGAACGGAATGCGCTCTGGAATGTGCGAATACCCGACCTGATGTTGCAGTACCAGTTCATCGTGTTCACGCAGATAAATGCAGACCTGCGTGTAGCCGAAGGTTCTGGCGATTGCCTCGACCACCGAATAAAAGATGACCGACAGATCGATCGCCCGCGCCAGCACCGAACGCACCTGTCCGAGCAGTCGCAACTCCTGCGCCTGCCGCTTCGTGACCGTGTACAGATCGTGCAGATGCTGCGCGCTCGCGCGCAGTTCCGCCTCGATGCGCTGTCGCTCAGCAATTTCTCGCTGCGCTGCGGTGTACAATTGCGCATTATCAATCGCAATCGCCGCGAGATCGGCGAAGCGGGCGAGGAGTGCCGCGATGGTATGAAAATCGAAGGGGTTCGCTGCATCATACGCCACTCCCAGCACCCCGATCACGTCCCCGCGCGACTTCAGCGGCGCTGCAATCACTGCCCCAAAATCAATCATCTCCAACCGCTCGATGCGCCCTTCCCACGACCGGTAATCCTCCACCATCATCGGCTCGCCTGATTGCCAGACGCGCCCGGAAACCCCCTCGCCCGGAGCAATCACACTGCCGCGATTCAACGCAAACCGGCCAATGCCGACTTTCATCTCCATCAGTTCGGCATCCGCCAGGCGAAGATGGATATAGCCGTGCTCCGTTCCCGCCAGACGCGCGGCATGCTCAACGATCGCCTCCAGCACATCGTTGAGTTCCAGACGATTCATGATCGCCAGCGTCGTTTCGTGGAACGCGGTAAAATAATCGGAGACAGCTGGAGAAACGTAAGGTGGAAAAGAAGCGAAAGATCGGGCATGGTGAAGTTGCCGCTCGAGTTCCCGAATACGTGTTCGTAGTGCGTCGTTCTCAGATTGAAGGTGTTCAGATTCGTTCATGCGGGCGAGCGCTGTTCGCAGGTTGTGTTCGTGCGGGTCATTGCCAGCGAAATAAATCAACAAATCCCTGTTAAGACATTTTATCAGGCTTGCCTCGCCGCCGCATTACCATACGGTTGCAATAACATTTCCTGCGCATCATACGACGACGCGCTTCGACCGTTGTTGACAACCGTGCGCTCCATTCGTACCATGCGACTACACGTTGAAGCGTTCAGAACCATCCAGGCGCAGGCGCCGATTGGAAACAGACGATGAACGACCCGATTATTCTCTATAATGGTCCTGTCTACACGCTCAACCCGGCGCAACCGCGCGCACAGGCGGTCGCGGTGCGCGATGGGCGCATTATTGCAGTCGGCAGCGAGGGCAAGGTACGCGCTGCCGTGACCGGACGCGCCGAGGGGATTAACCTCAATGGTCGCGCGCTTATTCCCGCGTTGACCGATGCCCACGTTCACCTGGTCGCCCATGCTCTGGCGCGTCGCAACATTGCGCTCGACGACGCAGCGACGCTCGATGAGGCGCTGCAACGGATCGACGCTGCGGCGCAACACCTCCCCGAAGGCGCCTGGGTGCGCGGACGCGGGTGGGACCACTCGCGCTGGGGGCGCTGGCCCACTGCGGCGCACCTCGATGCGGTCATCGGAGACCGACCGGCGTATTTCTCGCGCAAGGACGGTCATTCCGCCTGGGTTAGCAGCGCGGCGCTGCGCCTGGCAGGCATCACCGGTGATACCCCCGATCCGCCCGGCGGCGCCATCCAGCGCGAGCACGGCGAACCAACCGGCATCCTGCTGGAAACGGCGATAGATCTGGTGCATCGTCATATTCCTGAGCCGGAGCAGGACGAGCGCCTGGCGGCAGTCCGCGAAGCGATCACCGAAGCCCATTCCTACGGTATGGTCGGCATGCACCTGCCAGCCAGCATGACCCCCGGCGATGGCGCCCAGACCCTCAGCGACGTGCAAACCCTGCGCGAACACGATCACCTGCACCTGCGCTGCCTGGTCTATTTCGGTCTCGATGAACTCGATGCGGCGCTGGCGCTCGGCATACGCAGCGGACTGGGCGATCGCTGGGTCCGGATCGGCGGCGTCAAGATCTTCGCCGATGGATCGCTTGGATCGCAGACGGCAGAGATGCTTGCGCCCTATGAAGGCAGCAGCAATCGCGGCATTGCCGTCCTGTCGTTCGATGACCTGCGCGACGCTGTTCGCCGCTCGATCCACGGCGGTCTGGCAGTGATGATTCACGCCATCGGCGATGCCGCCAACCGCAAGGTGCTCGATGCCATCGAAGCGGCGCTGCCCGGCGCTCCGGCGCTCCGCATTCCCAATCGCATCGAGCATTGCCAGGTGGTGCATCCCAACGATCTGCCGCGTTTCGCCCGTCTGGGCGTCATTGCTTCGATGCAGCCGATCCACTGCACCACCGATATGGCGATGGCAGAACAACTCTGGGGACGGCGCTGCGCGTATGCGTATGCCTGGCGCGCTTTGCTCAACGCTGGCGCAACGCTTGCATTTGGATCCGATGCGCCGGTCGAATCGCTCAATCCCTGGCTCAGCATCCATGCCGCCGTGACCCGGCAGCGACTGGACGGTGAACCTGCTGGCGGATGGTATCCAGAACAGCGGTTGACCGTTGAGGAGGCGCTGCGTGGCTTTTGCTCAGGAAGCGCAACCGCAGCCGGGACTGCCCATGAGCAGGGTATGATTGCACCCGGTATGCTTGCCGATCTCGCCGTCCTGTCCGCCGATCCGTTCAAGATCGACCCATCAGCGTTGCATACGGTGCGCGCCGATATGACCATGCTCGAGGGTCGAATCGTCTGGGAAGGCTAACGTCTGGTTGCGGCAGCGTCGAAGGATACGTATATGAATGCCGATACGTTGCACCAGGCAATCGCCGCCGCGCGCGATGGGCGTCGTGACGACGCACGTGCGCTGCTGCTCCATCTGCTGGAAGCCGATCCGCGCAACGAGCGCGCCTGGCTCTGGCTGTCGGGGGTTGTCGATGATCCGGAGGACGTGAAGATCTGCCTGGAAAATGTGCTGGCGCTGAATCCGTCCAATCCACGCGCGCGCCAGGGGCTGGAATGGCTGCACGCGCGGATGGGTCTGCCATTGCCGCCACTCCCCCCGCCGGACCAAACCGGCAGCCGCCTGGAGCGCGAGATCGATACGCGCGCACTATCGGTTGCACGCCTGCGCGCATACCGCACAACTCTGGCAGTCGTCGAGCCGGTTGCACCACTGCCACCGAAGCCCGACCCGATATCCGCACCTGTACCGTCCACACCCCAGAGCAGGTCGGTTGCGACGCGAGCCAATCCCGCACCAGCGCCACCGGCGTCCGCTCCCGCAGCAGCGACCGCCAGAACAGCAGTTGCCCCACTATCAACCGCTCCTGCGCATCGCCTGGCAGCGGTCGCACCGGTGGATGATGCAACCATCCCCTGTCCCTACTGCGGCGCGCCGACGGTCGAAACGCAACGCCGCTGCACCCAGTGCGGCGGAAATCTGCTGGTGCGGGTGGCGCCGTCGGATGAACGGTCGCCGATTGTGCAGGCGCTGGTCTGGATGTGGCGCGGCGGCGCCGTTGTCGTGCTTCTGATCGCGCTCGTCTTTCCGGTGATGGGTGTCTTGCTTTATCAGGAAGCGCCAGCGAACGGTTTCCCTATTGGCATCCTGATACCGGCGGTGATCCTTGCGCTGGTTGCACTCATCGGTTTTTCGGTCGCGCAGCAACTGGCGCAACGCGCCGCCTGGGCGCTCTACCTGGCGGCGGGACTGACCACTGTCGGACTGATCGGCGCGCTGGCGCTTGCCATGCGCCCCGACACCCTCACAGCGATGCTGGACCGCCTGACCGGTGCAACATCGATCCCATCAGCCTGGCTTCCCCCGCTGATGGCTGGCGCCAGGCTGATCGCCATTGGCGCAGGCGTGGCGCATCTCGCTGCGATTGCGCTCACCATCGCCGGGTACGATGCTATTGTCGGCAGACTCGAGCGTTTTCGCCATATCCTGAAGCCGTCCGACCATCTGACGCACTACAATAACGGCGTCGCACTGAAGAATCGCGGCATGTGGTATGTTGCGGCGCTCGAATGGGAATGGGCGGTCAAAAAAGCGCCCTATGACGTAACGTATTTGCGCGCACTGGGACTGGCATATGCGCGCTTGAAGCAGTTCGATAAGGCGCGCTCCATGATCGACCGGGCGTTGCAGGCGGCGCCTGACAATCCCGGCTTACGAGAAGATCGGGCGCTGATCGAGCGTCTGGCGTCGCAGGAACAACGTTGAACAGGAAACAGGATCAATGCCAGGAAACACATTTGGACAGGTTTTTCGATTGACAACCTGGGGCGAATCGCACGGACCCGCAGTTGGGTGCGTGGTCGATGGGTGCCCGGCAGGTATCGAGATTTCGGAAGCGTTCATCCAGCGCGAACTGGATCGTCGCCGGGTCGGGCAGAGCCGGGTAACATCGGCGCGTCAGGAACCCGATCAGGTGCAGATCCTGTCGGGGGTGTTCGAGGGACGTTCGACCGGCGCCCCCATCAGCATGCTGGTCTTCAATACCGATGCGAAGCCGGGGCACTACGATACCATCAAGCACCTCTACCGCCCCGGTCACGCCGATTACACGTGGGACGCGAAGTATGGCTTTCGCGACTGGCGCGGCGGTGGACGGAGCAGCGCACGCGAGACGATCGGGCGTGTCGCTGGCGGCGCGATTGCGAAACTGCTCCTTGCGCGCTACGGCATTTCGGTCATTGCGTGGACATCGCAACTCGGCGATCTGAAAGCCGAGGTTATTGATGAGAGCGAAATCGAGCGCAACATCATGCGCTGCCCGGATGCGCGGGTTGCCGCCCTGATGGTCGAGCGTGTCGAACAGGCGCGGCGCAGCCTCGACTCGCTCGGCGGCGTGGTCGAAGTGCGCGCCCGTGGCGTTCCTCCCGGTCTCGGCGAGCCGGTCTTCGACAAATTGCAGGCGGATATTGGCAAGGCAATGTTCAGCATCCCGGCGATCAAAGGGGTTGAGTTCGGCGAGGGGTTCGGTGTCGCATATATGACCGGCTCGACCCACAATGACCCGTTCGTGCGCCGCGATGATGGCACAATCGGAACCGCGTCCAACCATCACGGCGGTATTCTCGGCGGCATCAGCACCGGCGAAGAGATCGTGCTGCGCATCGCTGCCAAACCGCCAGCGTCCATCGCCCGTCCGCAACACACGGTCGATCGCGCCGGAAATCCCGCTGCGATCGAAATCCACGGTCGCCACGACCCGACCGTGCTCCCACGGCTGGTTCCAATCGCCGAGGCGATGCTGGCGCTGGTGCTCGCCGATCACCTGCTGCGGCAACGCCTGGCACGGGTGGACGCTTGATGAAAGAGTCCGCTGCAAAAAGGATAGGTCACCGCAGCGGCGCGGCGTTCGCAGAGGAGGATTCTCTCGCGCATCACGCACCCGCATGCTGCGCCATGCATCCATCGTGGTTCGTTTTCAGGGTTCTCTGCGCTCTCGGCGTCTCAGCGGTGCATTTTTGCAGCGAAGTCATGAAAGCAAATGTGACAGGCTGGGGTTGAGTATGGCTGAACCAACTGTGCGTGAAGGCGATCTGCTCTGGTCGCCCTCCCCCGACATGATGCGCGCCAGTGTTATGCAGCGGTATATCGACTGGCTGGCGCAGACCCGCGGTGTGACATTCGCCGATTACCACGCGCTCTGGCGCTGGTCGGTCACCGAACTGTCCGATTTCTGGCAGTCGATCTGGGATTTTTTCGATATCCAGGCGACGACGCAGCCGCACGCCGTCCTCGCCGACGCCCGCATGCCCGGCGCGGTCTGGTTCCCCGGCGCGACGCTCAACTACGCAGCGCACGCCTTCCGTCACGCCAGCGCCGATCGTCCTGCCATCCTGTTCCAGTCCGAAGGCGAGGCACTTCAGACGCTGACGTGGGCTGAATTGCAGCGCCAGGTCGCCTCGGTTGCCGCTCACCTGGAGATGCTCGGCGTTCGGCGGGGCGACCGGGTGGCAGCCGTGCTGCCAGATACGCCGCATGCCGTCATTGCATTCCTGGCCTGTGCATCCCTCGGCGCCATCTGGTCGAGTTGCTCGCCCGAAATGGGGGTTGCCAGCGTTGCCGACCGTTTCCGTCAGATTGAACCGCGGGTGCTGATCGCCGTTGATGGGTACCGCTACGGCGGTCGGGCGTTCGACCGCCGCGCCGCACTGGCAGAACTGCGCTCGACGCTCACGAGCGTCGAACATGTGGTGATTGTACCGTATCTCGACCCGGACGCACAGGTAGCCGACGCCATCCCGTGGAACGAGTGCCTCCGCCACGACGCATCGCTCCGTTTCGAACCGGTTCCGTTCGACCATCCGCTCTGGATCCTCTACTCATCGGGAACGACCGGTCTGCCCAAGCCGATTGTCCAGGGGCATGGCGGCATCCTGCTCGAACATTTGAAATCGCTGGCGCTGCACCTCGACCTGGGACCGCAGGACCGTTTCTTCTGGTTCACCACCACCGGATGGATGATGTGGAACTTCCTGACCAGCGGATTGCTGGTGGGAAGTACGCTGCTGCTCTACGACGGCAACCCTGCCTGGCCCGATATGCACGCCCTCTGGCGATTCGCTGCCGACACCCGCATGACCCTGTTCGGCACGAGCGCCGCCTACCTCACCGCCTGTCGTAAAGCCAACATTGCACCGGGAACGACGTTCGACCTGTCAAGCCTGCGGGCAATCGGATCGACCGGATCACCGCTGCCGGTCGAAGGGTTCCGGTGGGTCTACGAGCGCGTCAGGCGCGACCTCTGGCTGGTTTCACTCAGCGGCGGCACCGACGTCTGCACCGCCTTCGTCGGCGGGTGCCCGCTGCTCCCGGTGACTGCCGGAGAAATCCAGTGCCGGTGCCTGGGTGCGCGCGTCGACGTCTTCGACGAGCAGGGAAACTCGCTGGTCGGCGATGTCGGTGAACTGGTCGTCACTGCCCCGCTCCCCTCGATGCCGCTCTTCTTCTGGGGCGACGCCGACGGCTCGCGCTACCGTACCAGTTACTTCGACGTCTATCCCGGCGTCTGGCGTCATGGCGACTGGGTCAAACTGACCGAACGCGGAACGCTGGTCATCTACGGTCGTTCCGACTCGACGATCAACCGCCACGGCGTGCGGATGGGTACCAGCGAAATGTACCGTGCAGTCGAAGGCATCGCCGAAGTGCGCGATAGTCTGGTGATCGATCTGGAAAACCCTGACGGAACCGCCACCATGTATCTGTTTGTCGCGCTCGAAACTGGCGTGACTCTCGATGACGCACTGAAAGAGCGCATACGCGCAACGATCCGTGCGGCGCTCTCGCCGCGCCACGTCCCCGATGTCATCATTGCCATTCCCGACGTGCCGCGCACGCTGAACGGCAAAAAACTGGAAGTGCCGATCAAAAAAATCCTGCGCGGCGTTCCTCCAGAAAAAGCAGCCAACCGCGACGCCATGGCCAATCCGCAGACACTCGACGCATTTGTGGAACTTGCAGCCCGACTTCAGAGGTAAAGCGTGGTCATCGGCTTGATCGGCATGGCAGGCATCGGCAAGTCACGCTGGGCGGCGCGACTCGCCGATGCTGGATTCACCACGTTGCACTGCGACGACCTGATTGCGGAACGCCTCCGGATCGAACACAACGCCGACACGGTCACGGTCTACGACATCGGGCGCTGGATGGGGTTTCCGTATGAAGCGCACTATGCCGCACGTGAACGCACCTATCTCGCCTGCGAACAGGAGGTGATGGTCAGGATCGCGGAACGCATCGCCGAAGAGGACAATATCGTCATCGATATGACCGGCAGCGTCATCTACCTCGACGCTGCGCTGATCCAGCGCATCAGGCGACACGCAACGATGGTTTACCTGGCGGATGATCCGGAACTGCGGAAGCAGTTGCTGGAGGAATATCTCGCACGTCCACGTCCAATCGTCTGGAATGGCATGTACCAGCCTCGACCCGATGAATCCCCCGCAGCAACACTGGCGCGCTGCTACCCGCATCTGGTGCATGACCGCGCCGCGCGCTACCGGCAGATCGGTGACGTCATGCTCGAACCGGCGTATCACCGCAATCCGGCATTCACCGTCGCCGATTTCCTGGCGGCGATCAAAGCGAAGGGATGAAAGGCGTATTCAGGGGGAGCGTCGTGAATACCATAACCGCAGACGCATGACTTCGCACATCCACGAAGCACAACGTCGCAGGGCGCTCAATGCATAACCGGCGATGCCTGAGCGTTATTGAGGGAAGCCAGCACGCCGCTGACCGTATTCTTCAGTTCCGCCAGTTCCACCGGCTTTGCCAGATAATGACGGACGCCCATCCGCTTCATCTGCGAGCGCAGACGCGGCGTATCGTAGGCAGTCAGCACCACGACCGGAATATGGGGACGTTCGTCGTGGAGCGCTTTGATCAACGCGGCAGCAGCGCGACCGGGCGGGCTTGGATCGACGATCAACAGATCGACAGATTCGCGCATACAGCGCAACCAGGCCGCTCCCGGCGATGGCGCCAGTGAGACCTCAACATCCTTACCGAGGAGGAGTTGCAGCCCCTGTTGGGTCACCATCGCAGCAACCGGATCGTTGTCGACAACCAGAATGTGCTGCAAGTTCGACACGATACCTTTCCAGACGCCTGTTGACTACTACTATCATGAAAGAGCGTCCGTAGCGCTTCAATCCTGCGCTGTAGTCGGCAACTCTGCCGTCACTATAACAAAAACGACGATTTCTCAGGAAAGTGAGGCAACAACTCCGCGTTGCAATCACACAACATCGAAGTAGTACGATACCAGAGGCATCCCGTGGCAAAGGTTACAGGGTCGCAACTAAAAGTGAAGGTATCACAACAGAGTGTTCAGCCTGTGCCAGCTTCCCCCAAAGCTTCGCTGATGAAGGACTCTGAGGGTGGCGACAGTCGATACCAGGGACGGGGTGCATTCCTGCCGGGGCAACGAATGGTGTTTGTGAGATGTTTCTGGCGCGCTGGAACGGTGCGCGTCCCCGCGCGGCCCGGGTACGCAGGCATCCCGCCCGCCCGGTACGCAGGGTACGCGGGCATCCTGCCCGCAAGGCAGCGGCCCGGGTACGCGGGCATCCTGCCCGCATGCAGCGGCCTGGGTACGCGGGCATCTTGCCCGCATGCAGCGGCCCGGGTACGCGGGCATCCTGCCCGCATGCAGCGGCCCGGGTACGCGGGCATCCTGCCCGCAAGGCAGCGGCCCGGGTACGCGGGCATCTTGCCCGCATGCAGCGGCCCGGGTACGCGGGCATCCTGCCCGCAAGGCAGCGGCCTGGGTACGCGGGCATCTTGCCCGCATGCAGCGGTGTGACCTGTCACGGGAGCGAGAGCATTATGAAGATTGAGAACTTATAGCAGTTCTTAGAGCCTATCCGAATAACCGTGACTTCTTCGCCTGTGGCTTGATCACTTCGCTTGCAGCCGGGTTATTCGGATAGGCTCTTACTACAGTTGGAGTTGCTCGAATGGGCGGGCGCCCGGCAATCTGAGCCCCACCCAGATCTGCGCCCAGATGCCGGTCTTGCGCCACGTGACGGAGTGATCGTGAACCGTCTTCCCGGGAGGAAAATGGGATGGCAGGGCGCTCCAGCCGCAATCCGTGTGCATCACATGCACCATCGCCTCCAAGATCTGACGCCGATCGTGAACGATCTGGCGTCCTGCCCGTCGCGGCACGGGCAGCAAGGGGGCTACGCGTGCCCAAACCTGCGCGATGATCTCCTCACGGGTGGCTTCACCTGGAGGGTTGGCGCCCTCCACGGCGGGAGGCTCCCCGTTCGGCAGCGCGATCACCGCTGGCGCGGGCAGGTTCAGGCCATCCGCAGCAGCCACAACCACCGGCGGGAGCTGCCGGGCGCGGCGGCGGCAATGGGCCGCTTGGGCCAGGGCGTGATGGCAGCGCCGCTGCCACGACCAGTGCAGGATGTGCGCGCACGGCTGGGCCACGGCGAGCACCACGTTCCAGAAGAGCTGACGACCCTCCCCACTGCTCACCCGCACCGCAGGCGCGGCGCGCCTTGAAGCGCGCCAGACTGCGCGCTCCTGCAGTCTGCGGGCCCCCTTTTTCGGGTGCCTCCACGGCGCCCTCCTGATGGCGGAGCACCCTCAGAACGGCGTGCGCCTACATCGCCAGGGTGCTATGCCGATACCAGCCAGTCCACGAGCGTACCTCGCACTCGTCCAGGCCGACCTCGCTTTTGCCGGTCTGGATGCTCTCCTCGACCGTCCAGCGCTTGCCAATCACCCGCACCTGCGTGTCCAGGGGCGTGGCCTCCGGCCCATAGGCCCTGACCTCGGTCGGATCGGTGCAGCTGCGGCGCAGCACCAGCCAGCGCCGTCCGCCCGGCGCGGCCGGGCCGTTCAACCGGACGCGCCGCCAGTCATACCAGCGCGGCCCCTGGCTGCCTGCGCCACAACTCAGGCGCTCCCACGGCCTGGTGGCCAGCCGCGCGGACAGGTCGGCCAGGCTCCAGGACTCGTGGCCCAGCCAGCGGTGTTCCGTGCTGGAGATGGTCACGACGGAAGGCTGATGACGCGCCTCCAACCACTGGCGCAGCTCGCGGTCGTCGCCGTAGACGCTATCGCCAGCGATGGCGGCAGAGGTTACCCCCGCCGCGTAGGCCCGTTCAAGCGGCTGGCGGGCCAGCTCGGGTGTGGTGGCAAAGGTGCGCTCGCTGGGATCCCGGCCCGGCGACAGCGCTCGGAGTCGTCCGTCCAGCTGCGCGGCAGATAGCGCGCGCGGTCGAGCAGGGTCTGGCCGTGGGCGCTGGCATAGGTCAGCACGACCCCCGCCTGGCAGTTCTCGACCCGTCCAGCGGCGCCGCAGCCCTGGTGCGCCACCCCCACCGACGTGGCGCCTTTCTTGAGGAAGCCCGTCTCGTCCAGCACGCCAATCGCGTCTGGGTCGCCCAGATAGTCCAGCACATCGCGCCGCAGCCGGTCGCGCAGCTCGTCGGGGTCCCAGATAGCCCGGCTCAGCAACTCCTGCACGCGATAGGGGTTGGGATGGCCGATGATTTCGGCCAGTTGCCAGCCATTCTTGCGCTCGGCCGGGCTGAGCAAGCCGCCCAGATAGGCCATTGCGCTCTCCTGCGACTTTGAGCGCGCAAACGCGGTGCGGAGGCGATTGACCACAGCGCCCCAATAGCGGCGCTATACGTCAATATCCCGCTCATCCGGGGGGCGCAGGTCGTCTGATGCTGACGGCATCTTCCATGCCTCCGT